>NZ_JABXFH010000001.1:0-378581 GCF_013372745.1 Janthinobacterium sp. BJB401 | reverse complement strand
ATCATCCAACTTTGCCGCGGCCTTGGCCAGCGTTGGCTTGGCTTCCACGCCGCTGATCTTCGGCACGCATTCGCTGCGCAGCCACGACACCGTGATGGCTTCGCCCGCCATCAGGCGCTTGACGCCGGGGACGATCTGTTCGCCGATCAGCATGCCCAGCAAACCGATCAGGGCAATCGCGGGCGGCGCCGGCGAGCGCACCTGCAGGACGGCGTAGATGATGCCAACGAGCAAGCCCACGGCCAGCGAAATCACATATAACTTCATGGCGCATTCCTTTCGATGAAAAAAAACGCCGCGCGCGGTCAGGCGCGCGGCGCATGGCATAGCCGCGCGGCGATTACTTGGCAGGCACCGGCGCCAGGGTGGCGTGTTCGCCGTGAATGCGCTGCGGCGCCTTGTGCACCATCGTGTAGGCGTAGTCGACGCCCATGCCGTAGGCGCCCGAGTGTTCGCGCACGATGGCCATCACGGCGTCGTAAGTTGCCTTGTGCGCCCAGTCGCGCTGCCATTCCAGCAGCACCTGCTGCCAGGTGACCGGCACCACGCCGGCCTGGATCATGCGCTGCATGGCGTAGTCGTGCGCTTCCTTCGACGTGCCGCCGGAAGCGTCGGCCACCATGTAGATTTCGTAGTCTCCTTCGAGCATCGCGCACAGGGCGAAGCTGTTGTTGCACACTTCCGTCCACAGGCCCGAAACAACGACTTTCTTCTTGCCGTTGGCGGCCAGCGCATCGCGCACCTTCTGGTCATCCCAGGAATTCATCGAGCTGCGCTCGAGGATATCCTTGCCGGGGAAGACGTCCAGCAATTCCGGATAGGTATGGCCGGAGAAGCTTTCCGTCTCCACCGTGGTGATGATGGTGGGGATGTTGAACACCTTGGCGGCCTTGGCCAGGCCCACGGTATTGTTTTTCAGCGCTTGCCGGTCCATCGACTGCACGCCGAACGCCATTTGCGGCTGCTGGTCGATGAAAATGATCTGGCAATTGTCGGGGGTAAGGACTTCCAGTTTCGGATTGGTCATGATGTCATCCATGAAGACAGGGTTGAGTGGGTACTGCCGTGCATCGTATGCCTGGCGGCGTGCCCGCACCACTATCTAAATATAGGCTGGCATGTTGATTGCCTATGGGAAATACCTCCTGCACGAGGGCAGGCGCTGCGGTAAAATACCTTTTGCTCACCATGCTCCGACGACTCTTGATCGCTAACTCCTCTTTGCCAGACAACACCATGCGCAGCGATACGGCACCGATACGCATCCTCATTGCCGACGACCACCAGATGCTGCTCGACGGCATCACCACCTTGCTGCAGTCATTTCCGGGCGTGCAACTGGCGGGCCAGGCCACCGATGGCCAGCAGGCGGTGCAGCAGTTCGACGCGCTGCTGCCCGATGTCACGCTGATGGATTTGCAGATGCCGGTCATGAGCGGCCTTGACGCCATCGGCGCCATCCGCGCGCGCCATCCGCAGGCGCGCATCATCGTGCTGACCACCTACAAGGGCGACACGCAGGTGCTGCGCGCCATCCGCGCGGGCGCCTGCGGCTATGTGCTGAAAAGCGCGCTGCGCCACGAATTGCTGGCGGCGATACAGAACGTGCACGCGGGACGGCGCCACATCACGCCCGAGATCGAGGCGGAACTGGCCCTGTATGCGTGCAGCGACGTGCTGTCGAACCGCGAACTGGACGTGCTCAAGCAAGTCGCGCAAGGTAATTCCAACCGCGAAACGGGCGCCCTGCTGCAGATCAAGGAAGAAACCGTCAAGGCGCACATGAGCACCATCCTGGCCAAGCTGGGCGCCCGGGACCGCACCCACGCCGTCACCATCGCGCTACGGCGCGGCATCCTCGACGCCTGAGCGGCGCCAGCGCTGCCACCAGCGGCGCAACGGGCCGTGCGCCAGCGGCCAGGCGCGGCGCGCCGGCACCCGCAGGTGCCACTGCGTGCCGCCTCCGTCGCGCCCGCCCACGGACAGGCGCGCACCGAGTTTCGCGGCGCGCTCGCGCATGCCGGGCATGCCCCAGTGTCCGGGAATCTGCCCGTTCGCCGCCACCACCGGCGGCAAACCCTGGCCATCGTCGCGCACGAGCAGTTCGATGCCGCCGCACGCATAGCGCACCGTCACCTCGACCACCTGCGCGCGCGCATGCCGGAAGGCATTGCGCAGCGCTTCGCTGGCGATGCGATAGATCTCGTGCGCGGCGCGCGCATGCAGCAGGCGCGCCTCGCCTTCCTGCGCATAGCGGAACACGATGCCGTGCTGCGCCGCCAGCCGTTCGCCTTCGCGCTGCAGGATGACGCTCCAGCGCGCGCCGGCATCGTCGCCCGCGCGCAGGTCGTGCACATGGTCGCGTCCTTCGCCCAGCATGCGATCGGCGTCGTCGAGCGCGCGCAGCATGGCGGCGCGTGCGGGATCATCCTCGGCGATGGCCATGCTGGCATTGTGAAAGTGCAGGATCATCGCCTGCGTACCCTGCAGCAGGGTATCGTGCAGCTCGCGCGCGATGCGTTCGCGCTCGGCCTGCTGCGCCTCCATTCGCGCCTGCAGGCGCGCGGCGTGCTCGCGCATCCGCCAGCGGCAGACGCCATACGCGGCCGCCAGCAGCGCCGCCGCGCACAGGCTGCGGAACCACCAGGTCTGGTAAAAGGCGGGTAACACGCGGAACGGCAGTTGCGCCACCGCGCTGGCCACGCCGTCGCCATTGATGGCCTTCACCTGGAAGCGGTAGGCGCCAGGTCCCAGGCCCGTATATTGCGCCTGGCGCTGCTCGTCCGCGTTCTGCCAGTCCCTGTCATAGCCTTCCAGACGGTAGCGGAAACGCAGGCGGGCCGGCGCGCCCAGGCTGCTGGCGTTGTAGGCGAACTGCACGCCGCGCGTGCCGGCCGGCAGGCGCCCATAATCGGCGGCGGCGACGCGCTGGCCATCGACCATCAATGCCCCGATCTCGGCCTGCGGCGCCGGCAGCGGCGGCACCGGCTGGCGCGGGTCGATCCAGAAGGTCGCGCTCTCGCGTGAAAACCAGATTTTGCCATCGTCCGCTTCGGCTATCGAGCCGTTGTGCAGCAAGCTCATTTTGCCATTCAAACCATCGGCGCCATCGTACCAGCGCGCCTGCATGGCGTAGGACGGATCGCGCAGGGCCTGCGCCACTTCGGCCGCGGCCACGCGCACGGCGCCATTGCCCGTATTGAGCCACAGGCTGCCGTCGCGCGCGCGCAGCATGCCGACCGCGCCGTCGAAAACGCCGGGCGCCGCGGCGCGCAGCGGCACGAAGCGCCCGCCGCGCCACAGGGCCAGGCCCTGCTGGCCGCCCGCCAGCAGCTGGCCGCCCGTTTCCAGCAGCGCCGGCACCTTGCCCAGGTCGAGTCCCTGTGCGGGACCGTAGCTGGCCAGGCGCCCGCCATCCAGCACCGCCACGCTGCCGTCCGGATAGGACAGCCACAGGCGCCCGGCCGCATCGGCCAGCAGCGCCAGCGGCACCTTGCGCCCGCCCTCGGGCAAGGCCGGTTCGCGCCGCCATGCGCCGTCCGCGTACTGGAACACGCCGGCGCCGCTGAAAATCGCCCACAGGCTGCCGTCGGGCGCGTTCACGGCCATGCGCACCCGTTTCAACGCGGCCGCTTCCGGCGGATAGGCAATCGTCTCGAGCACGCGGCCATCCTCGCCATCGAGCCGCAGCAAGCCGGCGCGGGTGCCGACGCGGATGCCGCCCGGCGCCGCCAGGATGGCCGTGACGGGACCCAGCGCTGGCGCGCGCAGCACCTTGCCGTCGGGCGCCGCCAGCATCAGCGGCGTATCGCCCTCCTTCGACAGCCACATGCGCCCGCCGGTGCCGGGCGACAGCTGCTGCGCGCGGAAGGCTTCGGGCGCCTCGGGCCCCGCGCGCGCGCTGAGGATCACGGGCGCGGCCTGGCGAAAACGGTCCAGGCCCGCATACGTGGCGACCCAGACATTGCCTTCGTTGTCATCGCACAGGGAAGCGATCAGCACATTGCTCAAGCCATCCTTGGGCAGGAACGATTCCGTGTCGCCGCTGATGCCCAGCTGCTGCGGCCCCAGCGCGCCGGCGCTGCGCGTGCGGTGCAGGCCGAACTGGCTGTCGAACCACAGGGTGCCCTGGCGGTCGACCAGCATGCTGCCGCTGGTGCCGCTCGTATCGCGGTAGATCCAGCGGTGGTCGAGCTGGTCGTAGCGCTCGAGCGAGTCGATGATGCGAATGCCGCGCAGCTCCAGCAGATACAGGCGGCCATCCGGTCCCTGCTGCGGCGGAGCGCGCAAGTCGAGGCGGCCCACGGGCGGCGCGAAGCGCGCCTGGCCCGGCTGCCAGAGGAACAGTCCCTGTTCGCTGAACACGCCCAGCCGGCCGTCGCGGTCCGCGAACACGGCTGAGGCCTTTTGCGCCGTGTAGCCTTGCGCCGGCCCCATCGCCTGCCAGCGCCGGCCGTCGAAGCGCGACACCCCGGCCACGCCGGCGGCCCACACGGCGCCCGTGGCGTCGATGGCGAAACCCCAGACGGAACCGGGCCGCACGCCCTGCGCCTCGCCGTAATTGCGCACCACGCCATCCTTGACATGGCTGATGCCGCCCACTTGCCAGCCCACCCACATGCCGCCGTCGGCAGCGCGCTTGAGGGCCAGAATCACCGTATCGGGAAACACACCCTGGCGCGCACGCAAGGGCTCGAAACGCAGGCCGTCAAAGCGCACCAGGCCCGCATGGGTGCCCAGCCACAGGAAGCCGTCACCGCCCTGGGCGATGACGCTGATGTCGTCCGGCGCACCATCCCTGGACGTCCAGCTGGTGTGCTGCAGCTGGTGGATGCCGCGCGCCGCGTCGATGGCCAGCGCCGGAGGGCTGAACAACAGCAGCAGGCAGCACAGCGCGGCCAGGACGGGCAGGCGCATGGCGGCTCAGGCGGCAGGCACCGCCGCGCGGCCGCTGCGATGCTGCGCGATGATCAGGCCGGCAAGCAGCAGCAAGGGCACGGCCAGCGCCACGAAGCCGAAGGCCAGGTAGGCAAAGGCGGCGGCGATGGCGCCCAGCGCGAAGGCTGCCAGCGGCCAGAAGAACTTGCCGCAGCGTGCATGGGTGGCGGCATCGGCCGCGCCGCGCAGCACGTCGACGGTGTCGATGACGATCTGCGTCACGTTACCCGTCATCATGGAGGTGGGCGCCAGGTGCGCCAGCAGCAGCCGGCTGGTGGCGCTGTGCACGCCCATGGCGGCCGTGCCTAGCAAACCGGCCGCCATGGCCATGGAACTGACATCCTTGCCAATCGGTTCGGCCAGGATGCCAAACACCATGAAGCCGGCCAGCAAGGCCCACTGCAGCAGCATGGCCAGGGTCAGCGACGGGCCGGCGCGGCGCTCGACAGCCAGCACCATCAGGCGCGTGATGGCGACGCCGGCGATAAAGGCGGGAAAAGCGAGAAACTTCAGCAGGATGGACACGCGCGAGGCATCCGCCAGGGCGGCGCCGATCAGCACGAAGTTGCCCGTGACATGGGCTGTAAACAGGCCAAACAGGGCAATAAAACCCAGGGTATCGACATACCCGGCTAAAAATCCCAGGCTGGTGCCGAACAAGCGGCTGTGTGGTGGCTGATCCATCGAATGACTCCTGATACCGTGCAATGCACTAAAAAAACAAAAAACGCGCCAGCTCCCCGGCGCCGCTGCCTGCATGGTAAGCCATGCGGCAGGCCTGCGCCCCCGTCCTTCGGCCAGTGTGCCACGCTCCACCTGATCTTTTGGCCCGTGTTCAGGCGCGGGACGTCCGCTACACTGGCCGACGTGACTTTCGCGCCGCGCACGCCGGCCCTCCCCGCACCGCAACCATGGAGCTGCACCATGCCAGAACACACCCTCCCCGCCGCCGCCCCCTTGATACTGCTCAACGGCTGCTTCCATACCGTCGATAAAAGCTGCCCGCAAGCGAGCGCGGTGGCCATCGCCGACGGCAAATTCCTCGCCGTCGGCGATACCGATGACGTCATGCGCCACCGCGCGCCCGACAGCCGCGTGATCGACCTCGGTGGCCGCACGGTGATTCCCGGCCTGAACGACTCGCACCTGCACCTGATCCGCGGCGGCTTGAACTACAACCTGGAATTGCGCTGGGAAGGCGTGCCGTCGCTGGCCGACGCCCTGCGCATGCTGAAAGAACAGGCGCTGCGCACGCCGAACCCGCAATGGGTGCGCGTCGTCGGCGGCTGGAACGAATTCCAGTTCGCGGAAAAGCGCATGCCTACCCTCGATGAAATCAACGCGGCCGCGCCCGACACGCCCGTCTTCATCCTGCACCTGTACGACCGCGCCCTGCTGAACCGCGCCGCCCTGCGCGTGGTCGGCTACGACAAGAACACGCCGAACCCGCCCGGCGGCGAAATCGTGCGCGACGCTGCCGGCAACCCCACGGGCATGCTGATCGCCCGTCCGAACGCCATGATTTTATATGCGACCCTGGCCAAGGGTCCAACCCTGCCGCGCGAATTGCAAGTCAATTCCACGCGCCAGTTCATGCGCGAACTCAATCGCCTGGGCCTGACCAGCGCCATCGACGCGGGCGGCGGCTTCCAGAATTATCCCGAGGATTACGCCGTCGTCGACGAACTGGCGCAGAAAGACCAGCTGACCATCCGCATCGCCTACAACCTGTTCACGCAAAACAAGGGCCGCGAGCTGGAGGATTTTGAAAAATGGACGGAGATGGTCACGCCGGGCCAGGGCGACGATTACTATCGTCATAACGGCGCCGGCGAAATGCTGGTGTTTTCCGCCGCCGACTTCGAGGATTTTCTTGAGCCGCGCCCGGACCTGGCGCCCGGCATGGACGACGAACTGGAAAAGGTCGTGCGCCACCTGGTGTCGAAACGCTGGCCCTTCCGCCTGCACGCCACCTATGACGAATCGATAGAGCGCATGCTGACGGTCTTTGAAAAGGTCAACCGCGATATCCCTTTCGACGGCCTGCACTGGATGTTCGACCACTGCGAAACCATCACGCCGAAAAACATCGACCGGGTCAAGGCGCTGGGCGGCGGCATCGCCATCCAGCACCGCATGGCCTTCCAGGGCGAATACTTCGTCGACCGCTACGGCGCGGAAGCGGCCAAGGCCACGCCGCCGATCGCGCGCATGCTTGCCTCGGGCGTGCCAGTGGGCGGCGGCACCGATGCCACCAGGGTCGCCAGCTACAACCCGTGGACGGCGCTGTACTGGCTGGTATCAGGCCGCACCGTGGGCGGCTTGCGCCTGTACGACGCAGGCAGCCGTTTGTCGCGCGACACGGCGCTGGAACTGTGGACGGTGGGCAGCGCCTGGTTCTCCAGCGAGCAAGGCAAGAAGGGGCGCATCCAGGAAGGCATGCTGGCCGACCTGGCGGTCCTGAGCGCGGATTTCTTCAGTATCGATGAAGAAGCGATCAAGTCGATCGAATCCGTGCTAACCATCGTCGGCGGCAAGATCGTCTACGGCCAGGCGGAATTTACCAAGCTGGCGCCGCCACCGATTCCCGTGCTGCCCGATTGGTCACCCGTGAAAAACGTGGCCGGCCACTACCGCTCTGCGCCGCCGCAAAAGACCAGCGTCATGCAGCAGCACCAGTGCCAGGGCGCCTGCGGCGTACACGCCCACGCGCACGACGTGGCGCGCAAGAGCTCCGTGCCCGTCTCCAGCCACTCCGGCTTCTGGGGCGCGCTGGGATGCAGCTGCTTTGCGTTCTGAGGCCATGCTGAGGCGATTGCCCCTGCTGGCTGCCGGCGCGCTCGCGCTGGGGGCCAACCTGACCGCCACTGCACAGGAAAACGTGCAGCTGTATGGCCGCCTGAACGTGGCGCTCGAAGCGCTGCACTCGTCCGGCAGCGGCGACAAGGTGCAGCGCGTCTCCAACAACCGTTCGGTACTCGGTTTTCGCGGCAGCGAAGACCTGGGCGGCGGCTGGCAGGCGCTGTTCCAGATCGAGGGCACCTTGGCGCCAGATACGGGCGCGGGCGCCATCGCCGCGCGCGACACGCGTGTCGGCATTGCCGGGCCGTGGGGCACGCTGTTTGCCGGTAACTGGACCCTGCCCTACAACAGCGCCACCTCCGCGCTCGACCCGTTCTACCCCACCACGGCCGGCTACATGAGCCTGATGGGCAATGGCGCGGGCGCCACCGAAAGCAATACCAGCAACGCGTACTCGTTCGACCGGCGCCAGCAAAACAGCGTGCATTACTGGACACCGCAGTGGCAGGGCTGGTCGCTGCGCGTGGCGCGCGGCATGGCGGAAGAACGGCCGGCCAGCGGCGCGCATCCGGCGCTGACGTCGGCCGCCCTGCTCTACGACGGCGATGCCCTGTACGCCAGTCTGGCGCAGGAAGAGCATCACGACTACCAGGGGCGCGGGCTCTCCGACCGTGGCAGCAAGCTGGCCCTGGCATGGAGGATAGACAGCGCCACGCAGCTGGCGGTGGCGCTGGAAAGCCTGCGCTACGCCACGGCCACGGGCGAGCTACGCCGGCGCACGGTATATGTCTCCGCCACGCGCCAGTTTGGCCGCCACGGCCTGCGCTTCGGCCTGGCCCACGCGCAAAGCGCCACCGGCAGCGCGCTGGAAACCATCGGCACCGTGCGCGCCGGCAGCGGTACGGGCGCCACCCACGCAACCGCCGGCTACGACTACCAGCTGTCGAAACGCAGCAGCCTGTATGCCTACTACACGCGGCTGGCCAACGGCCGCAACGGCATCGCCGGCTTTGCCATCAACAGCCTGGGACGCGATGGGGAAACAAAGGGCGCCACCTTGTCGGGCGTGGCGCTGGGTATCAAACACAACTTCTGAAGCACAACTTCTGAGCCACGGTTTTCGTGGACAGCCCTGCGCGCGGCGAGTACAGTCTGCGTTCCGCAACCAGGGCAGGCATCTGCGAACAAGCACCATGAAGCAAGCATCAGCGCCAGCACCCAGCGACTGGGTCAGGTGCGCCGAACCGGTACAGGGAATCGAGCGCATCGAAGCGTGGTTCCAGGGCAAGGCCTATGCCATGCACCGCCACGACACCTACGCCATCGGCCGCACGCTGGCGGGCGTGCAGCGTTTCAGCTATCGCCGCGGCCAGCGCGACAGCCTGCCCGGCAATACCATGATCCTGCATCCCGACGAGGCGCACGATGGCCAGGCGGGTACCGACGCCGGCTTCCGTTACCGCATGCTGTATATCGAACCGGCGCTGTTCCAGGACGTGCTGGGCGGACGCGCGCTGCCCTTCATCGAAGGCGGCGTGTCGACCGATCCCCGCCTGGCGGCGGCCACCTGTGCCCTGCTGCCGCATGACGGCCACCCGCTCGAAACGCTGGAACAAAGCGAGGCGCTAGCCGAACTGGCGCATGCGCTGGCGGCGGTGGCCGGCACGCCAGCGCAGCGCCCAAAAGGCGACTACCTGGCGGCGCGGCGCGCGCGCGACTACCTGCAGGCGCACTGCACGCGCGCCGTCACCCTGGCGGAACTCGAAGCGGCAACGGGACGCGACCGCTGGAGCCTGTCGCACGACTTTCGCGTGTTTTATGGCACCAGCCCGTACCGCTATCTGACGATGCGGCGCCTGGAGATGGTGCGGCGCCTGCTCTTGGGTAGCGCCACGCTCGCCTCGGCCGCCATGGCCGCGGGCTTCGCCGACCAGAGCCACATGACGCGGCATTTCCTGAAAACCCATGGGCTGACGCCTGGCCGCTGGCTGCGTTACGCCGGCGGCGCCAGCACGCGCTGAAAACACCCACGATCGTTCAATACGGCCGGCAAGCAGCCGCGTATTCTGGCTGCATCGCCACTTGAACGGAGCACAGCATGCCAGACACCACCACTACCACCACCACGCGCGGCCAGGGCCGGTCCATCGACCTGGCAGGCAAGATAGCCCTGATCGACGGGCACTGGCAGCCGCGCGTCATCGCCGAAATGAATGACTACCAATTCAAGGTGGTCAAGGTACTCGGTGAATTCCAGTGGCACCGGCACGCCGACACGGACGAAACCTTCATCGTGCTGGAAGGCGAATTGCGCATCGCCCTGCGCGGCCCCGGCTACGCGGAAGGACACGCCATCGTGCTGCGCGCCGGCCAGATGGCGGTGGTGCCTCGTGGCGTCGAACACAAACCGTGCGCCCTTGCCGAAGCCAGGCTGCTGCTGATCGAGCCGCGCGGCGTGGTCAACACGGGCGACGGCGACGCGGATGAGCGCACTGTGCAGAACGATCAGTGGATATGACGCCGGAAGGATGACAAAAACAAAAAACCCGCCGACTTTTGCAAGTCAAGCGGGTTTTCTGATGAAACTTGGTGCCGTTGGCCGGAATCGAACTGGCGACCTTCACATTACGAATGTGCTGCTCTACCAACTGAGCTACAACGGCGAAGACCCACATTCTACAAACAATGCACAAAATTTGCTAGTGTCAACGCGAACTTTTTTGCATTTTTTTAGCGGCCCGGCTGCGGGCCGCTGAAAATCGTGGAAAAGTGCGGCTTTTATTCCGCGTGGTAGGCCGTGACGCGGGCCACTTCGTCTTTCGAACCGAGGAAGACGGGCACGCGCTGGTGCAGCTTGTGCGGGGCGATGTCCATGATGCGCTGCTGGCCGTCGGTGGCCGCGCCGCCCGCTTGCTCGACGATGAAGGCCATCGGGTTCGCTTCGTACATCAGGCGCAGTTTGCCCGGCATCGAGGTGTCGCGCAGGTCGGCCGGGTACATGAAGATGCCGCCGCGGTTCAGGATGCGGTGCACGTCGGCCACCATCGAGGCGATCCAGCGCATGTTGAAATTGGTGCCGCGCGGGCCCGTGTCGCCGGCCAGCAGTTCATCGACATAGCGTTTCACAGGCGGATGCCAGTGGCGCGCGTTCGACATGTTGATGGCGAATTCCTTCGTCGTCGGCGGAATCTGCATATTGCTTTGCGTGAGCACCCACGAACCCATCTCGCGGTCCAGGGTGAAGCAGTTCACGCCATTGCCGAAGGTCAGCACCAGCATGGTTTGCGGGCCGTACACGGCGTAGCCGGCCGCCACTTGCTTGCTGCCTGCCTGCATGAAGTCCTGTTCCGTCGGCTGACCCATGCCGTCCGGTGCTTTCAGTACCGAGAAGATGGTGCCGATCGAGACATTGACGTCGATGTTCGACGAGCCATCGAGTGGATCGAACAGCAGCATGTATTCGCCCATCGGATAGCGGTTCGGGATCGGGTGGATCGATTCCATCTCTTCCGACGCCATGGCAGCCAGGTGGCCGCCCCATTCGTTCGCTTCCAGCAGGATCTCGTTGGAGATGATGTCGAGTTTTTTCTGTACTTCGCCCTGCACGTTTTCCGTGTCGGCCGTGCCCAGCACCTCACCGAGGGCGCCCTTGCCGACGGCGTGGCTGATGGTTTTGCAGGCGCGCGCGACGACTTCGATCAGCAGGCGCAGTTCGGCCGGAATGCTGTTGTTCGAGCGCTGCTCTTCGACCAGGTATTGCGTAAGACTGATGCGTTTCATGAAACCCCTTAGTTAGTGTTTTAAATACGTCTCGTGCGGTGATTGTCGGCTTACGCGCCGTTGGCGCTAAGCCGACCTACGAAATCATGACGCCGTGTAGGTCGGATTAGCCCGCAGGGCGTAATCCGACATGCCATCAATTCGCCAATGCCTTGGAAACGACTTCCATCACGTCATTCGACAAACTGGCCTGGCCGGCGACTTTTTCCAGCGCGTCGCGCATGTGGCTTTGCAGCGCCGGCACGTAACGGCGCCAGCGGTCCATGGAGCGCGCCAGGCGGGCCGCCACTTGCGGGTTCAGGGCGTCGAGCGCGATGACTTGTTCCGCCCAGAAGGCGTAGCCGCTGCCATCTGCCGCATGGAATTGCGACGGATTGCCGTTGGTGAAATTGAAGATCAGGCTGCGCGCGCGGTTCGGATTTTTCAAGGTGAAGGCCGGATGCGTCATCAACTGGCGCACGGCTTGCACGTCGGTCGTTGGCGCGGCAGCCTGCATGGCGAACCACTTGTCGACCACCAGCGCCTCGTTCTCGAAATCGCTATAGAAGCTGGTCAGCGCCGCCTGCGCGTGCGGCTGCGAACCCGAATGGATCAAGGCGCCCAGGGCCGCGGCGCGGTCGGTCATGTTGCCGGCATTGTCGAACTGCAGCCGCGCCAGGTCCAGCTCCGCCGCTTCGGGTGCGATCAGCAGATACGACAGCGCCAGGTTTTTCAGCGCGCGCTT
This sequence comes from Janthinobacterium sp. BJB401, assembly GCF_013372745.1. Lineage (NCBI taxonomy): Bacteria > Pseudomonadati > Pseudomonadota > Betaproteobacteria > Burkholderiales > Oxalobacteraceae > Janthinobacterium > Janthinobacterium sp. BJB401. Next base: position 366,337 of record NZ_JABXFH010000001.1, on the reverse strand, counting down.
GCCGGCCGACAGGGCGTCGGGACTGTAATCGCCCGGCGTCTGGTTGGCGTGGTATTGAGCCAGCAGTTCGGGCTTCAGGGCTGCGGCAATCGTGCGGCGCATGAACTGGCGCGCCGCGTGGATCGCTTGCGGATCGACTTGCGCCATGCGCTCGGCGATGATGGTTTCCGACGGCAGGATCAGCGCCAGCTCGCGGAAGGCGGGATCGAGCGTGTCGTCGGCCAGCAAGGCGCGCTGCGCTGCGATGAAGGTGTCGTCCAGCGCCAGGGTCTCGCCGGCGGCCACGGCTGCCGTCAGTTTCAGCAGGCGTTCCATGGCCAGGCGCTGGCCCGCTTCCCAGCGGTTGACCGGGTCGCTGTCGTGGCGGAACAGGTGCAGCAGTTCGGCATCCGTGTAGTCGTATTCCAGCACCACGGGCGCGGAAAAGTCGCGCAGCAGCGACGGCACGGGCGCTTCCATCACATTCGTGAAACGGAAAGTTTGCGACGCCTGCGTCAATTCCAGCACGACGCTGGTGGCGCCGTTCGAGGCCACACCATCGACGTACAGCGGCAGGTCGCCGCCGTCCGCTGCCAGCAAGCCGACGGTGACGGGAATGTGGAATGGCAGTTTTTTCGGCTGGCCCGGCGTGGCGGGGCAGCTTTGCGCCAGGGTCAGCTCGAAGGTCCGGCTGTCCGCGTCATAGCGCGTGGAGGCCTTGACGATGGGCGTGCCGGCCTGGCTGTACCAGCGCTCGAACTGGCTAAAATCGCGGCCATTCGCATCCGCCATGGCGGCGCGGAAGTCGTCACACTGGACGGCCTGGCCATCGTGGCGTTCAAAATACAGGTCCATGCCCTTGCGGAAACCGTCGCGCCCCACCAGGGTCTGATACATGCGCACCACTTCTGCGCCTTTTTCGTAGATCGTGACCGTATAAAAGTTATTGATCTCGACAAAGGAATCAGGACGCACGGGATGCGCCATCGGACCCGCGTCTTCGGGGAACTGCGCCTGGCGCAGGGTGCGCACCTGGTCGATGCGCGTAACGGCGCGGCCCGTGTCCGTGCCGATCATGTCGGCCGAGAATTCCTGGTCGCGGAACACCGTCAAGCCTTCCTTCAGCGACAGCTGGAACCAGTCGCGGCACGTGACCCTGTTGCCGGTCCAGTTGTGGAAGTATTCATGGCCGACCACCGCTTCGATGCCCGCGTAATCGACGTCGGTCGCCACGCGCGAATTGGCCAGCACATACTTGGTATTGAAGATGTTCAAACCCTTGTTTTCCATGGCGCCCATGTTGAAGTCGCCCACGGCAACGATCATGAAGCGGTCCAGGTCCAGCTCCAGGCCGAAGCGTTCCTCGTCCCAGCGAATGGAATTTTTCAGCGACTGCATGGCATAGTCGGTTTTGTCGAGGTTGCCGTCTTCCACCCACACCTGCAGCAGCACTTCGCGGCCCGACTTCAGGGTGTAGCGTTCTTCCTGGCAGACCAGGCGCGCGGCGACCAGCGCGAACAGGTAGGACGGCTTCTTGAACGGGTCTTCCCACTTGGCGTAATGGCGGCCGTCGCCGAGGTCGCCCTCTTCGATCAGGTTACCGTTCGACAGCAGCACCGGATAGTGTTCCTTGTCGGCGCGCAGCATGACCGTGTATTTGGCCATCACGTCCGGGCGGTCCGGGAAGAAGGTGATGCGGCGGAAGCCTTCCGCCTCGCACTGCGTGAAGAAATTATGGTTCGACACGTACAGGCCGGACAGCGAAGTATTGTCCTGCGGCGCCAGCACGGTTTCGATATCGAGCGTAACATCGTCCGGAGCCTTCGGAATGGTCAGCATGCTGGCCGTCAGCTTGTACTGCGACGGCTTCAACACTTTGCCATTCAGGCGCACCATCACCAGTTCGATGTGTTCGCCGTGCAATTCGATGCTGCGGCTGGTGCTGGCCGGGTTGTGGCGCATGTGAATCCGGCTCGCCACCACTGTGCGGGCGGGATCGAGATCGAAACCAAGTTCGACGCTGTCGACCAGGAAGCTGGGCGGCGTGTAATCTTTGCGGTAAATCGTCTGAGGGCTGTCTGTGCGCATAGGGATTTGGGTGGGAGCGGAGGCAAAAGCCTATTTTACCAACACCAGCCTCCGATCGTCGCGATTCAGGCCAGGAATGTTGGATTCCCTTACACGCCGACATGCTCGGTAACATTCTGTAATAATGAATAGAAACAAATAGAACTATTCTTATAATACTAAGCGATGAATTGTGTCTACTATCAGGAGGTCATGCAATGAAACGTTATCTCACCATCATGATGGCCGCATTGACCGTGTTGCTGACCGGATGCGCCACCACCATACGCAGCGATGTCACCGTTTTCCATGAATGGCCTGCGCAATTGCAGGACAAATCCTATGCATTTGAAGCGCCAGCGGCCGAACACGACACGCTGGAATATCGCAGCTACCAGAACCTGGTGCGCGCGGAACTGGCCAAGCACGGCTTCGGTGAAGCTTCCGGCCCTGCCGCAGCCAATTTGCGCGTGGCGATGCAGTTTTCCACCGTCGACTATCCCGAGCGTGTGCTGCAGGCGTCCGATCCATTCTGGAATGGCCCCGGCTACTGGCCTGGCCGCTACGGCTACCGCTATGGCGCATGGCCAGGCTATGGCCGCTTTGGCTACAACCCCTACTGGTTTGGTCCGCTGGACATGGAAGAAACCGTGCGCCATAAATACGAACGCGAACTGCGCGTGACGATCAATGACCGCAACGGCAAGAAACTGTACGACGTGACCGTACAATCGACCAGCAACAAGCGCGCCACGTCGCAAGTGATGCCGGCCATGGTGGCCAGCGCCTTTGCCGATTTCCCCGGCCAGAGCGGCGTGCCCCGGAAAGTCGAAGTCAAAATCGAATAATCAGGTGGCAATACAAAAAAACCGGCTGGTGCAGCAATGCGCCAGCCGGTTTTTTTCACCTACGAATAATACGCCTCGGCGGCAAAGGTCAGTGCGCCGATCAGGGCCACGGCCAATAACAGCACGATCAGCAGGCGGCCGAATTTCGGCGTGCCGTCACTGCCGCCGCTCATGGCACGATGATGGTCGAGCCGGTCGTCTTGCGCCCTTCCAGGTCCGTGTGCGCCTGGGCGATATTGGCCAGGCTGTAGCGCTGATTGATTTCGATCTGCACTTCGCCGCTGCTGACGACGCCGAACAGCGAGGTGGCCATCTCTTCCAGGTTGGCGCGGTTCGAGGCATAGCTGAACAGGGCTGGACGCGTAATGAACAGCGAGCCGCGCGAAGCCAGTTCGCTGAGCGTAAACGCCGGCACGGGACCGGAGGCGTTACCGAAGCTGACCATCATGCCCAGCGGCGCCAGGCAATCGAGCGAACCCGTAAACGTGTCCTTGCCGATGGAATCGTAAACCACCGAGACGCCCTTGCCGCCCGTGATTTCGCGCACGCGCTCGACGAAGTTTTCCGTGTTGTAGTTGATGACGTGGGCCGCGCCGTGCGCCTTGGCCAGCGCCACCTTTTCATCGGAGCCAGCCGTGCCGATCAGATTCACGCCCAGCACTTTCGCCCACTGGCAGGCGATCAGGCCCACACCGCCCGCGGCCGCGTGGAACAGGATGGTGTCGCCCGCCTTCAGGGCCACCGTGCGGTGGAACAGGTATTGCACCGTCAATCCTTGCAGCATCATGGCGGCGGCCGTATCGAAAGCTATGCGCTCAGGCAACACCAGCAGCAGGGCCGCCGGCAGGTTGCGCTGCTGCGCATACGCGCCATTGATGCGCGCCGCATACGCCACCCGGTCACCGACCTTTACTTCCGTGACGCCCTCGCCCACCGCTTCGACGATGCCCGCGCCCTCGACACCGAGGCCATTGGGCAGCGGCTGCGGGTACAAGCCCGTGCGGAAATACACGTCGATGAAATTGAGGCCGATGGCCTCATGCTTGACGCGCGCCTCGCCGGGACCCGGCGGCGGCAGTTCCACGTCCACATACTCCATCACTTCCGGGCCGCCCGTGCGCTGTACGCGGATGGCCTTGGTGGTAATCGTTGCGCTCATGCTCATCTCCTCGTGTAGGTTGATCAGGCGGCAGCAACGGCCTGCGCCTGCAATTGCGACAGCACCAGGTGCGCCGACGAGAGATTCGTTGCGCACGCCACGTTGTGCACGTCGCAGGCACGCACCAGGGCGTTGATGTCCGGCTCGTGCGGCTGCGGCGTCATCGGGTCGCGCAGGAAGATCACGCAATCGATCAAGCCTTCCACCAGCAGCGAGCCGATCTGCAAGTCGCCGCCGAACGGACCGGAATGCTTGCGTTCCACCTGCAAGCCCAGCTCATTGATCAGGCGGCCACCCGTGGTGCCCGTGGCCGACAGTTCGCAACCCTTCAAAAAGTCCAGGTATTCGCCCGCCAGGGTAATCATGTCATCTTTTTTCTTGTCGTGGGCAATCAGGGCGATGCGTGTTTTCATGGTGAGGACTTTTCAGTGGGTGGAGGAATTATTTCTTTTTCGACAGCAAGTAAATCCCGGCGAGCACAAGGCTGGTGCCAGCCAGTTGCCAGTTGGTGATCGGTTCATCGAGGATCATGGCGCCCAGGAACAGGGTCGACACGGGGCCGATCATGCCCGCCTGCGAAGCGACGGGCGCGCCGATGCGTTCGACGGCGATCATCGTCATGAAGACGGGCATCACCGTGCAAAAGATGCCATTAAGCAAGGACAAGCCATACACGGGCATGGGCTGTATCAGCAGCTCGACGGGGCGCAGGATGAAGAATTGGGCGATGCAGGCAAAGCTGGCCACGCACATCGCGTAGGAAACGAGCCGCATGGAGCCGATGCGTTTTACCAATTCACCCGAGCCCAGCAGATACACGGCATACGCGCAGGCCGAGCCCAGCACCAGGGTGGAACCGAGCGCCACATTGCTGGCGCCGCCCTGCAAGTCATGCACGAACACCAGCACAATGCCGCAGTAGGACGTGAGCAAGGCCAGCCACTGCAAACGGCTGATGCTCTGCTTGAAGTACACGGTGGTAATCAGCAGCACGAAGGTGGGCGTGAGAAACAGGATAAGGCGCTCCAGCCCCACGGAAATGTATTGCAGGCCCAGGAAATCCAGATAGCTGGACAGGTAGTAGCCGACGAGCCCCAGCCCGACCAGGCGCCAGCGGTCGCGGTTCGACAGCGGCGGCTCGGTGCGCATCTTCCACCAGGCGATGACGGCGAATACGGGCAGCGAGAAGATCATCCTGAAAGCGATCAGGGTGACGGCGTCGATCTGGTAGCGGTACAGCAGCTTGGCGACGATGGCCTTGGTGGAAAACAGCACCGCCCCGCCCACGGCGATGGCCAGGCCACCGAGGTAGACGGAACGGGGAATAGATGGAGGGGTTGCTTGCGGGGAACTGGAGCTCATGCCCAGATTGTAAGGCAAAAGTTGGGGTCAGACCCGACGGGTCTGACCCCGGCCCTTCATTTACGCCACCACCACCGCCACCGTCCCAGCATTGACTGTCGCCGTCGTCATGCGCGCAATCACGTTTGCCGGCGCCGCCGTGCCGATCAGTTTATTCACTTGCTTGAACTGCGCCACCAGCTTGCCCGGCGTCAAGGTCACCACCGTGTAGCCCTGCGCATCCGTGTTCAAATGCTTGATCCACGGGTTGTTGCCCAGGCCGGACAATTGCTGCGCCAGGCCCAGCAAGGTCCCACTGAAGTCAGTGCTCGCTTTCAAGCCAGCCTGCACGGCAGCGACCGTGGCGTCCAGTTGCGCTTCCGGCACGCCCTTGGCGGCCAAGGCGCCGCGCAACTGCACGCGCAATTGCTCCAGCAGGCTGTCGACGGTGGGTGCCGCCTTGCCCATGGTGTAGTCGAGCAGGTTGATGTCGAGATTGACCGTACCCAGGCCCGTGACGGGAATGGCCAGCGGATAGCTGACGAGGGTGCCGATATTGCCCATGCTGCCGGCCGCCGACTTCAGGTAGCTGAAGAAGGAATCGGAGCTGACGCCGGCCGACACCAGGTCGACCATGACGGGCGTGCCGCCACCGGCTGCGTCGAAGTCGTCGCTGACGGTGCCGGCAAAGAACGAGTGGATATCGCCGGTCAGCGCCACCACGTTGCCGATGGCATTCGTTTTCAGGTGTGCCATCAGATTCTTGCGCTCGCTGTTGTAGCCATCCCACTGGTCGCAATTGAGCAGGAAGCGCGTGAAAAATGGCGCCAGCGCCGCTTGCTGGCCCGATGCGGCCACAAAGCTCGATGCGGCGCCCTTGGCTTGCACGTCGGGCTTGATCCAGCCAAAGGCGATCACTTGCGCTGCGGCGGCCGGTGAGCCGCTGTTGTAGGCCGCTACCGTGATGCCGGCCTGGGCCGCGCTCAGGCCGGCGCCCACGGCGGCGGCGCCCTGGGCGCTGGCATTGGCTGCCGCGCCGGCAATGGCCATGGCCGCCGCTTGCGCCACGGTTTGCGCCGCTCCCGCTGTGGAAGCTGCCACGATGGCGGACGCCAGTGGCACGCTGCCGCCCACCAGGGGCAAGGTGCTGGCGATGGCCTGGCCAACGTTGGCCATGGCGCTCAGGGCCAGCAAGGTGGCAATCGCATCCGTGCCATTGAGACCCATGCGCAGCAAGGACACTTCATTGCCCCACAGCTTCCAGGTGGAGGTCGCTGCCTTCATCTTGCTTTTCCACCAGTCGCGCTGGGTCGTGCCCAGCATGCCGACGGCGGCCAGCGGGTCGGCGCCGGCCTTGGTGGCTGCCGCCATTTTCTGTCCTTCCACGCTGTCGAACAGCGCTTGCGGCACCAGGTAGCGGCTGCCGACGCTGCCCAGCGGCTTGCCCGTGGCCGGGTTGACGGTCGACTCGGCGATCGCATGGTCGGCGCGGTACAGGCGCTCGTCCGTCATCACCAGCTGCATCAGTTTGCCGAACTGGAAGTCGCGGTAGATCTGGATGTTCTGGAATGTGGTCGCGGCGCTATCGAACGTGACGTCGGCCGGCATGTATTCGAACCACGCCTGGTTGGCGCTGCGGCGGCGGGCCGGCTGGTGCAAATCGCTGCCGTCCGTCGCCACGATGCCTTCATAGGTGGAAGCGTCCTGCCAGGCGTCGTCCGTGAATTCGTGGTCATCCCAGACGGCGATGAAGGCAAAGCGCTCGTGCACGGCTTGCAAACGCGCATCGGTGCGGTATTTCTTGTACAGGTAGCGGTAATCGGCCACGGTGGTGGCGTACTTGGCGCCGGACGTGCCGCTTTTATACGTGCCATCGGGCAATTTCAACTGGTCGTGGCGGCTTTCCACGGCACCGCTCTGGAAGGCCTCGCCCACCGTTTCATAGATGTAATCGCCCAGGTGGACGATGAAGTCCAGGCTTTCATTGGCGGCGATGTGCGACAGCGCGCCCCAGTGGTTGATGCTCCAGTCCTGGCACGTCAGGTAGGCGAACTGCAGCTGGGACACGTCGGCGGTGGCGGCGGGCGCCGTCTTGAAGCGGCCCACGTTCGAGCGCACGTCGCCGGCGATGAACTGGTAAAAATACACCTGGCCCGGCTGCAAGCCCGTCACCTTGTGGCGCAGGGTATTGTCGAAATCGGCTTTCAGGGGCAGCTTGGCGTCGACGATGGGCGTTCCCGTCAGGGCCGTATTGCCGCCCAGAGCGGCCGTATTGTCGCTGGCGCTGACGATCAGGCGCACGGCCACGTCGGACTTGCCGGCCACGGCGGGCGCGACGGCGTCGAAACTTGCGGGCACGACGCGCGTCCACAGCATGGCGCAGTCGGCGCGCGGATCGCCCGAAGCCACGCTTTGCGGGAATTTCCAGTCGCTGCCCGAGGCCAGCGGCACGCCAGGATCGCTGTAATCGGTGCTGCCGCAGGCGGCCAGGCCGACGGTGGCCACGGAGACGGTAATAAAGCCGCCCAATTTCAGAAATTGCCGCCTGTCCATTTGACTTGCCATGATGTCGCGCCCTCGATATGGTGAAAGCGCGTCACTTTAGCAACAGATTGTGTCATCCTGATGACGGGGCCATGCCGCTTCGCAAGGGGCCGATATGCTAAAATGTCGGCCACAATTGAACACCCGTCTAAGGAAGATTCGACATGGCAGGACATAGCAAATGGGCCAATATCAAGCATAAAAAGGCTGCCACCGATGCCAAGCGCGGCAAAATCTGGACGCGCCTGATCAAGGAAATCACGGTCGCGGCCCGCATGGGCGGCGCCGACGCCATCACCAATCCGCGCCTGCGCCTGGCGGTCGACAAGGCGGCTGACGCCAATATGCCAAAAGACAACGTCCAGCGCGCGATCAACCGCGGCAGCGGCGGCGTCGATGGCGCCAACTACGAAGAAGTGCGCTACGAAGGCTACGGCGTGGGCGGCGCGGCCGTCATCGTCGAATGCATGACCGACAACAAGGTACGCACGGTGGCCGAGGTGCGCAACGCCTTCAACAAGAACGGCGGCAACATGGGCAACGAAGGCTCCGTCGCCTTCATGTTCCAGCACTGCGGCCAGTTGCTGTTCGCGCCGGGCACCGACGAAGACAAGCTGATGGAAGCGGCCCTGGAAGCGGGCGCCGACGACGTCATCGCCGATGAAGAAGGCGGCTTCGAAGTCGTCACTCCCGTGCACGATTTCGCCACCGTCAAGGAAGCGCTGGAAGCGGCCGGTTTCAAGGCTGAAGTGGCCGAAGTCATCATGAAGCCGGCGACGGAAACCGTGTACTCGGGCGACGACGCCATCAAGATGCAAAAGCTGATCGATGCGCTGGAACTGCTGGACGATGTCCAGGAAGTGTTTACCAACGCCCTGATAGAGAATTAATCACTCTGCACTCAAGGGCGGCACCGCCGCCCTGCAACCCACATTGAACGAACGGTCCCTATGAAAATTCTGGTAGTCGGCTCTGGCGGCCGCGAACACGCCCTGGCCTGGAAACTGGCCCAGTCCGAACGCATACAGATGGTGTATGTCGCGCCGGGCAATGGCGGCACCGCGCGCGATGCGCGCCTGGTCAACCTCGACATCAGCGACCCGCAATTGCTGGCCGATTTCGTTCAACAGGAACACATCAGCCTGACCGTCGTCGGCCCGGAAGTGCCACTGGCAGCGGGCATCGTCAACCTGTTCCGCTCGCGCGGCCTGAAAATCTTCGGCCCGACGAAAGAAGCGGCGCAGCTGGAATCGTCGAAAGACTTCGCCAAGGCCTTCATGCAGCGCCACGGCATCCCGACGGCCGCTTACCAGACGTTCTCCGACGTCGCTCCCGCGCACGCCTACGTCGACGCCATCGGCGCGCCCATCGTCATCAAGGCTGACGGCCTGGCCGCCGGCAAGGGCGTGGTCGTTGCCATGACCCTGGAAGAAGCGCATCAGGCAGTCGACAATATGCTGGCCGATAACCAGTTCGGCGACGCCGGCGCGCGCATCGTCATCGAGGAATTCCTCGCCGGCGAAGAAGCGAGCTTCATCGTCATGTGCGACGGCAAGAACATCCTGCCGTTGGCCACCAGCCAGGACCACAAGCGCCTGAAGGACCACGACCAGGGTCCGAACACGGGCGGCATGGGCGCGTATTCGCCGGCGCCCATCGTCACGCCGGCCATGCATGCGCGCGTCATGCGCGAAATCATCGTGCCAACCATTCAGGGCATGGCCAAGGACGGCATCACGTTCACGGGCTTCCTGTATGCGGGCCTGATGATCGACGACAAGGGCACGCCGAAGACCTTGGAATTCAACTGCCGCATGGGCGACCCGGAAACGCAGCCGATCATGGCGCGCCTGAAAACGGACCTGGTGACCGTCATGGAACACGCCGTCAACGGCACGCTCGACGCCGTGGAACTGGAATGGGACCGCCGCACGGCCGTTGGCGTCGTCATGGCCGCCGCCGGCTACCCGGACGATCCCGTCAAGGGCACGTCCATCGGCGACATCCCGGCCGAAACACCTGACTCCGTCACCTTCCATGCGGGCACCCGCATCGAAGGCGAGCGCCTGGTCACCAACGGTGGCCGCGTGCTGTGCGTGGTGGGCCTGGGCGACAGCATCAAGATGGCGCAGAAGCAGGCATATGAAACCGTGGAAAAAATCCATTTCGACGGCGCGCAGTACCGCCGCGACATCGGCTGGCGCGGCCTGAAGCATTGATCGCCCCATAACGATCCCATGGCGGGGCCGGCGCGGACAGCATCCGCCCCGGCCCCGTTTTCATTCTGACTGCCCCCCATTCCTCGCCATGACCATGCCAAGCGGCCTTGCCGCACCAGACAACGATGCCCCGGTGAGCCCCCTGGCCTGGCTGACGCTTGCCTCGCTGCTCGTTGCCGGCCTGGCCTGGCACTGGTTCAGCAGCTACGCGGTACCGCAATGCGACGACCGCGAAACGCTGGCCGCCGTGACGGCGGCCAGGATCGGCCTGCACGATATCAAACAGGCCGGCTATGCCTGGTCGCAAAAAACCCGTGGCTGCCTGGCCACCGTCAACTCGCATGGCAAATCGATGCAATACGCGTATACCGTGTCTCGCGTCGAAGGTCGCCGCAAGAGCCGTATCGTGTATGACGATGCGCGGCCGGAGCTGATACAGGCGCGCTTCGGCAAGATCGCGTGGAACGGCGACTTCGTGCAGCAGGCGGAGCCGATCGGACGCGAAGCACTGTTGCAGGCGATGCTGGCAGGCATGGATGGCTTGCGCGGCAAACCGCTGCTGTTCCCGGACCTGGGCATGCTGCTGTCACCGCAGCATTACCGCGAAATTGCCGATATTGAAGCGGTCGCGCCATGCCGCGAGCTAAGACCCGGCATCCAGTCCTGCCGGCTGCTGGTCGAGCGTAACGATATCGCGCGCATGGCGCCAACCACCGTGTGGAGCCTCTCCGTGCTGCAGCAAGGCGACTTTACCTTCCAGCGCAGCAAGGATGGCAAGAACTGGTCGGTAACACCGCAGTTCAGAATGGAACTGGATCAGGCGCAACTTCAATAGTGCGCTGGGGAAACGAGATTGCATTGTAAAATTTATCATCTTTATTCTTGATAAACCCACTCCCAATGACAAGCAATCCACCTGTGTCCACGCATACTTCCGTCGAGGCGCTGCATGTGCTGAAGCTGCTCACGCGCCGCCAGCGCGAGCAGGCGCTTGCGCATCCCGACTTGCCGCAACTCGCCGTCGGAACGCCGCTACCCGACACCTTGATGTGGTTGTACCGGCGCCAGATCGTTACGTCCGAGGATGTGAACAGCCTGTTGTTGAGCTTGGAGCGCCACTTCACCGGCGACGAGCTGGCACTGCGTTTGTCGATATTGCAGCAGCTGGTGGAGGTGCTCAATCGCGAATCGCTCGATCACCTGCGTGACGAAACGCTGCTCACGCAGGAGCAGTACCAGCGGGCGCTGGCACACCTGCCCGACGACGTCTTGCTGCCCACGCCGGGCGAGGCGCTGAACTGGATGCTGCATGTGGAACTGCTGCAGCGCGCAGAATTCAAGTCCATGGCCCAGCGCATCGCGTCCGGCGGCAGCGATGACGCAAAGCGCGCGATCCAGCATGCGCAAGGACGCCAGGAGGAACATAAGAAGGCGGTACGCGGCGTGATCCTCGGCAGCCTGTTTCCCGGTTCGCGCCTGACCTGGGTGATCGTCGCGCCGCTGGCGCTGGCCGGCATGGTCTGGTACCTGGTTGGTGGCAATTCCGTGCCCGAGTGCGACTCCAGCAACACGATCGCCACCGTGACACGCATGCTCAACAAGGCAGCGCCGGAAGGCGTGGGCAAGGCAAGCCTGCACGACGTGAAAGAAGCCGGTTACGCCTCGTCACACAATATCCGGGGCTGCCTGGCCACGATCGAGCTCGATGGCGAGAAGATGGACTATGCCTATACCGTCGCGCGCGACGACAGCGGCAGCAAGAGCCGCATCAGCTATGTTGGCGCGCAGCCAATGCTGGTCCAGGCGCGCTTTGGCACCATCGAGGATGGCGACTTTGCCCAGCAAGCCAAGCCCCTGGGACGCGAGGCGCTGGAAAAGGCTTTCCGCGACGGCATGGCTGGTGCGCGCATCACGCCCCAGCCACGGCAAGCGTTTTCGTTGACGCAATCGATGGAGCGCACGCGCGAAATCGCCGAAATCGAACCGCTGGCGCCATGCAAGGAAATCTCGCCGGGCGTCTATTCCTGCCGCCTGCTGATCGAACGCAATGACGCCTTGCTGGGCATGCTCAACGGCGGCACGGCAGTGATGCAGGAAGGCGAGTTTACCTTCCAACGCGACGCTGCCGGCAATGGCTGGTCGGTAACGCCACAATTTGCCCTGGAGCTGCGCCAGGCCAAAGTAAAAGAGTAAGTCCATGTATATCGAACCGCCCCACGCATCGCTGAACCAGCTGCACCAGCTTGGCCTGATCACCGCGCAGGAACTGGACGAGGCCAACTCGGAACGCGATGTCGCCGCCCATGAGCGCCTGCACCCGCCCGAGGATCCGGTCGACATGCCGGAGCTGATGCAGGACGCGGACCTGGTCAGCACCCTGGGCTGGCTGCTGCTGACCGATCTGCTGCCCAAGAATGACTTCGACAAGCGGATGGCCAAACTGCCGCCCCGGCAACAGGCGCTGGCAGCCGAGGGGGTGCGGTACTACAACCGCCGCGAGGTCGACGCCTTGTACGAGCTCGATTTGCTGAACCAGTTCCAGCGCGATGCGGCCCACGCTGCGGTGCCGGCCGACCGCATGTTCTATGCGCCCTGGATCGCCATGCGCTGGCTGATGGTCAACGACATCCTGCCGACGGCGCAGTTCGAGGCGCTCGAAGTGCGCGTGCGTGAGCATGGCAGCGAACTGACGCGCGACATCATGGAAGCATCCAGGCTGCGCCATGGTCACGACCGCATCCCGTACAAGCGCCCACCGGCCTGGAAAGGCGCGCTGATCGTGCTGGGGCTGATCCTGGTAATGTCCGTCGTGTACGGCTGGTTTAGCGGAGGCCTGCAGCCATGAGCACCGATCCGCGCCTGCTGCCGCTGGCAGAACTGCTGCGCCTCGGCCTGATCACCAGCGACGAATACGACGATACGCTGGCCGAGCTGGAAATCATCGAGCTGCAGCGCGCCCACAATGCCGCCGAAGACATTGATGTGCCAGAGCTGAAGATGAATGCCGACCAGATCGCGACGCTGGCCTGGCTGCTGCGCGCCGAACTGGTGCCCGAGGAGCGTTTTTTCAGGATGCTGCGCAAGCTGCCCACCGATGAACCACGCCGGCAACTGGCCAGCGCCGCGCTGCAGCAGGTGAACCGGCAGGCGGTCGACGCGCTGTACCAGCAAAACCTGATCAACGCGTGGCAGCGCGACGCCGCCCACGACAGCCTGCCAGCCGAGCATCTGGCCGCCACGCCCGTCGCGGCCCTGCGCCATATGCTGAAACAGGGCACGCTATCGCCGCTGCAATACAAGGAGCTGCAAGCGCGCACGCGCGCGAACGGCTCGCCACTGGCGCGCGTGATCGTCGATGCTGCCGGCAAACCGCCGGCCCGGTATGGCCGGCGCGCCGCGCGCCCGTTCAACGTCCTGATGATCGTGCTGATGCTGGTGATGCTGATGATGGTGGCGATTGCGGGACCGTTGTGGTTCAAGCGCGAACAGCCGGCGCCTGTGGCACCGCTGGCGCAGCCGGTCGGCACGGTGGAACGCGACGACCTGCGGCAGCGCGCGGCGCAAGCACTCGACGCCGCCCGCCAACCGGGCCATGACAGCGTTCAATATGATGTCGAGGTGGTGCAGGACAAGCCGCCTCGGTAAAGCAGGGCCGGCGACAGCATCGCCAGTTTTGCTATCACAAAAATCCGTTACAGGGTACAATCCGTCCTTACTTTTTTATTTCGGCCTCGTCGGCCCACGCGATGTCGTCAACTCCCTCTCCTTCGGCCGTCAAGGCCTATTTGCTCGATTTGCAAAACCGTATCGTGCAGGCGCTCGAAGCGCAGGACGGCAAGCCCTTCCTGACCGATGCCTGGCAGCGCCCCGAGGGCGGCGGCGGCATTTCGCGGCTGATCGAGGAAGGCAATGTGTTCGAGCGTGGCGGCGTGAATTTTTCGCACGTCACCGGCGCCGCATTGCCGCCATCGGCAGCGGCCGCGCGCCCTGAACTCGGTGGCAAGGCGTGGGAGGCGATGGGCGTGTCGCTGGTGCTGCATCCGCGTAATCCGTATGCGCCCACGGTGCACATGAATGTACGGTTCTTCACCACCGTGAATGCCGATGGCGCACCCGTATGGTGGTTCGGCGGCGGCATGGACCTGACGCCGTATTATGGCGACGCGGACGACGTGAAGCACTTTCACCAGATGTGCCACGATGCGCTGGCGCCGTTTGGCGGCGAACTGCATCCGAAGTTCAAGCAGTGGTGCGACGATTATTTCTACCTGAAGCACCGGCGCGAAGCGCGCGGCGCCGGCGGCATCTTCTTCGACGACTTCAACGCCCTGGGCTTTGACGACAGTTTCGCCATGATGCGCAGCGCCGGCGACGCCTTCATCGACGCGTATATACCGATCCTGGCGCGCCGCAAGGATACGCCCTACGGCGAACGCGAACGCGATTTCCAGTGCTACCGGCGCGGACGCTATGTCGAGTTCAACCTCGTGTTCGACCGCGGCACCCTGTTCGGCCTGCAGTCGGGCGGCCGCACCGAGGCGATCCTGATGTCGATGCCGCCCGTGGTCAAGTGGCGCTACGACTGGCACCCGGAAGCGGGCAGTCCCGAAGCGGCGTTGTATACTGACTTCCTCGTGCATCGCGACTGGCTGCAGGCGTGAACGAAAGTAGTATGGCGTGCGTGGCGCTGCTGGGCGGCAGCTACGATCCGGTGCATATGGGCCATGTCGCGCTGGGCACGCATTTTTCCAGCCTGCTGCACGCCGATGAACTGCGCGTGATCCCGGCCGGCGCGCCCTGGCAAAAAAGCAAGCTGGGCGCCAGCGGCCAGCAGCGCGCCGAGATGGCCGGCCTGGCGTTTGCCGGCCTGCCCTTGCCGGTGGTGATCGACCGCCAGGAAATCGAGCGCAGCGAACTTGGCCAGGCCAGCTACACCATCGATACCTTGCGCCAGGTACGCGCCGAGCTGGGTGCGCGCGCTTCCATCGTTTTTTTGATGGGCGCCGACCAGCTGCAGCGGCTCGCGACATGGCGCGAATGGCAGCAATTATTTGAATACGCGCATATCTGCGTCGCGGCCCGCCCCGGCTTCGCGCTGAATGACACAGCAGTGCCGCAAGTGGTCGCCGACGAATTTTCGCGCCGCCTGGGGTCACTGGACAGCATCCGCAACACGCCGCACGGTCTGACTTATCTGGCACAGGACTTCGCGGTGGATATCTCCGCCACCGAAATACGTGCGGCATTACAACGGGGGAATCGGGCAAACTCGCTTGTTTCCCCGCTAGTGCTAGACTATATTGAACAACATAATTTATACAAAAGCTAAATGGACATCAAAAAACTGCAAACCCTCGTCGTTGACGCCCTTGAAGACGTCAAAGGCCAAGACATCGCCGTCTTCGAAACGAGTCACCTGACCAGCCTGTTCGACCGCATCGCGATCGTCTCCGGTACCTCGAACCGTCAAACCAAGGCGCTGGCCGCCTCGGTACGCAACAAGGTCAAGGACGCCGGCGGCGACATCATCGGCATGGAAGGCGAGGACACCGGTGAATGGGTGCTGGTCGATCTGGGCGACATGATCGTCCACATCATGCAAGCACCGATCCGCGCCTACTACCGCCTGGAAGAAATCTGGGGCGACACCCCGATCAAACTGGGCGCCGCCAAGCGCGCGCCGAAAAAAGCGGCCGGCGACGAGCCGAAAAAGGTCAGCGGCCATCTGGCGGCAAGCAAGGCCAATGTGGAAGCTTCGCCCGTGATCGAGAAAAAGACACCGGCCAAGAAAGCCACGGCAGCCACGGCAGCCAAGAAAGCCCCGGCAAAGAAAGCCACCGCCTCCAAAGCCGTCGGCAAGACCGTGAAAGTCGCGCCAACCAAGACCGAAGCGGCTGCCGTCAAAGCACTGAAAGCGCTGCCAGAGAAAAAAGTGCGCGCCCCACGCGCGGCCAAGCCGGCAGCCGATGCTGCACCGGCAAAAACCGTGATCAAGCGTATCAAAAAAGTCGAAGCGTAAGCCTCGATGCAGCTCATCATCGCTGCGGTCGGCCATAAAATGCCGGCCTGGATAGAGACGGGCTTCGCGGAATACGCGAAGCGCATGCCGCCGGAATTGCGCATCGTGCTGAAAGAAATCAAGCCGGTGGAGCGTTCCGGCAGCAAGACCGCCGCCACGGCGATGGCGCTGGAACGCGAACGCATCGAAGCCGTCCTGCCCAAGGGCGTGCGCATCATCGCCCTCGACGAACGCGGCAAGGACCTGACCAGTGTCGGTCTGTCGCAGCAGTTGATGACGTGGCAGCAGGATGGCCGCGACACCGCCTTTTTGATCGGCGGCGCCGACGGCCTCGATCCGCAACTCAAGGCACGTGCCGAAGGCATGCTGCGCATTTCCAGCATGACCCTGCCGCACGGCGTGGTGCGCGTGATCCTCGCCGAGCAGCTCTATCGGGCCTGGTCGATCACGCAAAACCACCCCTATCACCGCGTCTGAACTCCCCCATGAAAACGGCTGATCACAAGATCTACCTCGCCTCCAAAAGCCCGCGCCGGCGCGAACTGCTGCGCCAGATCGGTATCGATTTCGAATTGCTGCTGCTGCGCAGCGACGGCCCGCGCGGCGCCGACGTCACCGAGGAAGTCCTGCCCGGTGAATCGGCGCTCGACTATGTCGCCCGCGTATCGAATGAAAAAGCCGCCTTTGCCTGGGATCTGGTGCGCCGCCGCCACCTGACCCCGCGCCCCGTACTGGCGGCCGACACCACCGTCACCATCGACGGCGTCATCCTCGGCAAACCGGCCGACCGGGCGGAAGCGGTGGCGATGCTGCAGCAGCTGTCTGGCCGCACGCACGAGGTGCTCACCTCGATCGCCGTGCATTACAAGGATTTCGCCGAGCAGCGCACGCAGGTGTCGCAAGTGCGCTTCGGCGTGCTCTCGCCCGCCTCAATCGCCGCCTACTGCGCCACGCCCGAGCCGTACGACAAGGCCGGCGCCTACGGCATCCAGGGCAGCGCCGCGCTGTTCGTCGAGCACATCGAAGGCAGCCATTCCGGCATCATGGGCCTGCCCCTGTACGAGACGGCGCAATTGCTGCGTCAAGCAGGTTTGCCCCTGCCCTGATCCCGGGTATGATGTCATTCGTTGCCTCCACTCCCGCGCCCCCATGAACGAAGACATCCTGATCAATATCACGCCGCAAGAAACGCGCGTCGCCCTCATCCTGCAGGGCGCCGTGCAGGAATTGCACATCGAGCGCACGCTCACGCGCGGCCTGGCCGGCAATGTGTATTCCGGCAAAGTGGTGCGCGTATTGCCGGGCATGCAGTCAGCCTTCATCGACATCGGCCTGGAGCGCGCCGCGTTCCTGCACGTGGCCGACATCTGGGAAGCGCGCGGCCACGACGGCCAGAACGCCACGCCGGCGCCGATTGAAAAAATCCTCTTCGATGGCCAGGTGCTGACGGTGCAGGTGATCAAGGATCCGATCGGCACGAAAGGCGCGCGCCTGTCGACGCAGATTTCCATCGCCGGGCGCATGCTGGTGTATCTGCCGCAAGACAAGCACATCGGCATCTCGCAAAAAATCGAAAAGGAAGCGGAGCGCGAGCAATTGCGCGTGCGCCTGCAAAGCCTGCTGCCGCCCGATGAAAAGGGCGGCTACATCGTGCGTACCATGGCCGAGGACGCTTCCGATGCGGACCTGAAGGCGGACGTCGACTACCTGCGCAAAACCTGGAGCACCATCACGCACGGCGCACGCACGCGTCCCGCCACCAGCCTGCTGCACCAGGATTTGAGCCTGGCGCAGCGCGTGCTGCGCGACTTCGTCGGCGATGAAACGGCCACCATCCAGGTCGACTCGCGCGAAAACTACGTGAAGCTGCGCGAATTCGCGGAAATCTATACGCCCAGCGAACTGACGCGCTTGCAGCACTACACGGGCGAGCGCCCATTGTTCGACCTGTATGGCGTGGAAGAGGAAATCTTGCGCGCGCTGGGCCGCCGGGTCGACCTGAAATCGGGCGGCTACCTGATCGTCGACCAGACGGAAGCGATGACCACCATCGACGTCAACACGGGCGGCTTTGTGGGCGGACGCAATTTCGCCGACACGATTTTCAAGACCAACTTGGAAGCGGCGCACGCCATCGCCCGCCAGCTGCGCCTGCGCAACCTGGGCGGCATCATCATCCTCGACTTCATCGACATGGACAATGCCGAGCACCGCAACGCCGTGCTGGCCGAGCTGAAACGCACCTTGTCGCGCGACCGCACCAAGGTTTCGGTGAGCAATTTCTCGCCGCTGGGCCTGGTGGAAATGACGCGCAAGCGCACGCGCGAATCGCTGGCGCACATCCTGTGCGAACCGTGCCCCGCCTGCGCCGGCAAGGGACAAGTCAAGACTTCGCGCACGATCTGCTATGAAATCCTGCGCGAACTGCTGCGCGAGGCAAAACAGTTCAACCCGCGCGAATTCCGCATCCTCGCCTCGCAGGAAGTCGTGGATCTGTTCCTGGAAGAGGAATCGCAGCACCTGGCCATGCTCGGTGACTTCATCGGCAAGAAAATCTCGCTGCAGGTGGAGAACGCCTACCATCAGGAGCAATACGACGTGATTTTGATGTAGTCATGCCGGGCACCACCGCCTTCTGGCGCGACCCGGCTCTGCCCCACGTGGAAAGCCGGCGCGCCTGCCACAGCCGGGCGTGCTACAAGCCGCACAGCCATCCCACCTTTTCCATCGGCGCCGTCGACGCTGGCGGCAGCATCTTCACGGGCAGCAAAGACGGCAAGGTCACCCTCGGCAATGGCAGCCTGGTGCTCGTGCCGGCCGGCTGCGTGCATGCCTGCAATCCCCTGCCTGACGCCCTGTGGAGCTATCAGATGCTGCATCTCGATGCGCACTGGCTGCAAGCGCACGCGCCGGCGCTCGATGGCGACACAGCGCGCGTGCTGCATTGCCCTGTGCTGTACGCGCAGTTTTGCGCCATGAATGCGCTGCTGTTTTCAAGGGCAAGCGCGGCGGAGAAAAATGCGGCGCTGCTGGTGTTCCTCGGCGCCTGCCCCAGCGCCGGTGCGGATCTGCTGCCGTCTGAACGCAAGCCGCTGCCGCGGCAGCTGGCGCCCGTGCTCGAAACGCTGCAGACGCAACCGTCGGCCAGCCTGCGGCAACTGGCGCAAGCGGCAGGCCTGAGTCCTTTTCAATTGATCCGCGCCTTTCGCGCCGCCACGGGCCTGACGCCGCATGCCTACCAGTTAAATGCCCACGTCAACCGCGCGCGCAGCCGCTTGCAGGCGGGGACGGCGCTGGCCCAGCTGGCGCATGAGCTAGGCTTTGCGGACCAGAGCCATCTGCAGCGCGTCTTCAAGGCGCATGCGGGCATCACGCCGGGACGCTATCGCTAGGTCTGCAATTTTCTTCAATACGCGCCAGCGGCACCATCGCATACTCGCCTCCTTATCGTTGAGGAGCGCAAGCCATGCAGGACTTTTTATTCATCGCCGCTGCCCACTTTCTGTCCCTGCTGTCGCCCGGCCCCGATTTTTTCCTGATCGCGCGCACCTCTCTGGCCCACGGCTGGCGCGCCGCCGCCGGCACATGCATGGGCATTACCGTGGCCAATGCCGTGTTTATCGTGGCGGCGTTTGGCGGACTGTCTGTGCTGCGGGAGGGCAGCACGGCATTCCTCGTGGTGCGGCTGGCGGGATGCGCGTATCTGCTGTACCTGGGCTGGCTGTTCCTGCGCCATGCGGGCAAGAGCCGCCTGGATGCAAAGCCCGCCACCGGCAAGGCGCGCTGGCGCGGCGGTGTCGCGATGGGGTTTGTCTCGGCCATCCTGAACCCGAAGAATGCGCTGTTCTACGTCAGCCTTGCCACCGTGCTGGCCGGCAGGCAGACGAGTCCCGCCGCGATGGCGGCGTATGGCGCGTGGATGGTCTTTGCCGTGCTGGCGTGGGATATGGCGGTGGCGCTGGCGATAGGCAGCGCCGCCCTGCGGCAGCGCTTTGCCCGCGCGCTGCCGTCGCTGGAACGGCTGTCGGGCGTGATGCTGATCGTGCTGGCGGTCGTGTTACTGATTCAAGCTGGCAATGGATCCAGGTAAAACACGGCATACACTTTCAAGGGCGTCGTTTCCGTCGCTTTTTCCGAGCGCACGACGGAGCAGTCGTCGGCGGCCAGGCTGCGCCAGTTCTGGATGCCCGCCTTGGCGAACATGGCGTGCGCGGGAGCATTCGCGGCCAGGTCCAGCACCAGGCAGGCGTTGCGCGGGCCGGCGCCATAGTTGACGGCGCGGATCTCGATGCCGAAGGTCGTCATCCACGGTTCCCACAATCCCTTTTCCTTGCCGGCCGCCATGCGCTCGAGCATCTCGCCAAACGTCAGGCCTTTCTTGACGGTGCTGCGCAGGGCCTCCAGCGACGGCGCCAGGCGCGGATCGGGCTGCTTGTTGCCGGCGCGGATCTCGGCGATCGCCTTCAGTTCCTTGATGATGGCCGCATCGCGCTCCGTGTAGTCGCGCATGCGCGCGTAAAACTCGGCGTCGAGGAAGGGATTGACGGTCAGCTTGGCGACGCCCTCTTCGCGGCGTTTTGGGGAAGGCGTGTTGGTTTTGGTCATGGCGATGGAGGGGCAAAATACGTTGAGGGGCGCCAGTGTACCACCTTGCAGCGACGCGGCCCCAGGCGCGGCCTCAGCCCCGGGGAGCGGCCGTCGATTCGCGCTCCACCAGTTCAGGTTTCAGGCGCACGTCCAGCACGGCAGAATCGGGCGAGTCGATGGTTTGCAGGATCAGCCGGGCCGCTTCCGTGCCGATGCCGTGGTGGCGGATGCGGATGGTGGTCAGCGGTGGACGGATCATGTCCATGTACGGCATGTCGTTGTGGCCCACGACGGAAATATCTTCGGGACAACTCAAGCCCAGTTCACGGATGGCGTCGTAGCAGCCGAGGGCCACCAGGTCGCTGCCCGTCACCACGGCCGTCGTCCGCGGCGACTGGCGCAGCAGTTCCAGCAGGGCCGCCTTGCCGCATTCGCGCGAATAGCCGCTGCTTTCAAACACGAACGCTTGCGAGGGATCGAGTTCGCTGGCCTGGATGGCGGCCAGGAAACCGAGGCGGCGCACATGGCCGGTGGACAGGTTTTCCGGGCCGGCGATGTGCGCGATATGGCGGTGGCCCAGCGCCAGCAAGTGCTCCACGGCCAGGCGCATGCCCACCACGTCGTCGCTGACGACGCAGGAAGCGACGCCCGTCTCGTCGCTGCGGTTGACGGTAACCACGGGCACGTTCTGGTCGATGCACATCTTGATGACGGGATCGTCGCGGCGCGCCGTGGCCAGGATCAGGCCGTCAACCTGCTGCCCCAGCAGACGGTTGATGACGAACAGCTGCTCTTGCTCGTCGGCGCCCACATTGGCGACGATGGCCAGATAGCCATGCTTGCGCAAGCCTTCCTCGATGCCCAACAGAATCGGCGGGAAAACGGCGTTGGTAATGTCGGGCAGAACCACGCCGATGATGCGCGACTTGCGCGTGACGAGGGTGGAGGCGGCACGGTTGGGCCGGTAGCCGAGGCGGCCCGCTTCGGCCAGCACGCGCGCGGCCACCTCGACGCTGACCATTTGCCGCGTTTCCGGGTTCATCACGCGCGAGACGGTGGAAAAGTGCACGCCGCTGGCCCGCGCGACGTCGCTTAAGGTGGGGTTCTTGTTTGTCATGGGCTTCCCGGATCGCAATACCGTGATTTTATCGTAAAAATTCCGCTTCCCGTCAAAAACCGAGCAAACGCTTGCATTAGAATAAAGGGGCTACCCAAAGCGGTTTTGGTACTCTTAAGCACAATCCAGCCTTGACAGCGTGCAAACGCTTGCATACCATGGCTCGGACTTACCACTCGGGCCATGCATGCCCTTCCCAGAATTCCTATGTCTACTTCCCACAGCAAGCACGCCGAACAGAACGGCGAAACCTTCAACCTGAAAGAAGCCGCCCTCGCCTATCACGCGGAACCTCGCGCAGGCAAGATTTCCGTCACGCCAACCAAACCGCTGGGCGACGCCCGCGCCCTGACCCTGGCGTATTCGCCGGGCGTGGCCTTCGCCTGCGAAGCCATCGTGGAAGATCCGCGCACGGCCGGCATCTACACCTCGCGCAGCAACCTGGTGGCCGTGATCACCAATGGCACGGCCGTGCTGGGCCTGGGTGATATCGGTCCGCTGGCCAGCAAACCGGTGATGGAAGGCAAGGCTTGCCTGTTCAAGCAGTTCGCCGACGTCGATGTGTTCGACATCGAACTGGCCGAGAACGATCCCGACCTGTTCATCGATACCGTGGTGCGCATGGAGCCGACCTTCGGCGGCATCAACCTGGAAGACATCAAGGCGCCGGACTGCTTCTACATCGAGCAGCAATTGCGCAAGCGCATGAACATTCCCGTCTTCCACGACGATCAGCATGGCACGGCCATCATCGTCGCGGCCGGCATCCTGAACGGCCTGGAACTGGTGGGCAAGGATATCGGCAACGTCAAGGTGGCCGTCTCGGGCGCGGGCGCCGCCTCGATCGCCTGCCTGGACCTGCTCGTTTCGCTGGGCCTGAACAAATCCTTGCTGAAGGTATGCGACAGCCAGGGCGTGATTTACCCGGGCCGCGATGCCAGCATGGAAGAGAACAAGGCGCGCTACGCGAACGACACGAGCGACCGCGACCTGGCCGACGCCATGGTCGGCGCCGACATCTTCATCGGCGTCTCGAAGGGCGGCGTGGTCAGCGCGCAGATGGTCGAATCGATGGCCGCCAAGCCATTGATCTTCGCCCTGGCCAATCCGCATCCGGAAATCGCCCCGGAAAAAGTGCACGCCGTGCGCGACGACGCCATCGTGGCCACGGGCCGCTCGGACTATCCGAACCAGATCAACAACGTGCTGTGCTTCCCGTACATCTTCCGTGGCGCGCTCGACGTGGGCGCCACCACCATCAATGAAGAGATGAAACTGGCCTGCGTGCGCGCCATCGCCGCGCTGGCCAAGGAGCCGTTGCCGGGTCACGAAAGCAGCGCCTTGAGCCCGCTGCAACTGATACCGTCGCCGTTCGACGAGCGTCTGCGCAGCTGGGTCGCGCCTGCCGTGTCGCAAGCGGCCATCGCCACTGGCGTCGCCACCCGCGTGCCGGCCAGCGCCTGAGACGCATGACAGGCTTTGCGGCCTTGGCAAAATAACAGCAAGTTACCATTGCTTACAAAAAAACCATGGCTAAAAACCATGGTTTTTTCTATTTCCCCCTTGAGATCGCCAATATAGTTGCCGAAGGGCAAATTCCCACGGACATTTTTGTTGCCACCTTCGATTACAATGACGCCTACTTTATGTTGCTACAGTTGCCATAATGGCGACGACGTGCGTTACCAAGGATATTCATGCTCGGCTTGACTTCTGTTTGTGTTTTTCTCTTTTCAGCATTGGCGCTGGCTATCAACAGCGGGTATTCCCTTGGCGCGCTGGTGCTGCTGCTGGCCAGCAGCTGGCTGCTATGGAAACGCCCCCGCCTGAACCTGCAACGGCGAGATTACCTGCTATTGAGCACGTTGCTGCTGTACTTTTTCGTTTACACCGCAAATATGCTGTACCACGCGGATCCAACACGCGAACTCGACATGCCATTGCGCGCGCTGCTGGCCGTACCCGTCCTGCTGTTGCTGCTGGCATATCCACCCCGGCCAGAGGCCTGGTGGAGCGGCCTGGCCATCGGTGCCATCAGTGGTGCGGCTCTGGCTTTCTGGCAATTTCTCGTACTCGATATTTACCGCCCGCAAGCGGCAACCAGCAATGCCATCCACTATGGCAATGTCAGCATGCTGCTTGGCATGCTAGCCCTATGTGGCCTGGGGTGGGCACGAGAGCAGAGCTTCCGCCTGGCATGGAGCCTGCTCCTGCTGGCCGGCGGCCTGTCCGGCATTCTGGGGTCCTTCATCAGCGGTAGCCGCAGCGGTTGGCTGGTGTTACCCGTCTGTGGCTGCCTTTTTGCATACTATTATTCGAAGGGCCGCGGCACACGCCATCTGGCCGCTCTGCTCGGCGCACTGCTGGCGGCGTGCATACTTGCCTACACACTTCCCAACTCCCGCGTACCCCAGCGCGTGGCGGTGGCTGTCAATGACATCAAACAGTTCCAGGACAGCGATAATGTGACCACGTCCGTTGGCCAGCGCATGGAAATGTGGCGCACAGCATGGACCTTATCAAGTAACCATATCTGGCTCGGCATGGGCCGCGATGGTTATTTGGCCGCAAAGCAACAGATGGCAGATGAAGGCAAAATGGATAAAATCATCAAACACTATACCAACGCCCACAACGACTACCTCGATGCCCTGGTTAAACGCGGCATTATCGGTGTCTTGGCCTTGCTGGCACTCTTCCTCGTTCCATTGGCCATGTTTGCCCGCGCCCTGCGCCGCAGTGCCCCCGCAACCCAGCCCTATGCGCTGGCCGGCGTGGTGCTATGCACCTGCTATATGATTTTTGGCCTGACGACGAGCTCGCTCACCCTGAATATCGGCATCATCATGCTGGTCTTCCCGATGGTGATACTGTGGGCCATGTTGCGTCAGCAAGAACGCATTGCCTGAGCTTTCGCCTGACCGTTTTTGCTGTCCCTGCAAGGAACCATACCGATGCTCACGCCCGACCTGAAGCGCCTCACCGCACTGCACGCGCCCTATAAGAAACACCTGGCCCTGGCCTTGCTGGCGATGGTCGTCACGGCGGCCACGGAACCGCTGCTGCCGTATGCGCTCAAGCTACTGCTCGACAATGGTTTTGGCGGCAAGGTGACTTTTTCCTTCTGGCTGGTGCCGCTGATCGTCATCGGCATCTTTGCCATGCGCGGCGCGTCGACGTTTGCCAGCAGCTACCTGATGAGCTATGTCTCCACGCGCATCCTCAACGAGTTGCGGCGCCGGATGTTCGCCAGCATGCTGAACTTGCCCATCGACTTCTACAACACGCACACGGTGGGCAAAGTCATCAACTCCATCATGTTCGAGGTGCAGCAGATCATCGAAATGGTGACCAAGGTATTTACCTCGATCGTGCGCTCCTCGCTCACCGTGCTGGGCCTGCTCGCGTGGCTGCTGTACCTGAACTGGGCGCTGACCCTGGTCACCCTGGTGCTGCTGCCCGTGCTGACCATCGTCGTGCGCACCACGGGCAAGCGCCTGAAAAAACTCAACCGCGACTCGCTGGCCGTCAATGCCGAGCTGACCCAGGTCATCGAGGAAACCACGCGCGCGCAGCAAGTGATCAAGATCTTCGGCGGCCAGGACTACGAAAAATCGCGCTTCGCAGAGCGTGCCGAGCAATTGCGCCGCTACAGCATGCGCATGACCACCACCTTTTCCGCCACCGTGCCCATCACCCAGGTGATCACGGCCGCCGCTGTCTCCCTGGTCATCGTGATGGCCCTGTTCCAGTCGGAGCAGGGGCAAATCACGGTCGGCGGCTTCGTCTCCTTCATCACGGCCATGCTGATGCTGCTGACGCCCTTGAAGCAGCTGGCCGAAGTCAACGGCCCCCTGCAGCGCGGCATGGCCGCCGCCGAGGAAGTCTTCCAGCTGATCGACAAGACGCCGGAACGCACGGGCGGCAAGCCGCTCGCTGGCCGCAGCGGCGGCCGCATCGAGTTCAAGGACGTGAGCTTTGCCTACCCAGGACATCAGGAACCGGCCCTGCAACACATCGATCTGAGCATCGCGCCTGGACAAACGGTCGCCTTTGTCGGCATGTCCGGCGGCGGCAAATCGACGCTGGTCAGCCTGCTGCCCGGTTTTTACTCGGCCAGCAGCGGTGAAATCCTGCTCGATGGGCAGAATATCGATGCCATCGCCCTGACCAGCCTGCGCAGCCAGATCGCCATGGTCAGCCAGCAGGTGGTGCTGTTCGACGATACCCTGGCCGCCAATATCGCGTATGGCGACGCGGCGCCGGACCGGCAGCGCATCGAAGCGGCCGCCGCGGCCGCCTTCCTGTCGGACGTCATCGACGGCTTGCCCGATGGCCTGGAAACGCGCCTGGGCGACAACGGCTCGCGCCTGTCCGGCGGCCAGCGCCAGCGCGTGGCCATCGCCCGCGCGATCTACAAGGATGCCCCCATCCTGATCCTCGATGAAGCCACCTCGGCACTGGATACGGAGGCGGAACGGGCCGTGCAAGCGGCACTCGAGCACCTGATGCAAGGTAAAACCACCTTGGTTATTGCTCATCGACTATCAACAATTGAACGTGCGGACCGTATCGTGGTATTGTCACACGGGAAAATAATGGAAACCGGCAGTCACCAGCAATTATTGGATGCCAACGGCGCGTATGCCAATCTGCATCGCCTGCAATTTTCCCAGCAAGTGGCTTGACACCATCGAATGAATACCTGAAATCGTACTGATACATGACGCCTTTGATTCCCGCCGAACTTCTACAAAAGTCGGACAAAATTCTATTCATCGCCCATCTGGCGCTGGGAGACTTTACCTACCTGCAAAACGGTTTCCGCGCCTTTGCCGCGGCCTATCCGCATATCCAGATCCACCTGTGGGTCGACGAAGTGCGCCGCACGTCCGACGCCAAACAATGGGAAGGCTTGCGCACCTATTCGCTGTACGACTGGGTAGAGCAGTCGGGCCTGTTCGCCAAGGTGTACCGCAAGACCTACAGCCCGGCGCTGTACGAAGAGTCACTGCGCGAAGCCAAGGCGGAACACTATCCCGTCGTCGTATCGCTGGCCCACGTGCGGCCACAGCAGTACGCTGACCTTGCCCGCGCAATCAGCCCGCACGGGCTCGTGATCGGTACGCGCAAGCCGTTCAGTCCGCTTCGCCCCTGGCATTATCTGGCGTACCGCAAGATCGATGCCGTGCTGGCCTCGTATGCGGGACAGGATGCCGGCGAACACCATATCAGCAGCGTGTATGCGGACTGGTTCCATCAATTGACGGGACTCGACATTCCCGTGGCCGAACGCTATCCCTTCGTGCACATTCCCGAGCAAGCGCTGCAGCAGGCACAGGAGCAACTCGCCAGCTGGGGCTTTTCCCCGCGCCAGGGTCCGCTCGTGCTCTTGAATCCGTTTGCCAAGTCGCACAAGCGTGGCTGGCCCCTGGAACGCATTGCCGAGCTGATCGCGCGCATGCAAGCAATGCCGAAGTGGAAAAATGCCTGCTTCCTGATCAATGCCATGCCGCAGGAACTGGCCAAGGTGAATGCCGTCGTGCAGACGCACAACTTGCCGCGCACGCAAGCCTTCAGTGCCGTCGACAATTTTTTCCAGCTGCCGGCCATGCTGGCGCAATGCGACCTGATTATTTCGGTGGAAACATCGATCATGCATCTGGCGAACGCCGTGCATGTGCCCGTGGTGGCATTGATGCGCAAGAAAAATCCCGAATGGGCCCCCTTCGACAGCGCCAACAGCACCGTCATCACGGTGGCGCGGCGCAGCGACTGGGTCAAGGCGATTTCAAGCGATCAGGTATTGCAGACCATCGCCTAGAGAACGCTTTAACGGCTAGCCAGCGCCCAGCATGCTGATGCGCACCAGGTCGGCCACATTATCGACACCGAGCTTGTCCATCAGGCGCGCCTTGTGCACTTCCACCGTGCGCACGGAAATGCCCAGCACAGGGGCGATATCGCGGTTGTGCTGGCCCGTCACCACCAGTTGCATCACTTCCCGCTCGCGTGGCGTCAGGGCGCGCAGCAAGGCTAACCCCTCCACCTGGCGCAGCAACTGACCGCGCGCATGCGCCTCGCGCGAAAACGCTTCCTCGATGGCTGCCAGCAGCTTGTCGTGATCAAACGGTTTTTCCAGGAAATCGCTGGCCTGCGCCTTGAAGGCCTGGCGTGCCAGGGCCACGTCGCCATGTCCCGTGATAATAATGACGGGCAGCATGCATTTGAGCTCCAGCAAGCGGCGCTGCAGGCTCAGGCCATCCATGCCCGACATGCGGATATCGACCAGCAGACAGCCGGCCCACTCGGGCCGCCAGCTGCGCAGGAAATCCTCGCCGCAGGAAAACAGGGCCGTGCGGTAGCCGCGTATGCCCAGCAGCAAACCCAGCGCATCGCGCACGGCGGGATCGTCGTCGACGATAAATACCGTCAAATTACTTGTCACCATACTCTCCTGTCGCGCCGCCACTGGCGCGCGCCAGGGGCAGGACAAAACGAAAAATGCCATGCTTGCCCACTTCGGCCCATAGCTGGCCGCCATGCGCTTCGACGATGCTGCGGCTGAGCACCAGCCCCAGACCCAGGCCGCTGGCCTTGGTCGAAACGAACGGTTCGAACAGGCGTGCCGCCAGGCTGTTGGAAATGCCGGGGCCGCTATCTTCCACGGACAAGCACAGCCGCCCGCCGTCGAGCCGCTCGGCCGAGACCGTGATGCGGCGCCGGCCGCGCGGCTGGCCCATCACCGCATCCTGCGCATTGGCCAGTAAATTACGCAGCACCAGTTCGATTTGCAGCCGGTCGGCATTGACGGCCAGCGGCGACGGCGGCGCCAGCACCAGCTCGATGCCATGCTCATGGAACAGCGGCGTGAACTGGCGCGCCATGCCCTCGATCAAGGCGCCCGCCTCCACCGCTTCGAGCTGCATCGCGCCCGTGCGGAAAAAGTCGCGCAGGCGGCGCACCACGTCCGCGGCGCGTCCCGATTCGACGATCATATGGCCCACGGCCCCCTGCAGCAAGGCGCCCGTCTCGCCCCGCTCCAGCAAGTATTCGCACGCCTTGCCATAGGTCGACAAGGCCGTCAGCGGCTGGTTCAGCTCATGCGCCAGGGCAGCCGCCATCTCGCCGGCGGCCGCCAGGCGCATCGTGTGTTTCAGTTCGTTGGATACCTGCCGCATTTCATCGACGACGATGCCGATAAAAAATCCCACCAGCGCCAGCACGGCATCGAGCAATTGCAATTCATAAAACTGGATATCGACCGCATGCGTCCATTTCACGAGAGTGATGATGCACAGTTGCAATACAAACACGGCCAGCACGGCGCCATGCAAGCCCTGGCGCGAGGCGGCCCAGATCACGGGGAGAAACAGGAAGTAGAAATGCTTGTATTCGCAACGCACGATGGAACCGAAGAGGCTCCACAGCACGAAGCTGGCCAGGGCCAGATACGCCAGGGTTTCCCAGCGCCAGACGGCGGCATGCAGGCGCTCGCGCCCCCGTTCGCTGAACAGCACCCAGATCAGCGGCATCGACACCAGCATGCCGACCATGTCGCCGATGCCGAAGCGCCACACGGCCGTACCCCATTCGCCGGCCGGGATGCGTCCCGTCAGCGACAGCAGGGAAATATAGCCGAGCGCATTGAGCACGGTGCCACACAGCACGATGGCAACCCAGGCGCTCAGGCGGCGCCGGTTGTCGAAGATGTCGCTGCTGCTGAAACTGCGGCGCAGGACTGCGCCGATACCGCCATAGCCGAGCACAAGCCACGCCGAACAGAGCAGGGTCAGGGGCAGGCCTGCGGGCATGCCGCGCACCAGCACCTCGCCGGCCACCAGGGCGATAAACCACGGCAGCGCCGCCTTGCGGCCATGAATCAGCCAAAACACGAGGCCCAGCGCGGGATCGGGATTCCAGGGCGTTATGTTCAAACCGTACATCGGATCGATATACGTGGCCCAGTCAAACAGCAGATACAGGCCGACAAAGGCGGGATACGGCAGGTAGCGGGACAGGAAGGGGCGCATAACGGTGTTTTTTTAACTGTCCCGCATTATGCATCGCAAGCGTGCGCCACGCCATGCCATCTTGCGTTATATGCACATGCCATAATCTTCATGCAATGCCGCAAGGGGCGCCGGCGCAGTCAGGCCTCGGCCAGCGGCAAGCGCACCTCCACCAGCAAGCCCAGGCCGCCATTACCTCTATGCAACTGAATCGTGCCGCCGTGCTGGCGCACGACAGACGCGACGATGGACAAGCCCAGTCCGCTGCCCGGCTGCGCCTGCTGCGGCGCGCGGAAAAAGCGGTCGAACACGCGGTCATACAGGGCCGGCGCGATGCCCGGCCCCTGATCGGCCACATGCAACACGGCCTGGCCCCGTTCCGCATGCAGCGACACCGTCACGCTGCTGCCGCGCGGACTGTACTTGATGGCGTTCTCCACCAGGTTGTCGATCAGCGAGACCAGGCTTTCGCGCTGTCCGGCTACGCTGAGCGAGACGCTGGCTTGCAATTCGAGTTCGATATCGCACGCCTGGGCCAGGCCGGACAAGGCCGCCAGACGGTCTTGCAGCAAGGTATCGAGCGCCTGCCGCCGCGACAACTCGCCCCCGCCCGCCTGCACTTCGCTGCGCGTCAGTTGCAGCAGCTGGCCCACCAGGCGCGCGGCGCGGTTGCCGCTGTTCACAATACCGTCCAGCAGCTCTTGCTGGCGTGCATCATGCGCCTGCCCCTGCAGAGCCTCGACATTCACGCGCATGGCCGCCAGCGGCGTGCGCAGCTCATGCGTGGCGTCGGCGATGAAGCTGCGTTCGCGCGCGGCACTGGCATCGACCCGCTGCAGCAGGGCATTGATATTGTCGACCAGCGCCGCCAGTTCGCCATGCGGCGGCTTGAAGGCCAACGGCCGCAAATCCTGCGGTCCGCGCGCCGCCACCTCCTGCGCCACCTTGCGCCATGGGCGCATGGCCAGGCGGATCGACAGCCAGGCAGGCACCAGCAGGAACGGCAGGCTGATCAGCAGCGGCAGCAGGTAGTAGCCGCGTGAATTGATCGTGATGAAAAATTGCCAGGCGCCGCCCACCTCCAGCACCGTCACGCGGGTGGTCCCTTCGGCCAGGCTGCGGCTGCGCCAGGCCTGGCCCTTGATATACACCACCTCCATCTGCTCCGGGCCGGCGCTGCGGATGCCGCTGGGTGCATCGGGGGACTTGTAGACCAGCTTGCCTTCGCGCCAGACGAGGATGCGCGGCGCAAGCTCCGGCACCTGCCCCATCTCAAACTCCTCGCGCAAGGCTTCGTCGATGGCGCGCAAGCTTTGCTCCTGGCGCTGCGGCTGTTCGGCCAGGTTATCGGCCACGCTGACAATGGCGTGCAACACGCCACGGGTCACATTGCTCGCTTCGCCCGCGCCCTCGACCAGCACATACGCCACGGCCAGGCTCCACAGCACGGTCAGCATCAGCATTTGCGCGACCATCAGGCGGCGCACCAGCGTGGGCCGGCGCAACATGGCCCAGAAACGCCGCATCATGCGCCGGCACCCGGCGAAGTGGCTGTCTCGCCCTGCTGGTCGATGACATAGCCGACGCCG
This sequence comes from Janthinobacterium sp. BJB401, assembly GCF_013372745.1. NCBI lineage: Bacteria > Pseudomonadati > Pseudomonadota > Betaproteobacteria > Burkholderiales > Oxalobacteraceae > Janthinobacterium > Janthinobacterium sp. BJB401. The sequence continues at coordinate 334,856 of NZ_JABXFH010000001.1, read as the reverse complement.
CGCACGGTACGGATATAACCTTCGCCGATCTTGCGACGCAGGTTGCCCATATGCACATCCAAGGTATTGCTGGCATTGGCCAGCCCGCCGGGCAGGATGTGTTCTTCCAGCACGCGGCGCGTGATGACCCGGTTGGCACGCATCAGCAAGGTCTTCAGCAGCGCATATTCACTGGCCGTCAACTCCACGGGCCGCCCATGCACGCTGACACGGCGCGTGGGCACCTGCAGCAGCAGGCCGCGCAATTCGATGGTGTCGCCGTCAAAGCCATAGCTGCGGCGCGCCAGGGCGCGCACGCGCGACAGCAGCTCGGCCAGCACGAACGGTTTCACCAGGTAATCGTCGGCGCCGCCATCGAGGCCCCGCAAGCGCTGTTCCAGCGTATCGCGGGCGCTGAGGATCAGCACCGGCAGACGGGCCGCGCGCAGGCGGGCCAGCAAATCAAGGCCATCGCCGTCGGGCAAGCCCAGGTCCAGCAACACCAGCTCGCAACTGTCGTGCTCGATGCTGCGCGCCGCATCCTCCAGGCTGCGCACCCAGACCACTTGCATGCCCTGGTCGCGCAGGGCGATCCGCACGCCATTGCCCAGGTCCATATCGTCTTCAATCAGCAGTATCTTCATGGTGAGTATTAAACCACCGCAAGCTGAAGAATGGGTAAAGAAGCGCTCTTCATGCAATCTTAATAAAAGGCTCAGTTTTCCTTCATGGCAAGGATGAATACTGTCAGCAGTCAATCGAGCCACTCCGGACTCGGTTCTCCACCTGACGGAAAACTCCATGCACGCACCCACAACCCTGCTGACCGCGCTGGCACTCGCCAGCGGCATGATCCTCAACCCGCTGGCCGCCGCGGCGGCCGAACCCGCCGCGGAAAATGTTTTCACCATCGGCGGCGGCGTCGCTGCCGTATCCAGCTATTCCGGCGCCGACAAGCTGTCGGCCTCGCCCCTGATCATCCTCGACTACGCCATGGCCAATGGCCTGTTCATCAGCACCTCGCGCGGCCTCGGTTATGGCGGCCAGGCCGGGCCCTTCAGCTACAGCGCCGCACTGGGCTACCGCGGCAAGCGCGAAGACCACAAGCGCACGGGCGTTAACGGCTTCGGCGGCAGCGATTACCTGAAGGGCATGGGCGAAGTCAAGGGCAATGCCAGCGCCCTGCTCAGCGCTGGCTATTCGCCCCTGCCGGGCCTGTCGCTGAGCGTGTCGAGCGACATTCCCCTGTCGAACCGCGAAAACGGCGCGAATGTGCATTTCGGCGCGACGGGCCAGGTCTACGGCAGGTCCGATGCCAAGGGCATGCAAAAGGACAGCGTGACCATCGGCGGCCAGCTGGGCTGGGGCGAGCGCAAGTACGTGCAGACCATGTATGGCGTGACGGCCACCCAGGCGGCGAATACCTCGTTCAAGCAATACACGCCCAAAGGCGGTTTCTATGAAGCGCAGGCCACCGTCAACTGGGAGCACCGCATCGATGCGCGCTGGGGCGTCAACACGCTGATCGGCGTCGAGAGCCGCCTGGGCGACGCGGCAAAAAGCCCCATCGTGCAGCGCAAGACTTCGCCGATCGGCGCCGTGTACGTCACCTACCGCTATTAAAACAAGCGCGGCATAAGGGGAACCCGTACGCTGTTTCGCCAATTTACAGAGGGGAATGGCATGGATACCATGACCTGGTTTTCCGACTATGGCCATCCCTTCCATGCATGCAACGCGCCTTGCCCCGCAACGCCACCGCGCCCCGGGCAACGCTGCGGGCGCAGGCGGCAAGCCGGACCAGGATACCTTGCTGCTGCTCTTGCCCGTCAAGCGCGCCAGCGACATCATCTACGGCGCGCGCTACGCCAGGCGCCTGCAGGAATGGGGTATCCAGGTCAGCATCCGCCTGCTGCACGTGACACCGGCGCCAGCGCGCCAGGCCGATGATTTGCCCCGGCACATTGCCGGCGCATGCCATGCGCTGGACCCGGCCACGCAGCAGATGCTGCACGAGGCGGGACTGTACCTGAGCCGTTCGCAGCTCGCCTTCAGCACGCATATTTTCGCCGGCGAGCTGCTGTTTACGATCCTTGATACGGCTGAACTGCTCGGCTGCCACGAAATCGTCCTGCCGGCACTGCGGCACAGTCCCTGGCAGCGCCGTTTTGCCGGAGCGCTGGCGCGCAAGCTGGCGCGCGCCACGCGCAGCGCCACGGTCTTGCTGGCCGATAGCGACGGCATGAGCGGGACGCCGCCGGCCTGAAGCGCCACCGGCGCTCCCCCATCCACATTCACATGGACACCCTTTGATGACACAAGCCATTACCCTGCACGCGGGCCTGAGCAATATGCCGCCAGGCATATCACGCGTGCGCGAGCTGCTCAAGCTGCAATTGCGGGCACAGCTGCAGCGCCGGCAGACGCGCATCTGGCTGCAACTGCTCAATTCGCACCCCGTGTTCCGGGACTTGCTGCAAGCCTATCCGCGCCTGATGCACAAGGTGTACCGCCCTTACCTGAGCACGAACCTGTCGTGCCGCCAGCGCGTCGCCTTGCTGGTCGAGCACTATCATTTCATCCTGCAACAGGGCTGGGGCAAGTTGATGACGCAGGCGGCGCACGCGCCCGTGCGCCTGGGCTCCGTGCCGGGAAAATCGGGTGCGCCCTACCATCTGCAGCTGTGTTCGCTACAACCGATGGACCGTGAAGGCGAAATGGTCTTGCAACTGGCACATGGCGATGACGTGATCTACTCGGTCGCGTTTAGCTTTTTCGGTTCCCGCGCACCCGCCAGCATGGGCGTGGGCATCGGCTGCATCCAGGGTCCGCGCGGCGCGGAAGGCTTGCGCCGCGTGCGCGAGGCTACCCGCGACCTGCACGGCATGCGCCCCAAGGCCCTGATGGTGCGCCTGGTGCGCCAGCTGGGACATGATCATGGCTGCCGCAATATGGTGCTTGTAGGCAACGCCAACCGCGCCGTCCACCATTCCGCCAAAAAGGGCCGTCTGTTCGCCGACTATAATTCCCTTTGGCAAGAACTTGGCGCCCAGGAACGCAAGGATGGCGATTTTGAGCTGCCATGCGAAAACTTGCCCCTGCCTGCCCTGGACGAGATTCCATCAAAAAAACGCTCGGAAGCACGCAAACGCCACGAACTGACGCTGGCCATGATCAGCAGCCTGCGTAGCGGTCTCGACGCTCATCGCAGTCTGGCTCAAGTCGCTGCGGCCAATGCGGCAGCGACCAAGGAAGTACGGCAAGCGGCCGATCTGGACGACGAAGACTACGCCTCCGCCACCGCCTGAGCGTCCGCTGGCGGCACACGCTTCAACCCATGCGCGGCCCAATCCTGTTACGCTAGCGCTATCGGCATGCACTGCGGTGCGCCGGTTCCCCCAACGCTTACTAGGAGGCATTCATGCGCGTAGACATCTACCGCCGGGCCGAGCACGACGGCATTTTTTCCTACCTCGCCGTGCCGGAAGGAAAGCTCATTCCGGAAGAAGTGACCAATACCGACTGGCAAATCGAAGCGCGCGCCAGCGAAGTGGCAGACGATGCCGAGATCTTGCCCAACTACCATATCGAACAGCCGCACCAGCAGATCGCCGCCAAGGGCTATGCGATCACGGGCCTGAAAGACATGTAAACGAAAAAAGCCAAACCTGCATGTCCGCGGTTTGGCTTTGGCTTTGCTACATGCGCCGGGTGGTGCCGGTCAGTATTCGACCGCCACCTCTTGCGCGCCCAGCATTTGCTCCAGCGCCATCTGCAATTCATCCGATGGCGCCACTTTCCACTCGTCGCCAAACTGCAGCACACAACTGACGCCTTGCGGGCTGACCTTGGCAGCGATCGGCAGTCCGTCCGCGGCCCGGTGCGGCGTGATCACGTCGCTGATGCGTTTCATGTCCAGCGTCGTGGGCAAGGTCAAGCCCAGCTGGCGGCCATACTGTACGCGCGCGGAAATGATGTCGAAGGCGCTCTCGGCCGTGATGCGCAAGCCGCCCGAAAAACGGTCTTCAGACACCTTGCCCACGACGGCCAGGAATTCATCTTCCTTGAAAATTTTCCGGTTGGAATCGAACAGTTCGCCGTACACCGTCACTTCCACCGTGCCGCTCTTGTCGTCCAGGGTGACGATGAGGATCTTGCCGCGCTGCGTCATCTGCGTGCGCAAACCCGTGATGACGCCGGCCATCATGCGCGGTTCGCGCGATGGCGACAGTTCCGACAATTTCGTGCGCGCAAAACGGCGCGCCTCGGGCGCATACGAATCGAACAGGTGGCCGGATAGGTAAAAGCCCAGCGCAATCTTTTCTTCCGTCAATCGCTGCTTGTCACTCCACACAGGCACCTTGACGTACTCGGGCGGCGCCACCATGTCGCTGTCGTCGCCGCCGAACAGGCTCACCTGGTTTGCCGCCTTGGCGGCCTGGTCCGCGCATTCCATGGCGAAGGCCACGGACGCGAGCAGGATGGCGCGGTCGACCTTCAGGCAATCGAAGGCACCGCTGCGTATCAGCGACTCGATGGTGCGGCGGTTGATCTGCTTCTTGTCCACGCGCTTGCAGAAATCGAACAGGCTCGTGAAGGGGCCGCCTGCCTCGCGCGCGGCGATGATGGCTTCGATGGCGTTCTGGCCCGAACCTTTCACGGCGCCCAGGCCATAGCGAATCTGCGTGACTTTCTTGCCGCTCACGGACGGCGGCGCGCCGCTCGGCGTGAAGCGGTAGTCCGATGCGTTGATATCCGGCGGCAACAAGGTCAGCTTGCAGATTTCCAGCGAATCTTCCACCAGGATCTTGATCTTGTCCGTGTCGTCCATGGCCAGCGACAAGTTGGCGGCCATGAAGGCGGCCGTGTGGTGCGCTTTCAAATAGGCCGTGTGATACGACAGCAGAGCGTAAGCGGCGGCGTGCGATTTATTAAAACCGTAGCCGGCGAACTTTTCCATCAAGTCGAAGATCTCGTCGGCCTTTTCCGCCGTCAAGCCATCTTTCGCCGCACCGGCGCGGAAGATCTCGCGGTGCTCGGCCATCTCTTCGGCCTTCTTTTTACCCATGGCGCGGCGCAGCATGTCGGCGCCGCCCAGCGAGTAGCCGCCGACGATCTGCGCCATCTGCATCACCTGCTCCTGATACACCATGATGCCGTAGGTTTCGGACAGAATCGATTCCGTGCGCGGATCGGGATAATCGAAACGCTCACCGTGCTTGCGCTTGCAGAAGTCGGGAATCAGGTCCATCGGGCCCGGACGGTACAAGGCCACCAGCGCGATAATGTCTTCGAAGCGGTCGGGACGCGCATCTTTCAGCATGCCCTGCATGCCGCGCGACTCGAGCTGGAACACGGCCACGGTCTTGGCCTTGGTCAGCAAGTCATACGACGGCTTGTCATTCAGCGGCAAGGTGGCCAGGTCGAAATTGGCCTGCGCGGGATCGAGCTGCTTGATGTAGCGCACGGCGCGGTCAAGGATGGTGAGGGTCGTCAGACCCAAGAAGTCGAACTTCACGAGGCCGACGGCCTCCACGTCATCCTTGTCGTACTGCGACACGACGCCCGAGTCGCCGCCCTGCGTGTACAGCGGGCAGAAATCCGTCAGCTTGCCCGGAGCGATCAGCACGCCACCCGCGTGCATGCCGATATTGCGCGTGATGCCTTCGACTTGCTGCGCCAGGTCCAGCAACTGCTTGACCTCTTCCTCGTTTTCCAGGCGCTCCTTGAGCAGCGGTTCTTCCTCGATGGCATCGGCGATCGACACGGGTTTGCCCGGCTTGAACGGGATCAGCTTCGAGATGCCGTCGCAGAAGTTGTAACCGAAATCCATCACGCGGCCCACGTCGCGGATCGCGCCCTTGGCCGCCATGGTACCGAAGGTGGCGATCTGCGAGACGGCCTCCTTGCCATACAAATCCTTGACGTGCTGAATGACCCGGTCGCGCCCTTCCTGGCAAAAGTCGATATCGAAGTCGGGCATCGAGACGCGTTCTGGATTCAAAAAACGCTCAAACAGCAGGTTGTACTGCAATGGGTCAAGGTCGGTAATAAGCAGCGAATACGCCACCAGCGAACCTGCGCCCGAACCGCGGCCCGGACCGACGGGCACGCCGTTTTCCTTGGCCCACTGGATAAACTCGGCCACGATCAGGAAGTAGCCGGGGAACTTCATGTTGCAAATCGTGTCCGTCTCGAACTTCAACCGCGACTCGTAGCGCGGGCGCTCCTTTTCACGGCGCTCGGCATCGGGATATAGCTGCAACAAACGCTTTTCCAGGCCCGCCTGCGACTCGGCAACGAGGAACTGGTCGATCGTCATGCCTTCGGGCGTGGGGAAGTTCGGCAGCTGCGGTTTGCCCAGGGTCAAGGTCAAATTGCAGCGTTTGGCGATTTCCACGGAATTGGCCAGCGCGGCCGGCAAGTCGGCGAACAATTCGGCCATGTCGGCCTGCGACAGGAAACGCTGGCTGTCGTTGAAACGTTTCACGCGCTTGGCGTTGGCCAGCATTTCGCCTTCGGCGATACAGGTGCGGGCTTCGTGGGCAATAAATTCTTCTGGGGAAATAAATTGCACGGGATGCGTGGCGACAACAGGCAAGCCCAGCTTGGCCGCCAGTGCCACCGCATGGCGCACCTGCGCTTCCTGATTGGCCTGGCCGCCGCGCTGGATTTCGACATAGAAATGGCCAGGGAAAATCTCGGCCCAGCGCTGCGCGTTGCGTTCGGCCAGGGCCAGGTTGCCATTCTCGATAGCGATGCCGACATCGCCAAAGTGCGCGCCGGACAGCACGATCAAGCCATTCGCCGCGCTTTCGCCCGGGTACAGGTCATAGGTATTCGTCGCCAGCGCCTGCAGCCACTCGATGCGCAGCTCGGCGCGGCCCTTGTACTGGTTCGTCAGCCAGGCCGTCGACAGCAGTTCGCACAGTTGCAGATAGCCCATGCGGTTCTTCGCCAGCAACAGCAAGCGCGACGGTTTTTCGCGGTTGTCGTCATTCGTGATCCACACGTCGACGCCGACGATGGGCTTGATGCCCTTGCCGCGCGCTTCCTTGTAGAACTTGACCATGCCAAACAGGTTCGACAGGTCGGTGACGGCCAGCGCCACCTGCTTGTCCTTCGCCGCCGCCTTGACCACGTCGTCGATGCGCACCAGGCCATCGACGATCGAGTACTCCGAGTGCACGCGCAAGTGGACGAAGGCAGGACCGGGCTGCATCGCTTGCTGTGAACCTGCCGGAGCGCCGGCCTCTTGCATTACCATTTCCATCCTGTGTACCGTTTCGTGCAAAATTCAATGGGGTCTATTCTACCGCGTCGCGGGTGCGGACCGGGTATCCTGCCTGGCCTGTCGGGCTTATAATATCGGCTGTTCAGTCTAAGCCGATCGCCATCATGCAAGCCATCACCCCAGCAACACCCGCCGTTTCCGCCGCCGCCAGCCCGCTGGCCGCCTCGTTTGTCAATATCGCCGCGTATAAATTCATCACGCTCGACGATACGGAAGCCATGCGCCCCTTGTATCAAGAGCAATGCCTGGTGCTGGAACTGAAGGGCACGATCCTGCTGACGCCGGAAGGCATCAATATGTTCCTGTCGGGCACGCGCGAGCATATCGACAGCTTTCTCGCCTGGGTGCGCAGCGACGAGCGTCTGGCCGATCTGGAATGGAAGGAAAGCTTGTCGAACGAGCAATCGCACAAGCGCATGCTGGTCAAGCTGAAAAAAGAAATCATCACCATGCGCATGCCGCTGATCAAGCCGGAACTGGGCCGCGCCCCGTCCGTCGATGCACATACGCTCAAGCGCTGGCTCGATGCCGGCGTCGACGATGCAGGCAAGCCCGTGGTCATGATGGAAACGCGCAACGCCTTTGAAGTGGATGTGGGCACGTTCAACAACACGCTTGATTACCGCATCGACAAGTTTACGGAATTCCCGGCCGTGGCCGCCGCGCACAAGGATGAACTGGAAGGCAAGACCGTCGTCACCTTCTGCACGGGCGGCATCCGCTGCGAAAAGGCCGCCATCCACATGAAGGAAATCGGCTACGACAGCGTGTACCAGCTCGACGGCGGCATCCTGAAGTATTTCGAGGAAGTCGGCGGCGAGCACTATACGGGCGACTGCTTCGTGTTCGACTACCGCACGGCGCTGAACCCGAAACTGGAACCGACGGAAACGGTGCAATGCTTCGTCTGCCGCGCCGTCGTCACGCCGCGCCAGCAGCTGGCGCCGGAATATGTGTATGAAGTGTCATGCCCGCATTGCTACGTGTCCAGTCCTAAAATAGGTTGACAGTGTTTCTTGCTGCATACACGCCTGATCAACCGTATAGGGCGTTCTGTATTGCAAGGCCGTGTGCGGCCGTTCCTGATTATAGATCCGCACCGATTGCGCCACCATTTTGCTCGCCTATTTCAGGTCTGAAGGTCGATTCAGCAAGATTTCGCCTTCAGAATACCGCTGATCCGTTCAGCCGTAAGCGTCCGTTCACTCTTTCGATTACCCATATCTTTCTGAGGCGAGATTTAACTCCAGAATGGGGCAATGGTAAAAATAAGACTTGATTGATAAGGCTTGAGCGCGCCAGACAAAACGGTCATGGCAACGCCGTGTTGCCTGGCTCTGAACGTCTTGTGCGGCACTCTCAAACGTGGCGCCTCGAACGCTTGTCGTGAAAGGCGCGACACTATAAGTAAAAAATCAGGCGTAACTCCCGGCCTTAGACGCTCTTTTTCCGAATGACATTAAGCCACAAGTGATAACCCAATACCAAGATCGAGGAGGTCAGTAAGCCAATCAGCATACTCAATATTAGCGCAGGCCCCAAACGGCTTGAACGGCGCTCGGGCAGGCTAGGACCAGCAATAAACCGGGTCTTTTCCAGATACAAATTCACTGCAGTCTGATTCCCGATACTGATTTTATTGTAGACCTCCTTCACTACCTCATTGCCCATGTCTTTATTTTTGAAGACGCTGTCCTTAATACCATCCAATCCACGCAAAATCGACTCACCAGACTTGTTAGTGTCGAGCAATGCTTTTGCCTTGTCGACATACTCAAGCAACAATAGGTTTTGTTGTTGCTCCCGTCTTAACTCGATAATATCCTCACTGGTGCTCAGAGTATCGACCTCGTTTGACATCAGGTGAGTAAGCGGTGACAGATAGCGTGAATTTTCAGGAGTGACCGATAGCACTTGATTAACGGCCTGTTTATTTGATTCAGGATATTGCGCAACGATCTGCTTCAAGGTAATGCCTTTGCGCTTGTACATCTCCATTTTTTCCTTTAACTCAATCATCTTGTTATCGAGTTTGGAAATTTTTGCCGTTATTTCAGTATGCTTGAAACGCAAGTCATCCGAATAGATCAAATAAATTATGCTATCCATCGCATAGCGTCCCAGAATCCTGACCATGTTTTGCGCATCCTGAGGATTGCCAGTTTCATATTTAATACGTAAACCAATAACGTTATTTGCTCCATCTTTAGGCTGAGTCATCAATTCTTTGGCATCGGTCTTGGTATAGGAATACACCGGATCAAATAATGACGAAACAGTTTCTTTGGACTGAAATGCTCTGCGCAAACCACCAACTGAGGCTACGTCCGCCATCTTACTCTGCTGTACAAACTCGTCAAAACGCCCACTGGTGCTAAATAATGCAGCATAACGCTTATAATCAGCGAGCGAAATACCCGGACTGGCATCCTGATCAATCTTATTACCGGCACTGGTATCCTGCTCAATCTTTTCTTTGGGCATCGGAATAGCACCACCAAACTGCAGAAAAGCTTCGCTTTTATACTGTGCAGTCGATAATGTGTATGCCCCACCTAAAACCGCAGCCAAAGCCATGCCACCAAAAATAGGTTTTCGCGCTCGCCACAATATACTCAATATATCGCTCAAAAAAATCAGGTGATCGTTGTTAGTGGAACTTTCAGGTTTTAATTCATCCAAATTTTTCATAGATCTTTTTTGTCAATTATAAAACAATATACGATGCTACGCATTGTATTGCATAGCTCTATGCACTGCACTATCTCAGACACAGTTAGCTTTCATTTTCAGTACAGAGCAGGTGTTGCCACGATTGACTGTCGCATATCGGTTTTTCTATGCGCGCACCAAATTAAATCTTCAATATCACATTGGGGCGCATATTCCGTAACCACTCGCAATAACAAAACACGCACGGCCTCGTGATCGAATTTCTCACAAGCATAAGTCAATTCCGTCAGCAAACCATCCAATTGACTCCAGGGTATTTCCGCTTCTTGCGCACGCATAATCAAAGGGTGTTCGGTACCTTCGACGTTTTCACCAATCAACAACTCTTCGTATAATTTCTCTCCGGGGCGCAAGCCTATATGCTGAATCTCTATCGTACCTTCCGGCGTCAATTCGCTCCGCACCTCCAGGCCACTCAAATGCACCATGCGTTTTGCCAGATCGACAATTTTCACCGGCACGCCCATGTCAAGTACAAACACATCGCCACCAGAGCCCATCGCGCCAGCCTGCAATACCAGTTGTGCAGCCTCTGGTATTGTCATAAAATAACGTGTTATTTCAGGATGGGTGACGGTGATCGGGCCGCCTGCCATAATTTGTTTACGAAACAGCGGAACCACGGAACCAGAAGACCCCAGCACATTTCCAAAGCGAACCATACAAAATCGGGTCTGATCCTGTTTACGAGCGAAGGCTTGCAAAATCAGCTCGGCGAGCCTCTTGGTTGCCCCCATCACATTCGTCGGACGTACCGCTTTATCAGTTGAGATCAAAACGAAACGTTTGACATTCGCTGCTATTGCCGCCCGCGCCATACTTAAGGTGCCAAGAGCATTATTTCGTATTCCCTCGATCGGGTTATGCTCCACTAATGGCACATGCTTGTAAGCGGCAGCGTGATATACCGTTTCAACACCGAATGTACGCAAGATTTTTTCACACTTTTGCGTTTCCAACACAGAACCGAGAAATGGTTTCAGATCAACATCACTATTAAGCGCGGCCCGCAAGCCTTGTAACTCTTGTTCGATCGAATACAAGGCAAACTCTGACATTTCCAACAAGATCATTTGAGCGGGCCGCTGACGCAATATCTGGCGGCACAATTCGGAACCGATCGAACCACCTGCACCAGTCACCATCACAGATTTGCCAGTGATATACATCGCCATCAAATCATGATTGGGTTCAACCGCATCGCGGCCGAGCAAATCTTCAATCTCGATTTCACGCATATCTTGTAGACTCGCCGAACCATGAATTAGGTTCTTGATAGGCGGCGCCACTAGAGTTTTGATCTTGAGTGGTTCAAGCTTGTCAAGAATACGGCGCTGTTGTGCCTTGGACAAGGATGGCATTGCGACCAATATCTTGGTGATTTTCTTGCTGGCCGCCATTTCCCGTAGCGCTTCTGGAGCATATACCCGAATGCCCGCAATGGTTGCTCCCTGCAACTCTTTCTTATCGTCAACAAACATGACAGGACGATATTCTCCGGCGTGGCTCAAGGCTTGCGCAAGTTGATTTCCAGAAACACCAGCGCCATAAATGGCGACACGGACACTATCGACAACCTTACTGGCATGTGCAAAATAACCACGCGCGGCAAAGCGACTGGCAGCGACATACATGATAGCACCACCCCAGTAAATACCGAAGACGCCACGCGACAAACCAGCCATGCTAGTGGTGAAGACCGTCAACGCCAACAGCGCGGCAACAGAAAAAGTGACACCGAACAGCACCATGTAGACTATTTTGTAGTCGATGAAGCGGATAACCGCCCGATACAGTCCCAACTTAATAAAAATTGGAATCGAGATCAACGGGGCAATCGCGATGAGCCAGATATACGGACGGACGATCGCAACACTGAAACCATCAAAACGCAAAAAGATTGCCACCAAAAAAGTCAATGGCAAAAAAATTAGATCCGCCGTAACTGCAACGGTCTGCTTATGCAGGCGAGGTGAATTTAATAACAACGTCATTAATGATAACCAATAAAATAGAGATCGTGAGAAGCCAGGTACGGACTGTCTTACAATTGAGCACCATTACCAATGCCGATGTAATCCATGCCCTATGCCCGGAAAAAATCTGCAAGTCAATGCTTGATTCCGTCCCGCCGTAGCACTTTGACCAAAGTCATCAATACAATTTGCAAGTCGAAGAAAAATGATTTCCGATGTAGATACTCAACATCCAGTTTGACCTTGTCAGGGATCGGTAACTCGTCCCGGCCATTCACCTGCGCCCAACCAGTCAGGCCAGGCGGTATCGCATCTACGCCTTGCTGCGTACGCAGGCTGATCAAGTCTTCCTGATTAAATAAGGCCGGCCGTGGCCCAACCACACTCATGTCTCCCGTAAAGATACTCCACAATTGCGGTAACTCATCCAGACTTGATTTCCGCAGGAACGAACCCGGTGGGGTCAAGAACCGCACTGGGTCGGCCAACAAATGCGTCGCCACCGCAGGCGTATCAACACGCATGGTCCGGAATTTCGGCATTTTGAAGATTTTATTATGCTTGCCGACCCGGTCCGACCAGTACAGTACAGGCCCTGGCGATGTTAATCGAACAAAAACAGCCACCAAAAGTAGCGGGATAAAAAATATACATAAAGAAAACAAAACAAACACCAAATCAAATAACCTTTTCATATACAACCAATCAACTATTAGATAAAAAATGATCCACCGTCTGCTGAATGGCATCCTCGACCCTAACAGGCGGCACCCAGCCCAGTGTCGATTTCGTATGTTCGATATCTACTTGCAAGGATCCCAGCAACCGACTGGCCGCATTTGATTTGCCGAGTAAACTGGCGCTGGCGGACAGCAAGCCGACGGGCAACGCAAACAATAAGGCGGACTTGCCCATCGCCCCCGATAACATGCGCAGCAGGTCTGTCATGCTCAGGTCGCAATCATCCGATACCAAAAAGAGCTGTCCGGCCGCATGCGGATGACGGCAACAAACGATAAGCAAATCAACCAGATTGTCCAGAGCAACCATGCTTCTGCGATTATGCACCGCGCCCAGAGGCAGCGGTATGCCACGTTTCAGCACTTGCATCAGTCTTAAAAAATTGGCCCGCACGCCTGGACCATATACCAGTGGCGGACGCACAATGACTAACTGTAAGCCGGTTTCCTGCGCTAACTCCAACAAAGCTTGCTCCGCTTCCAGCTTGGAAATACCGTATGGATCCAAGGGCGCTGGCGCATCAACACTGGTGAACGGCTTGGTATGCGTCTGTTCGCCATTCACCTTGATGCTGCTGACATACACAAAACGCTGGATACCGCTGCGCACCGCCTGTCTGGCCAGATTTAATGTCGCATCCACATTCACGGCACGGAAAGCCGCCAGCGGATCGCTGGACTTGTCATCCATTACATGCACGCGCGCAGCCAGGTGCACCACCACATTGCATCCCTGCAAGGCTGCGCTCCAGTCGGTTTGCGCCGTCATCTCGCCGGCCTGCACGCGCGATGGCAACGCGCTCCTTTTTCGCATAGCGCCGGCATACGGCACACCCAAGACCTCGAGGCGATCACATAATGCCGAGCCGACGAATCCGGACGCGCCGGTCACCAATATTTTATCCGACACGCCGCACCATTCCACAAAGTCCATCAAAACAGTTCCGCATATTGCTTGGCAATCCGATTCCAAGTATAAAACTCATCCGCTAGTGCCTTCATTTTCAAGCCAATCGCCGCAAAGGCCACATCGTCGGTACTGGCAAGCAGATTCATCAATTCATCTGGATTGCTGAAAGAAAGGCCTGCGTCATGAGTAGTATAACGATTGAAATCGCAATCAAAATAAGCGATCGGCAAGCCCAAATACATAGCCTCAACCAAAGATGGATTGGTACCACCCGCGCTATGGCCATGGATGTAAACATGACAGTTGCTCCTGATTTCATTCAATGTTTCTGGATGATAAATAGGATTGAGTAGATGGACATGCCCCAGATGCTCATATTTCTTCCTTAAATTTTGCCCATAAATACTATTATTCCAATTTCCGATAATGACCAGATCGATACCCGTATACTTCTCGAAACAGCTGAGAATGATATCGAGATTATTTTCCGGTTCGATCCGACACACCTTGAAGGCATAGCGTTTATCGGCAAAACTGTATTTCTCGCGTGCCGCAGCGCTCATGCTGCGCGCCACCGCATGATCTGCGCCATAGGCAATCAATGCTCCGCTGCGGCGATACTGCGTTTCCACATACGACTGGATAGCCTGATTGTCTACCACGACCACATCCGCCGAACGCACCGCAACAGCCTCGGATTTTTTCAGAAACCATTTGGCAAATCGCCCCCATTTTGCGCGCCGCCATTCTAGTCCATCAATGTTGACGATAATTTTCTTATTGCTGATTAGTTTAATAATCGGCAGAAAAATGCATCCCGAGACGCCAAGCACCACAATCACATCAGCAAACCTAATCGCCTTCAGCATGGACACCAGATCATACACAATGCTCTGGGCACCATTGGCGTCCAAGTTGATGTACTCAAGCGCCGCACCGTTGTAACTGCGCATTTTTTTCTCGTATTTTTTTGCGCTGCAAAAAACCGTGAACTCAAACTTCCCCTCCAGACGCTTCGTCAGATGATCCACCAGCGTCTCCCAGCCGCCGTAACTGGCGGGAAGTCCTACAGAGCCAACAATTGCAATTTTTTTCAACATGGCAAGACAATCAGATTTTCATTATAAATAATTTCAAAAATATGAAATCAAAAAGTAAATACAACACTTGCAGAGCCATCAATGTAAACATCATGGTGGCGCCCCAAGACTTATTGCAACCGGCGTCCTCTCAGCAAGAGAGGCCCGTTCTAACGGAAGCGTTTGCCACACCAGATCAACATTGTTGAACTTCCGCCATCACCGCTTCGAGCGCGGCGGCAAATTTATCATGCCCAAAATCCTGCGCACGCAAGCGAGCGGCCTGCGATATCGCCATGCATAATGGCTCATCATCGGCAAGCGCCAGTACACGGAGACGCAGTTGCGCAATATCGCGCGAATCAACCAAAAACCCTTGCACAGCGTCAATGACCAATTCAGCCGGACCACCAATCGGGGGAACAATCACCGGCACACCAAACGCAATCGCTTCAAGAATAGTAAGACCAAAGGTCTCCTGGCAGGTATCGACGCGGGAAAGGTTCAATACCACGCTGGCCGCACCATAAAATGCGGGAGTATCCATGGTTCTCGGATACACCGTCAAATTTGGCGGGCATTTTTTATCTGAAAAATATTCATCGATATCTGCCAATTCGCCATTGACCACCAGGTCAAAATGGATATCGTCCCGTTCAGCGAGTGCATCAACCAAGGCAAGCAGTTCCGGTATACCTTTATAATCGCGCAGCGAAGCTACCATCAAGACATTGAAAATACCCTCATGACGCGGCATATAAGGCGCGGCAGTAGCGACACGCTGGAAACCTTGCTCCAGCGCATTATGGATACAGCGAACTACCACTCCCCCAATAGGCAACATCTCCATATGAGTCTTGGAAACATAGATATTCAAGGATGAAGTCCACTTCACCAAGCTCGTTAAATACAAGCGCAGCGGCGCCGGACTGATCGACACTTCATGAATATGATACAACACGCGGCGCCCGGTCAGTTTCCCATACAGAGCGGCGCCAAAAGGCAACAGTGTATTAACGTAAATTACAGCTTTTTTTTCAATACTTCGATCTCGCAATAAAGCGAAAAACAAACATAACTGACTAAAAAAATAAGCGAACAACGTCACCCAGCGATACTTCGACCGCACATACCAATAGCGCGTAACGGGAAGATCGCAATCAGATAAAAACCCCTCGCTGCCACTACCAACAAATATCTTTGCGCCACTGGATTGTTTTTTTAAGACAAAAATCGTTTCAGCCAATATCTTGGGACTACCAGAAAAATCGTTCAACAGATGGCAAAATATAATTTGATTCATAGATTTAAATTCAACTTTTAGAATTTAGCAGCGAAAAAATATTTCCGTTTAACTATTTTCCATGAAAAACATAGATGATGCCTGTGGCATTACAGTGACTATCAGGACAGGTTCGATCAGCCCGCCTCAGACCGCGGGCTTATCCAGACGTGACCGGATCACTCTGGCCGGCACCCCGGCAACGATCGAATAGGGTGGAATTTCACCGCGCACCACCGCGCCGGCGGCTATCACACAACCATGGCCCACCCGGGTGCCATCGAGAAAAGTAACTTTAGCACCGACCCAGCAATCATCTCCGACCACAATTCCTTGCCGCGTGACACCCTGCAACCGGATCGGAATATCGATATTGTCAAATACATGGTTTTCTGGATGAAAACTAGTCCATTGCCCCATGATTACATTACTGCCGATGTCTACCCCCCCCGCTCCACCGATGAATGAAAATCCCCCTATACCCGATTGATCGCCGATACGTATTCCTTTACCCATATTGGTAATGATGCCGGACGCCTCGATGACCGTGTACGGGCCGATATTGACACCATTCCCAATCACCACGCCCTCGCGCGACAAACCATCGATCAGCACACATTTCCCCAACGTTACACCGCTGCCAAACTTGATACGGCTGCGATTACGTAGTTCCACCCCCGCATTCACAAATATCCATTTTCTAGGATGGAATGCAATTCCACGTAAAATGCAGCGCATTAGACACGTGGCTCTGCGAAATACGATGCCGAACAAAGTTCCCATAGGAATATCTGGATCAAGGCTGTATGCCTTTCCTTTGATCATAGTGGCGCAGGCTGAGATCATACGCCTTGTTAGTCTTGAAAACAATCTTACTTCTCCCTTGCAATTATTTAACATCAGCCTCTACAACATACTCAGTAGAAATTTTATTAGGCGAGTTTCTCCCCACCAATATATAGGTAATAACCATCAGGAAAATTGGGTTCCCAAGACTAATCAGTGATGAATTCATGAATCCAGCCAGGAATATAAAAAATAGAATAGAAAAGTTTTCCTTAGAGAAATTTCTATGCTGGCAAATAATAAAAATAAAATAAAATAAAATAAATAATAATGGTGAACGATAGAACAAAAGCAAATAATTATTATGTGGATTTGACTCGAATCCACCAGCGTCAGTACCATCTAGTTGAAGAGTCGGGACTGAAAATTCAGCGACCGAAAAATGACCAAAAATATAATCAATCCAGGTGAAATTTTGCATCACATGTTCGAGCTGCTGCTCCCATATCATCGATCTTGCATGCGTCAAGCTATATGCCAGCATACGCAAATCGATGTCGCCGCCAAACATACTCATGCTCCCGCTCACTTCCACGGCCACTAGTATTGCAACAAACAGTAGAGAAATAGAAACCAGTATTAACGAAGAAAGATAGCGCCGACTTTTATATAATGGGTATAAGGAAAATACAGCAAAAACGGCAACTAATGGAGTCAAGCGAAACGACGCGAGAACACCGAATAAAGATGCCGCCAAATAAAACTTTCGATTACTACCCCGATACATGAACAAATTGATCAGCAATACTAGCGAACTATAACTATCGATAGTGGCGGGGCTACCTTCGAGGCCATATAAAATACCGTATTGTAAAAATCCAAAATTCACACGAAATTCTTCGGCATCCACATATTCATATAGCGTATTGGGCACCAAACCACTCCATAGCAGCGTGGCAGCGACCAGATAGAGCAAGTAAGTCCGGTTAATGAACAGAATAAAATCCTGGCGTTCCACTTCAAAGGTTGAAAAAAACCAAATAAACAACATCACCTTCAAGTACAAAGCCACCGTGTAGCTATTATTGCCATATACCTGCATGAGAAAAAATATGCAGAAAATAACCGAAAAAAATATGAACAGCCGGTATTGCCACTCAGCTTGCAAGGCTTTTACACCTTTCTGCATGATCAGCAGAAAAATGCACATCAGGCCAAACAGCGTGGAAACATATTCACTGGTTGCTGATTCATTACTTCTGAAAAAAATGGAGAAAAAAAACGCTAAATAAACCGCATACAGAACTTCAATCGGTTTCACCTTCATATTCTTTACCATTTTTAATTAAATTTCCCCTCTGCCTTGAGACGATTATAATGCTCAATATTACGGTTTTTGAATGGCTTGGCAGGATGTCCGCCAGCAATTGCAAATGCCGGAATACTTTTCACAATCACGCTACCTGCCTGAATAATCGCCCCTTCACCGATTGATACCCCACCAAGAACAATTACGCGGTCCCCCAGCCAAACATTGTCGCCTATCGTGATATCCTTGAATAGATAGCTATCGTCGTAAGGAATCGCTTGACCATGGTCATAATTATGTTCTTGCGTGATCATGAGACAATTTCTACCGCTATGAAAATTAGCGCCAATCACCACCGTCCCGCCGCCCAGTATCTCCATGCCATTAAAATTAACATTTTCACCAAGCGTAGTGGTCTTACTTACCCAGCTCTTGCTGTTCACTGTCAAACGTGGATGGCAACTTTGACATTGCATCCGAACTATTTTTGTATAAATTTTCCGATCTAGTGATTGCTTGAGTAGCCAGATCGATCTTAATATTTTTTTAATCATATGATTTTTTGTTTTCCAAGACGCCATGGCATCGGATATACACGGTGTCCCAACAGCCAGGTGAGCGCGAATAAAATCAACCAACTGGCCACCATCGAATACGCGGATCCCGTAATGCCAAAGAGTGGAATCAGCAAATAATTTAACAACATGACTATACCGGCAGAAATCAGAGTCATCACTGAGAGAAAATAAGTCTTCTTCACATAAAAAATATAATTTGTTGCCATGAAATAAAAACCCTGCAGCAAAAATGCCAACGAAATCAGCATCGCTACACTTTGCCCTTCATGGTAATTAACCGAGATAAAGAAATGATAGACCAGTGGTAAGGCAGCAACAAAAATCACAGATCCGGCACACATCAAGGTAATAATTTTATAGGTTTGCAACACCAGTTTTTTCTTTTGGTCAAAAGATGGAGAACTGTTCAACTGAGCATATAAGTGGGGGACCCAGGCTTGATTGATCGAAGACATGACAATCATCACGGCGCTAGCAATTTGATAAGCCACGTTATAAATACCAACGGCATCCGCAGAAACCAAATTGGCCAAGAACAACCGGTCAGCCATTGCCAGCATGATTCCTGCCAATGAGTGCGGCACAAGTGGCAAACCAAATTTAATCGCTTCTTGAAAATAATACTTATCGAAGCTGAATTTCAGAAGTCCTTCGCGAAACAACACCACCAGCGAGATCACGTTAAACACCACAAATGATCCCAGCATGCCCCACATCCGCCCTTCCCATCCATTTTTCAGACAGATCACGAAATACAGAGAAAATACAATATTCAGCAGGGTCAGGCCAATCTTGAAGACACCATACGCCATCAATTGCTGTCGTGCCTGAAATATAGTCGGCATCAGCATTGGTAGTGCCTGCAACAAGACAAAGACCGCGCTGGCGGTGACCCAGAATTCCGAAATCTTGAACAGGCCAGCGACTCTCTCGCTAAAAATAAATAATAATGGTAAGACAACAAGAAAACCCAGTACGGGAAGCCATAGGATAGTCGTGATAAATTTGGAAAACTGCTCCTTTGTCAGTCTGGTGTACTCGATGGTCACCAGCCCCTGGAAACTGAGCAAGACAATCGGAAGGAGCAAAGCTTGTAACATTGTGACCAAAGAAAGAATACCGAATTCCTTAGGCAGCAGATACGCTGTCAACACCGGCAACAATAAAAATGGCACAGCCGCATTCACAATATTGAATGCAGAGTAGGCAAATATTTGACTGGAAAGTCTCATGCAGTAACTTGGTGAATTTCTCTAAGTGGCGTGTTATGTAACTTCAAATACGTTTTTAGCGCATGGCCGCCATGCACTGGAAACCGGTTTTTTTTCTGCCAGCGCGGTCAACGCAGCCCCAATCAGTTCCGCCGAGCGCCCCTCGCTGCCGGTTCCGACGCTATGTGAGAAATACTTCGATGCGGTATAAAAATCTGTACGCTGCATGGCGCCGTCAAGGCCGTTGATCAGATCAACCGGATTGTCGGCATAAAACACTACGCCGCGACGGATAAAGCCATAATGATCCAGTATTTTTCCTTTAAACGGCATACAAATAGGTGTGGCCTTAAGCAATGCCGCCTCCAGTAATATGTTCGAGTCGGCGGCAATGACAATGGCGGACTTGATAATTAAATCGGTCGAGCGTTCGACTTCGGGAGCGCTGTAAGTGACCCCGATCTGCAGCGATTTCTGACGCCATTCGTTGAAACGCCGCGTATCACCAGGGTGCGGCCGGACACAGACAGTGAATGCATTACCGACTTTCTCCAGGATATATTTCGCTGCGGCCATAACCGGATCGACCTCGTCCAAATCGTTTGGACAAATGGAAATGCAATTGCGCACCAGCGTCAGATTACTCAGTTGACGCAAGGTCTGGTCCAATTTTGAGATGCCAGCCAAAAACACCACGCAGTCGCCCAAACCCTTTTTCTGATACTTTTCCAGTGCATCCACGCCATCGAGAAAAGCATAGTCAAACATCAATTTGGGGAACTTCTCGCTGACTGATGCATGCTGCACATAAGCGACAGGCACCTGCAATTCGCGGCAGGCAAGCGCGAACGTCCTACTCAGCATCGAATGGTCGTTCGAAACCACGACTAACGCCGGACGGTTCCTCGCCAACATAAAACGTAAATAGACAATATATCCGCAGGAGAACATGTATTGATCTAATGCAAAACTAAACGATTTTTTCCGATGTCCCGAAGCTATCAAATATTGAAAAAACACCCAGGGTGCATACATCAATCCCAACAGATTCGGAATCAAAAAACTGATCTTGTTCGGCTCCGCAATTTGCCCCGCTATGGTAATGCCATTCGGCACGCAGCGCCCTAGATCTTCCAAGGCCCTTTTTTCATTAATCGACGAATAAAAAAATACGACTTTGTTTTTCAGTTCCGCGTTGACGAGTTTAGCCGGGCCACCACGTGACTGGCCCAAATCTTTCAAAAACCAGAAGAAAAATGAGGCCAACCTGATCGACATGCCTTTTTTCTGCAACACGGCGGATGGCAGATTGAGCGTATTCATTTCCTCTGTTGCAAATGAATATACGGCATCATAGATATTCGGCGGGGCAAGTTTTTCAAAAAATCTGGAAAGTGTACTCATCATTTAATTTCATTGAACAGACTGGAAACAGGAACAGCATGTACCTGTCTGATTCATCAACGAATCAGAGCCTTTATTTTTTATTTTTAGCCTGGAATCACATCTGCAATGATATATGCGCTGCCCGACTTCAAGTTTCAATCGACAAGACAAGGCTGATACCGCGATTACGTCGATTACTGGACCGCATGGACATAACAACAATCAAAGGTGCTCAGGAATTGCTGCGCCTTTATTGGCTGCGGCCAGTACGACATCAACCTTCGATGATATTAAGAGCACCTAACATAACCTGCTGCGCGTCGCGATTTGCGGTCTCCGATACTCACTGTGCATTCGCACAGCTGCGCTTCTCAGCCGCAACTCACTGCCGCTTGCTACGCTTCTGTTAAGCGCTCTAAGTCAACATGGGCCATGCCTGTCACAGAATCAAATTCCAGCTCAGCGCGGTTCCGGCCTTGACGTCTTGCTTGACGGTCTGTCCAAGCACCATTTCGTAGTGTTTCGGGGGCAATCCCAAACCCGGACGGATGGCGCGCAAATTTTGTGGATTCAGTACCTCGCCCGCCTTCATGTCTTGGGCGATGTACAGGGAACGACGGAACACCAGCGATTTCTTTTCTTTCTCGGTCACACCATAACTGATTTTTCCCAGCGCTTGCCAGGCCCGTTCGCTTTCAATCACCAGTGAGCGCATTTCGTCCGGCTCCATCGAGAATGCCGAATCGACACCGCCATCGGCGCGGCTGAGGGTGAAATGTTTTTCGATGACACTGGCGCCCAACGCGACGCTGGCAACCGATACGCCAACCCCCATCGTATGATCTGACAGCCCCACTTCACAATCAAACAAACCGCGCAAATGTGGAATCGTCAGGATGTTGGTATTTTCCGGCGTGGCAGGATAAGTGCTAGTACATTTCAGCAAAATCAAGTCCTTGCAACCAGCTTCGCGCGCGGCGCGCACAGTCTCGTCGAGTTCGGCGACACTTGCCATGCCGGTGGAAATAATCATCGGCTTGCCCGTGGCTGCGACACGGCGTATCAATGGCAGATCGGTATTCTCAAACGAAGCGATCTTGTAGCAGTCCATATCCAAGGTTTCCAGGAAATCGACCGCCGTGTCATCAAACGGGGTGCTGAACGGAATCATTCCCAGTTCACGAGCGCGATCGAAGATCGGCTTATGCCATTCCCATGGCGTGTAGGCTTCGCCATACAATTTGTACAAGGACGTACCAGCCCACAGGCTGTTGGGGTCACCAATGTGAAACTCACGCTCATCCAGATCCAGTGTCATGGTATCGGGCGTATAAGTCTGAATTTTCAACGCATGCGCCCCCGTCTTAGCTGCGGCCTCGACGATTTCCAGCGCACGTTCGAGCGACTGGTTATGGTTACCGGACATTTCGGCAATCACGAAAGGAGGATGGTTCTTGCCGATCAGGCGGTTGCCAATTTTGATGGAATCAGTCATGTTGCAGCACCTTCTTAAAATAGCTAGTGGAGTTCCTGACATAGCCAGCAGTCAGGAACAGACGGTGTGAAGGCTGGTTATCACCGAGAACCTCCGCCCGTATTGTTGTTATATCCGCACGCATATTGCGTAACCATTGTTCTGCGCTGGCAAGCAGTTCCGCCCCCAGGCCCTGTTGCTGCGTGCCAGGCACAAGATAAATTGATACTTCCGCGCTGTCTTGCAGCAAATCAAAACGCACCACGCCAACTGGCTGGCCGTTGCGCTGCTGACCAATCATCAAAATACGCTGCGGGTCAGTCAGCAAGGCCGTCAACCAGTGCTGATGACTCTCCAACGCTATGGGCGCGCTGCTGCGCGACACGGCGCGGATCGATTCATGGTTCCGCCAAAGCATTAAGTCAGCAGAATCGTCCTCGCTGGCCTTGCGCAAGACAATCGCTCCCATGCCCAGCTTGCGCGCCACGCGCGCTGTGCCACGGCCATCGACGATGGCATGGCTCTGGCGCGACAGGCATTGCCGCAGGGCAGGATTGTCGAGCAATGCGGTGTAATGAAGCAGCAAGGTATCCTCCAGTTCCACGCCTGGCCGCATATCCGGCGCATACACCAGGCCGCCCAGCGCCGCGTCGTCAACTAGTTGCCGCTGGTTATCCGCCACACACAGCGTCAAGGTGGGCAATCCCAGACTGCACCGTTCCCAAGTCGCCGTGCCGCCAGCACCAATCGCCAGGTCCGCTGCAGCCATCAATTCAGCCATACGCGAGGTTTGTACATGGCAAGTAAAACCATGCTTGGCACAAGCGTCTTCGATCGCCGCGCGCGCTGGATGGCGCATGCCAATCACAACATCGACCTGCAGTTCCGGCCGGTTTGCACGGGCCAGCGCGGCAATAGCAGGCGCCGTGTAATTATCGGCATCGACACCACCAAAGAAAACCAGCACGCGGTGTACCGCAGCGCTGCGCAAGCCGCACCTGGCACGCCAGGACGAAAACTCGCTTCTCAGCAAGGCGTGGCGCGGTCCCAGCAACCTCAGGCATACAGACGGCAACAGGCCGTCATAACGTTGCTGCATGTCATGGTAATAATTTTGGTCCAGCAAAACACTGCAGTCATGCGCACGATCTGCCAAGTCATCAATGACCATGATCCTTGCCGCAAACGCCTTGGCGGCCTGTTCCCAGCGCGCATCGAGTGCATAATGGTCAACGATAATCCAGTCTGCTGCCTGCCGCGGTGAAAGCAGCGCGCGTACCTCATCCAGTTCTTGTTCCAGCGGCACGCCCAGCCAGGCCAGATGCGCTGGCGAACTTGCGGCGCCTTCCGCGACAGCGCAAATGGGCGCTGTCAAACTGAGTACCTCGAATTGCTGCGTACGCAGCCAGTCGATATAGTTTCCCGTCAATTCGCGGCAAACGAAGGTAACCGCCGCCCCGCGCAACCTGAGTTCTTCCGCCAGGGTTGCACAACGCATGACATGTCCGCTTCCCATTTGCAAGGAAGCATCCACGCGGATAACGACGGAGCTGCTCATCGTACCTTGAACAATGGTTCCAAGGGTTTGCAGCGCAGCAAACTTTCCAGCGTGCCATCCTTGACGGCGGCGACCAGCATCGGCACGACTTCTTCATAAGCCGCGAACAGCTTCTCGAGATCGCTGTCGCTATGGCTGTAATTGACGTTATGGGTACCGAAAGTCAGAATTCCGCGCGCCAACATTTCTTGCATGAACAAGGTCTTGATATACCATTGCGTGTACGGAGCAGCATCCTTGATCAGCACGAAACTCCAGCTCGGATGGCCGGCAACGCTCATGATGTGCTGCGCAGCATTCGCCTCGATGATGGCATTGAGACGGTCGATAATTTTCTGACCCTGCTTCTTGATCGTCGCCACGACAGGTTCGCGCTGCAACTTTTCCATCGTTGCCAGGGCCGCCGCCAGCGACAGCGTTTCGCCACCGAAGGTGAACGAGAAGAAGATTTCTTCCATCAGCTTCATGACGTCGGCACGGCCGGCGATGGCCGATACCGGATAGCCATTCGCCAGGCCCTTGCCGAACGTGGCGAGATCGGGCGTGACGCCAAACAACTCTTGCGCACCGCCATTGGCGTAGCGGAAACCGGTGATGGTTTCATCGAAGATCAGCAGTGCGCCGTGCTTGTGAGCCAGTTCCTTGACGCCCTCGAGGAAACCTTCCACCGGCGCGTACACATTCATCGGCTCGAGGATGACGGCCGATATCTGCTCGGGCAAGTCGGCAAACAGCTTTTCCAGCGATGCCAGGTCGTTGTACGCAAAGGTATGCGTGAGTTCGCGCGTGGCAACGGGAACGCCGCGGTTGCGCGCGGTGGAACCGATGTACCAATCCTGCCAGCCGTGGTAGCCGCACACGGCCACGTGTTCGCGGTTGGTGTAAGCACGCGCCACGCGGATGGCGCCGGAAGTGGCATCGGAACCATTCTTGCCGAAACGCACCATCTCGGCACAAGGCACGATTTCACAGATTTTTTCCGCGACCTGCATTTCAATCTGATGCGGCAGGCTGAAGATCACGCCTTCGTCCAATTGCGCCTTGACCGCATTGGTCACGTCCTCGTCGTTGTAGCCGAGCGTGATCGACGCCAAACTGCTGATGAAGTCGATGTATTCATTGCCATCCACATCCCATACATGGCTACCCTTGCCGCGTTGAATAAAGTACGGCGAAACACCCAATGGAAACTGGGTTTTGCTCTTGCTGAAAGTCTGCGAGCCGAGCGGGATCGTTTTAAGGGCGCGTTCCAATAACTCTTCAGAGCGTTGATAGCGTGTAGACATATTAGTTCTCTATGGTGGAGGGGATAGTCGGTACGGCATCGGCGTCGAGCGATTTTTGATATCCCTCGTTACGTCCATGCATGGTGTTCCAATTTACTAATTCGGGGCGCTGCTCCAGCAGGGACAGGACATCCTGCATGGAAAACTGCGTGTTTTTCCGATACAGCGCGTCATAAATCATGGAGACGAGCTCGAAATCCTTCGGTTCATCCACCGTCCAGCGCAAGTGCGACAAATCCGTGGCGTTACGGTACACGCCCACCTTGTAGCGCTCGGCCTGCTGATGGATGAATGGCGTGACATGCTCGCGCTGTGATGGCAGACGCGCTTCGCGCCACGCCTCGTCCAGGCAAGAGGCACGGAAAATCTCCACATCAAGGCCGTCCGGATAGGTGGCCTCGACGCTATTGCTGACGTAGTCGTAGCCGCCGGCCAGATAAAACGCGATGACCTCGTCGATCAGCGCCGCGTCGGTCAGCGGGCAATCGGCCGTCAGGCGCACGATATGCTCGGGCGCAAACGTTTGCGCCGCCTGGTGAAAACGTTCCAGCACGTCGTTCAGATCACCCCGGAAGCAAGCGATGCCATTGGCCACGCACAATGCTTCAATGGCGTCGTCCGACGCTTCGCGGCTCGTTGCCACCAATAATTGATCGATCTGGCGCACCTCGCGCAAACGCTCGATCTGGCGCAGCAGCATTGGCTCGCCCAGCAAGGGCTTGAGCACCTTGCCTGGCAGGCGCGATGACGAAACACGAGCTTGCAATATTGCCAATATCATGATTTTTCCTTTGCCTGCTGCCACAAGGCAGGATTGACGATCGCTTCGTCGTTGATCGCAAACGCGTCATAGCCTGCGCGCGCGGCGCCTGCACCCGGGTGCCCGGCCGCCGTGCATATTTCTTGCAATTGCACACTGGAATTGACGCCACAGACCACGTGGTCGATCTCATCCAGTCCGGTCACAAAGCCCAGCGCGGCTTGCAGCGGCGTCAAACCTTGTCCGGCAATAAAGCGGTGATACGCGGCCAAATGCTCGCGTACACCGTCAAAATGGGCCGGCAATTCATGGGGAGCCATCAGCAACAAGCCCTGCAGGAAAGCGGAACGGGCATGTATCTCGACGCCTGCCTGTTTCAATTTGCGCAAATGCCCGCTATGCAGCAAGCGCTGGTCCAGCACATTGATCGGTAACTGAATCAGGTCGATCGGGAAGCGCGCCAGTACGGCATCAATCTGCTGCCCGGTATATACGGACACGCCAATCTTGCTGACCAGGCCCTGCTGCTTCAACAACGCCATGCGCGCCATCAGCGCTTCTCCGCCGGGCAACAGCAAATCGTCGACGCGGTGGACCAGCAAGCCATAGACGCTGGGACGCTGCAACATGCGCAGCGAGGCGTGCAGGCTGTCTTCCAGTTGCTGCGCCTCCGCCTCGCCCACTGCCGAACCGGCAAACTGCGGCGTCTTGGTCACGATATCGAAAGGCGCGGCAGGCGACATCGCGCGGCCTAGCACCGCCTCGCTGTCGCCATACAATGCCGCCGTATCGATCAATGTCAATTGCAACTGGGCCGCAGCAGCCAGAATTGCCGCCACTTCCCCTTCGCTAACCTTGCCTGCCGTATTGGCGATACCATAATCGAGGCCGAACTGAACTGCGCCCAAGCCTATTTTCATTTCAGCGCTTTCCGCAAGGCCTCGATAACGCGGTCTTGCTGCTCTTCCGTGAAGGTGGCATACATGGGCAGGCTGATGGCTTGCGAATAATAATGTTCCGCTTCCGGGAAATCGCCGCGCTTGAAGCCTTTTGCTTCATAGTAAGGCTGGATATGCACGGGAATATAGTGCAGATTGACGCCGATCGATTGCGCGCGCAGGGCGTCGAAGACGTCGCGGTGCGTTTGCGTCAGGCGCTCGGTCTGCAGTCGGATCACATACAGATGCAAACCCGAATAACCGTCGGGATGCTGCCATGGCGTGATGACAGGGAAGTCTGCCAGCAAGGCATCATAGCGGCGCGCCATCACATGGCGATGCGCCACGAAGTCATCGAGCCGCGCCATCTGGCTCAGGCCAAGCGCGGCCTGCATGTCGGTCATGCGGTAGTTGTAGCCGAGCGTGACCTGCTGGTAATACCATGCTCCATCAGGCGCATGCGTCATCAGCTCAGGGTCGCGCGTAATGCCATGGCTGCGCAGTTGCTGCAGGCTGGTCGCCAGCTGTGCATCTTGCGTGGTAGCCATACCGCCTTCGGCACTGGTAATAATCTTCACAGGATGAAAGCTGAAGACCGTAATGTCGCTGTAGCGGCAGTTGCCTATGGGTTCGCCACGATACTTGCCGCCGATGGCGTGCGAAGCATCTTCGATGATCTTGAAGCCGTACTCCTGGCCCAATGCATGGATGGCGAGCATATCGCAAGGCTGGCCCGTCAAATGCACGGGGATGACCACCTTCGGCAGACGCCCTGTCAGCTTCGCCTGCGCCAGCTTGTGCGCCAACGCCTCCACGCTCAGGTTGTAGGTGCGCGCATCGATATCGACAAAGTCAACATCGGCGCCGCAATACAAGGCGCAATTAGCACTGGCAACGAAGGTATTTGGACTGGTCCAGACCAGATCCCCGGAGCCGACGCCCAATGCCAGGCATGCGATATGCAAGGCACTCGTGGCGCTATTGACTGCGATCGCGTGGGACACACCGCAATATGCCGCCAGCGCTTGCTCAAACGCCGGCACCGCTGGCCCCTGCGTCAGAAAGTCGGAGCGCAAGACATCGACGACAGCCTGAATATCGGCCTCGGAAATATCCTGTCGGCCATAAGGAATCATCGTCATGTTTTACGCGGTATGAGTAGGGTCAACGTGAGCCTGGATCAACTCGCGCAATTGTTCTTTGCTCAGGAAATCGGTATTGCTGCCGCTGTCATAGCAAAAACCCGGCGGCACCAATTTGGCGCCCATCTTGTCGCAATACTCTTGCGTCGAATACTTGGCGCTCATCGGCAGGATGGCGTAATACTTGCCCATATCCACGGTATTGAAACTGTCGCTGGAGGTGATCATTTCCTCATGGATTTTTTCACCTGGGCGCACGCCGACAACAGGGAAGCTGCATTCAGGACCAATGGCTTCAGCCACATCGGTGATGCGATAGGAAGGAATCTTCGGCACCAGCACTTCGCCGCCCCAGGCGTTCTCGAGCGACCACAGCACCATGTCCACGCCTTCTTGCAGACTGATGTTGAAGCGAGTCATGGCCGTATCGGTGATCGGCAAGACACCCGTCGCGCGGCGCTCGAGGAAGAATGGAATCACCGATCCGCGGCTGCCCATTACGTTACCGTAACGAACAACGCTGAAACGCAGATCACGATGACCAACGATATTATTGGCTGCAACGAACAGCTTGTCCGAGCACAGCTTGGTCGCGCCGTACAGATTGATCGGCGCGGCAGCCTTGTCGGTTGACAAGGCAACCACACGCTGCACTTTGGTATCCAGACAAGCCTCGATCAGGTTTTGTGCACCCAATACGTTGGTTTTGATACATTCGAACGGATTATATTCCGCTGCTGGCACTTGTTTCAACGCAGCAGCATGAATCACGATATCAATTCCTTCCAGCGCGCGGCGCAGACGGGATTCATCGCGGATATCGCCAATGAAATAACGGATACCGGCATACTTTTCATCCGAAAACTCATGCGCCATTTCAAACTGTTTCAATTCATCGCGCGAAAATACCACGAGGCGCTTGATGGTCGGATAACGCTCCAGCACGGTTTTGACAAAGGCTTTGCCGAACGAACCCGTTCCGCCGGTAATAAGGATAGACTTATCTGATAACATTTTTATATTATTAATTAAATGAGAATAACGAATTAAATAAACGCAACATGCTCAGCAGGTACCGATATCGTTAACAAATCGGCACCACATCCGTCAGGGGCGACTCGATAGCACATTACACCAACCAAGAGAAGGAGAGGGTAGATTTGCCCGAGACTCAGCCGAACATACATTTACCCTAGTCTGGTCAGAGCAAGAAATTGACGTGCTTCAAAACGGGAACCGTAACAAGCTCAAAGTAATCGAGAGCCCGAGCAACACAGTCAGCCACTTTGCACTTTGACAACCGACTAATCTATAAATCATCCCATATGAAAGATGACATGAATTCAAGGAGATCAGAATGCGCTGAATGATGTAGACGCAAGATATTTCTAATTGCTTTTTAAAAATACAGTCGCACCATTTTAACATTATTGTCTTGCTAAAAATACGAAATTCTCGACCAAAAAACCACATCCCGCCATGCAGCCATAGTCCCATTTCTTCGCAACAACGACAAATATAAAGCAAATCGCCTGCATGAATATGCAGCGCTACACGAGGAAAATATTTTCAATTAAGCAAGTAGCGATACAGCCCACCCCTCCGGGCATGCCACCGACGGCACGTCGCCAACTAAGTAACCCCCAATAAATTATTGTGATTTCTGACTGCCATAACCGGCGCTCTGCGGCGTTGCTCACTGCTAGCAGTGCCCGCACTGCGTCGCAGCGAGCGCCTTGCATAGCATCCGGTTCTGTTCGTCATAAATTCACACTAATTTCCCGAGGATTACTTAGCAACACTGTTTCGACATTTCCAGATGCTGACTTCCAAGCCTGCATGATATATGCACAGCCCCCTATTTTCTAACCATCTTGTGCGGTTTTACACCTTGTCACAATTACGTGCCAACATAGCCACCGCCACCGCCTATAATACTGCCCTGCATGCCAGATTCTGCCGCACATGCTTTAAAGCAAGCCAATACTGAACAACTCCCACCTCCTGCGACCATGACAGGAAGCCTGGCCTTCTATACCCCATACCCGTCGAAGAGAAATACCACGCTATCAATCTTCAAAGACAGCCTGCAGGTTTCACGCGCAAAAGTTACATAATAAATAACCACAGCAGGCAACAAGACAGTCACGCCACATGCGGCATTGGCGCCTGGCCAACACCTGAAGAACGCCCAGCCATCGCTACGCGTACACTCATTTGAAGGGCACACCCTGAGGCAACAGCCCGCTATCAAAAAAAAACGCTGGGGACAATGCCCCAGCGCCTGCGCCATTCAGAATACAGACTGATAAACGTTATTGCTTCAACAAGCCACCCAGCAACGCGGCCACCTTTTGCTTTGGCTTAGCCGCGGCAGGCGCCATGCTGGCGGCAGCCGGGGCCGCTGCCTTGGCCGGCTCATATGGCTTCAAGAACCAGGGATCGGCCTTTTCGCGGCGGGCGCCCGGACCAAAGGCGGGACGCGCACTGCGCTCGGCGGAGCGGCTGTCGCGGCTCTCGCCGGCATGGCGGCTCTCCGGGGCGCGTGCGGGACGCGCTTCGCCGCCTTCGCTGCGGCGCGGTGGACGGCGCTCGCTGTCGCTGCTGCGGGCAGGTGCGGGATTGAAGCCCGTCAATTCACCGCGCTTGATGCTTTGCTTGATGAGTTTCTCGATATCGGCGAGCAAGCGCTCGTCTTTATCCGAGTAGATCGAAATGGCGTCGCCCGAGGCGCCGGCACGGCCCGTGCGGCCGATGCGGTGCACATAGTCTTCCGCGTTGTACGGCAAGTCGAAGTTGATGACGCAAGGCAAGTCGGAAATGTCCAGGCCGCGCGCCGCCACGTCGGTGGCCACCAGCACGTCAATCTCGCCCTTCTTGAACGATTCCAGCGCCGCCATGCGTTCCTGCTGGCTCTTGTCGCCGTGAATCGCCGTGGCGCTCATGCCTTCCTGTTCCAGCACGCGGGCTAGGCGCGAGGCGCCGATCTTGGTGTTCGAGAAAACGATGACCTGCTTCAGGTCGCGCTGGCGCAGCAGATGGGCGACCAGGGCATGCTTCTGGTCTTCCGTCACCTTGTAGACCACTTGCGTGACCTTGTCGGCCGTCTGGTTGCTGCGCGCCACTTCGATCGTCAGCGGATCGTTGAGGAAGGTGGCGGCCAGCTTCTTGATTTCTGGCGAGAACGTGGCCGAGAACATCAGGTTCTGGCGTTGCTTCGGCAGCAAGTTGATGATGCGCTGCAAGTCCGGCAGGAAGCCCATGTCCAGCATGCGGTCGGCTTCATCCATGACCAGCATCTGCACCTGGCTCAGGCTGATGTTCTTTTGCTCGATATGGTCGAGCAAGCGGCCTGGGGTGGCGATGACGATTTCCACGCCGCCGCGCAGGATGACGGTTTGCGGCTTCATGTCCATGCCACCAAAGACGACGGTGGAGCGCAACGGCGTGTGCTTGGCGTAGGCCTTGACGTTTTCGGCTACCTGCACCGCCAGTTCACGCGTCGGCGTCAGGATCAGTGCGCGCACCGGGTGGCGTGCCGGCGACATGCTGCTGCTGGCGTGCGCCATCAGCAACTGGATGATCGGCAAGGAAAAACCGGCCGTCTTGCCGGTGCCCGTTTGCGCGGCACCCATCACATCGCGGCCTTGCAGCACCACGGGGATCGCTTGTTCCTGGATCGGTGTCGGATGGGTGTAACCCTGGTCGGTCAGCGCGCGCTGGATTTCAGGCGCGAGGCCAAAGTCGGCAAAAGTCAGGCTGGGAGCAGCGGGTGCGGCAGGTGCTGGTGCAGGCGCTGCGGCGACGGGCGCCGCTTCAGGGGCAATCGCCGGGCTGGGCGTAGGAGTCGATTCGGTTTCAGACATAAATTTTCTGGTGTGCCTCCGCACTGCGGAAGCCATGCTTTCTCAATAAACAACATTTCGGGGCACAGGCAGCTCCGTCTTGCAAGCCATGGATCATTGTTCTTGCGGCACCTCCGTGCTCCGGGACATGCTGTAGGGCGTATGCGGGAGCGTCGAAGAGATGTGCTGCGATGGCGGCGGAGATCGCGCCGGCGGAACATCGCGCGCAGAAGATACAATATCAGTGCTGTAAACGATACCCTAATTCACCGCAACTGTACACGGAAACCGTGATTTTTGAGCAAAAAGCGTTCCAGCAACGGCACGCCGGGATGCCGTATGATGCCTGCTCCTATACCCGCTCCTATGCCTGCTTCGATGCCAGCTCCACCGTCCCCTGCCCTCACCATGCCCACCCCGCCTTTACCGCACGATCCGCAACCGCAAGCGCCCAGCAAACCGGGCAATGACGAGTGCTGCCACAGCGGTTGCACTTTTTGTGTACTGGAAATGTACCAGGAAGACCTAGCCGCCTACGAAGAGGCCCTGAGAGCGTGGCAGCAGCGCCAACAAGCCGCTGCCGCACCCGCCACCCAGGCTATCAAGAAACCGCGCAAGCGCGCCTGATCAGAAGCTTTCCCACTCATCCACTGGCGCCGCGCGACGCGCCGTGCCGGCCAGTTGACGTGGCGCAGCTGCCGGCGTCACGGCTGCCGGCGCCTTGACGGTGGCGGGGGCGCGCGGCCGGGTTACGGCGGCGCTCGCCACATCGAGCTTGAAGATACTGACCACTTCGCTCAGGCTGGCTGCCTGCTCCTGCATCGATTCGGCCGCCGCGGCCGCCTCTTCCACCAGGGCCGCATTTTGCTGCGTTACCTGGTCCATCTGGGCGATGGCCTGGTTAACTTGCTCGATACCTGCGCTCTGCTCGCTGCTGGCGGCCGTGATCTCGCTCATGATATCCGTCACGCGAGTGATGCTGGCAACGATGTCATCCATCGTGCGGCCCGCCTGATCGACCAGTTTCGAACCCGCTTCGACTTTCTCGACCGAATCGCCGATCAGGACCTTGATATCCTTGGCCGCCGCGGCCGAGCGTTGCGCCAGGTTGCGCACTTCCGTGGCCACGACGGCAAAGCCGCGTCCCTGTTCGCCTGCACGCGCCGCCTCGACGGCCGCATTCAGGGCCAGGATATTGGTCTGGAAGGCAATGCCGTCGATGACGGCGATGATGTCGACGATCTTGCGCGACGACGCATTGATCGACGCCATCGTGCCCACCACTTCGCCGACCACCTTGCCGCCCTCGATGGCGATGCTCGACGAGGTCAGCGCCATGGTGTTGGCCTGGCGTGCATTGTCCGCATTCTGCTTCACGGTCGACGTCAGCTCTTCCATTGACGAGGCCGTTTCTTCAAGCGAACTGGCCTGCTCTTCCGTGCGCGACGACAAATCCTGGTTGCCAGCGGCAATCTGGCTCGACGCCGTGGCAATGGTATCGGTGCCGCTGCGCACCTGGCCCACCAGCGTCTGCAGGCTGGCGTTCATGTCTTTCAGGGCCTGCATCAATTGCCCCGTTTCGTCTTGCGATTGCACAACGATATGCGCCGTCAAATCGCCAGCCGCCACCTGGCGCGCCACGCCGACGGCCGCGATCAGCGGACGCGCCACGCGGCGCGCCACCCACAGCGCCAGCAGCATGCCGATGACGACGATGCCCACCACCAGGCCGATCAGGCTGGCGCGCGAGGCCGCATACGTTGCGTCGGCGCTGGCGCTCGAACGCACGCCGCCATCCGTGTTAATCGACACCAGTTTATCGAGGAGCACCATCATGTCCGCCATGACCTTGGCCGACGGCCCCACAGCCAGCGCGCGCGCCTCTTCCTTTTTCATCTCGCGCGACAGGCTCAGCATGGTTGCATGCAAGCGCATGAATTCATCGTTGAGCGCCAGGAAGCGTTCGAACGCTTCCTGCTCGCCCGGCTCGGAAATCAGGCTGCGGTACTTGTCGCCGTCCACCTTCAGCTTGGCCTGGGTTTCCGTCATGCGCGTTTCGTTCTGCGCCATGTCGGCATCCTGTGCGGCCAGCATGTGCGCCAGTTCCCAGCGGCGGAAATCGCTGACATCACTGCGCATATTCATGGCCGCCAGCACGCTGGGCATCCAGTTCTCGGACAGGTCGGTCGATGCGGTATTGATGCGCGCCATGGAAAAGATCGCCGACACGCCCAGCGCGGCCGTCAACAGCAGCACGGCGCCAAACGACAAGATCAGCTTGGTGGCAATTTTCAAATCAAAAAACCATTTCATGCGTTGCGTTCCTTCATTAAACGGGTAAACGGGACAAGACAGCCGCGCGCCGGCAAATGCACGGCGCGGGCAGTGAAGCGACCAAGGAAGGCATCGCAGGTTGCAGCGGAAGTGAGCAGTGATGGAGAGCAAGAGTAGCGGCTCATCCCGACACACAAATCAAATTTCCGCAATGCAACATTTTATCACCGTCGTACGGCAGCGCAGAGTGGTTTGATCAAGGCATGCAGCCAAAGTTCACGGGGAGCTGGCAGGGGAGCCTGTTTTTTGCCGTTTGTTTCCAGAGAGAAAAAAATGCAGATCAGGCGTAGGAGTTGGATGACACGAGGCAATGTTCCTAGCCTACATAAGCGCGTCGGCTCATCCGATGCACGTCCGCTGCCCCTGGTTCTATAGTGGATACAAGATTCAGCACAACGCTAGCAAGCCATAAAAGCAGCGCCATCCAACAAAATCAGAAGACGAGGCCCTACCATGTACAAAGCTTATAGCAACCTGACACCAGCCACGAATACCCACGCCGCCGCCCAGCACAACTGGCAAGCCGCTCCCGCCACACCGATGATCAGCATCACGGGCGCACAACAGAACGAATTGCTGCGCGCCTTGTCGCGCGCCGATCTGGAGCGCCTGTTCTGCCAACTGGAACTGGTCGCCTTGCCTGCCGGCAAGCACCTGTTCGATTGTGGCGGCAAGATTGAATACACGTACTTCCCCACCAACGCCATCGTTTCCCTGCTGTATGTGATGGAAGACGGCGCCACCACCGAGATCGCCGTCATCGGCCGCGAAGGTGTGGCCGGCGTGGTGCTGTACGAAGCCGAACGCGCCACCTGCACGGCCATCGTGCAAACGGCCGGCTACGGCTATCGCCTGAAAACAGCCTTCCTGCGCGAAGTGTTCAATGAAGGCGGCGCACTGGCACAATTGCTGATGCGCTACACCAGCGCCATGTTTGCGCAAATGGCACAGAACGTGGTGGGCGGCCGTCATTGCAGCATCGAACAAAAACTGTGCCGCTGGCTGCTGGACCGCCTCGACCGTTCGCTGTCGAACGAGCTGAAGGTGACGCAAGACACCATGGCCAACATGCTGGGCGTGCGCCGCGAAAGCGTCACCGTCACGGCCCGCAAGCTGCAGGACGAAGGCTTGATCCAGTACCGCCGCGGCACCGTCGAAGTGCTCGACCGCGAAGGCCTGGAAGCGGCCGCCGGCAATTGCTACAAGGCAGCCCGCGCCGGTTTCGAACAGTTCCGCAGCGGCATCAGCGCACACAACTAATACTCAGCGCCAAGTCATCCGCGCAAGCACGCTTCGGCGTGCTTTTTTCATTCCAGAGTATTGAGTCCCCGTCGAGCACACTTGACCGCCCGTCACTTCGACGCGCACGACGCCACATGTACAGCCAATGTCCGCGCCCCATTCTTCATTGCCTTTCCTCGTTTGCATCGTTGTGTATCCTGCCAGCTGGCACGCACCCGGTACAATATTGCAATAAACCACAAGCCGGCACGCCCCGCAGCGCGTCGCGCCGGCACTATGAAAGAATCAATGGAAGACATCAATTGCGAAGGCTTGCCGCACATCCGCGTACTGGCAGGCGAAAACTCCAGCGGCCCAGTGTATGAGACCCTGCCCGCGCGCCAGATCGACGAGCACGTCTACGAACTGCTGGCTTCGCCCGGCCTGACGCTGAACCTGGCGCGCGGCGACATCGTCAACATCGCCGATCCCCTGGCCCCCGCCGAAGTCTTAAAGCGCGGCGGCAACTTTTGCATCCAGATCTATGCCGACGATGTGCCGCAAGCAGCAGTGGACCAGCTCGAACGCGACGTGCAAGAACAGCTGGGCGGCACCATGGATGGCCAGTACAAAGGCAACCTCACCTTCAGCGTGCCGGGTCACCACGGCATCTACAGCGTGAATGGCCCTTTCGACGCCTTCCGCGAAGCGACGGGCGTGGAATGGTACTTCGCCAACATCTACGTCAACCTTGATGACGACGACGACGAAACCTTGCTCAACTGGTGGGTGGATATGTAAAGTTCCTCGTGCGCCAGGCAGGATCATGACGCGCGTCAATGCGTCGTATTGCCCTGGCGCACATCAAGATACCTGCCCGCATCTTGCGTACGCTCTCTCTACCGTCAGCCACAGAGAGAAACGCCATGCCCTACATCGCGAATGCCGACTATGCAAAGCAAAAAGAAATCGTAGGAAATGGCGAGTGCGTGACCCTGGTCAGGCACCTCACTGGCGCCCGTGCTTCTTCGCTTTGGCGCGAAGGCGACAAAGTGCCGGATCTGCTGGAAAAAGGTGGCATCGCGAAAGGCACGCTGATTGCCACTTTCGTCAATGGCCGTTATCAGAATTTGCGGCAGGGTAACCATGCGGCGCTCTTCATTCGCCAGGTGCCTGGCGGGATTGAAATTTTCGACCAGTGGCGCAACCACAAACCCAGCGCCCGCGTGATCCATTTTGGCCGTTCGGCGGCGGGAACATCGAATCGGCCCGAGCTCTATTCGGTGGTCGAATGAAGCCGCTCGCACTGCTGGCATTCTCCATCGCGGGCATGGCGATGCAGTACGCTGCCGCAGCCCCCCTTGTCTCCGTTTCTTGCCCACAAGCGGCCCCCTCCACCTGGAACCTGCCAGCCGCCAGGCTCGACAGCGTGCGCGTGCTGTCCTATCCGGCGGATCGGCCGCCGGTGGACGGCGAGGCCTTGCCCATCCTGGCCCCGATCAGGGAGTGGACACGTGCCGGAACCTTGTATCAACGCTGGGATATCAATTTCGATGCCCCACGCTATCTGTTTCAGGTGGATTGCCTGTATGCCACTACCGAGCGCTACCTTCGCATGGATTTGCCGGGCGTCAAACAGTGCGTCGCAGCCGTTAAACAGCGAACGAAAATAGTCAGATTTAAGTGCAAATAGGTAACGCGGCTGGCATTCAGCCGTAGCGCTTATCGCCACCGGAGGGACGCATCCCGTTAAACGGGCTGCAAACCTTCCTCACCACCCGCCAGCGCTCCCTGTGGCGAGAAATAAGCGAACTTACCCGTGGCAGGCTGGTACAGCAAGGGGCCCTCGTCAGAAATGGCCAGCAAGCAAGGCCAGCATGCTGCAAGCGCGGCCGGTGTCAGCGCATAGGCAAGCGTCCGGCTGGCCATGAAAAAGACGGGCGCCGCCCCGGCTGCGTAAAAATGGGAAGAGAGAAACCTTGCCACGCGGCCATCCTGCGCCGGGTGTTCGCTGGAAACGGCATCGAACTCGGCCAGCCAGTCCGGCCCCGACACCGTAGTCTGCAGGCGATGACCCTCGCGCAGTTGCATGGGATGCGTCTCGTCGGGATGTGCCGACACATGGCGCGTCCACAGTTGCGCCGCCGCATCGGACGTCAGCGCTTGTACTTGCGCCAGCGTCTGTGCCGTGACGGCGAAGTCGGCATCGAAGAAGGGCCAGTCCGGCTCAGACTGCAACGGCCGGCCAGCGGCGCCGCCCAAGCTCCCTACGATTGACATATCTCAAGGTAGCGGCCCAGCACCTTGTCCATGCCCAGCTCAAGACATTCAACCACCAGCGCATGGCCGATCGACACTTCCAGGATGCCGGGAATGTCCAGGAAGCGCGCCAGGTTGTGCAAATCGAGGTCATGCCCCGCATTCACGCCCAAGCCCAGCGTCTGCGCCCGCTGCGCCGCCTGCAGATATGTATCAAACACGGCATCGGCCTGCGCGCCGCCATAACTGTCTGCAAACCGCTCCGTGTACAGCTCAACCCGCGCCGCCCCGACCTCGCGCGCCCATTCCAGCGCCGGGTAGTCTGCATCGACAAACAGGCTGACATGAATGCCCAGGTCGTTCAATTGCGCAATGGCGGGGCGCAACAGCGCAGCATGTCGTTCGATGTCCCAGCCGTGATCGGAAGTCAATTGCCCCGGCATGTCGGGCACCAGGGTGCATTGCGCGGGGCGCGCGCTTTTTACGACTTGCAGAAATTCCGCCGCCGGATAGCCCTCGACATTCAGCTCGCGCCCCCGCTCCGCGCACAGGCGCTGCAACGGGGCAACATCATCGTAACGCGCATGGCGCTGGTCCGGGCGCGGATGCAAGGTGATGCCGGCGGCACCCAGGTCGAGAAAGCGCGCGGAAAACGCCAGCAGGTCGGGGAAGTTGCGGCCGCGCGAATTGCGCAGCAGGGCGATTTTATTGACGTTGACGGAGAGCTGGGTCATGGGAGGAATGAAGTGAAAGTGACGAGTCTGGCAGCGATTGTAGCGGATCGCCCACGCAAGGCACGGCCAACCGAACTCAACGCTACGTGCTACGATGCAAGACAAGTTCCTTTCAATACATACCATGACCTACCAGCTCTTCCTGTTTGACCTCGACGATACCCTGCTCGACTTCCGGGCGTCCGAAAAACGCTCCTTCCTGCACACCATGCACGAACTGGGCTTGCGCGACGGCATCGACGGGCTGTTTTCCCAATATCAGGCGATCAACGTCGACCTGTGGAGACGTTTCGAAACGGGTGACGTCACCAAGGATTTCCTGAAAGTGGAACGCTTCCGCAAGACGTTTGCACTGAACGGCATCGCCATCGACCCGGAACTGGCCAGCCGTCTGTATCTGGACTCCCTGCCGGACACGGTCGTGCTCATCGATGGCGCCAGAGAAGTGTGCGAAACGCTGTCGCGCATCGGCGAAGTGGGCATCATCACCAACGGCGTCGAGTCCATCCAGAACCGCCGCATCGCCGCCTCCGGCCTGAGCGACTACATCTCCTTCGTCGCCACCTCCGAAGCGTGCGGCCACGCCAAGCCGGACGTGCGCTTCTTCGAATATGCCGCCAACATGGCGCGCGCATTCAGCAAGGATACGACCATCATCATCGGCGACCGCCTGGACGCCGACATCCTCGGCGCCAACCGCTACGGCATAGCCAGCTGCTGGTTCAACCCGGACAGCATGGCCAATACCTCGGCGGCCACCCCCACCTGTGAAGTGACCAGCCTGCATGACATCGTGCCAGCGCTGGATGTGATACCGGTCAACTT
The DNA here is from genome assembly GCF_013372745.1 of Janthinobacterium sp. BJB401. Taxonomy (NCBI): domain Bacteria; kingdom Pseudomonadati; phylum Pseudomonadota; class Betaproteobacteria; order Burkholderiales; family Oxalobacteraceae; genus Janthinobacterium; species Janthinobacterium sp. BJB401. The sequence continues at coordinate 295,217 of NZ_JABXFH010000001.1, read as the reverse complement.
GAAACAGGCTTGATCGCCAACAAGCGCACCACCTGAAATACGCTGGCAGCGGCACGAAACATGCCGCCGTTCGCGTACCATCAGGATTCGTCCATTCTGGTGCCAATCCATGCCGTCTTACACCGTCCTGCTCACCATCGCGGCCTTGATCCTGTTCTTTGCCATGCTGGCCACGCGCCAGACGGCCAAGTCGCGCAAGCCGCTGAGGCTGCACAGAAAACCCGTGATGACGGCGCGCGAGCAGCAGATGTACCACTTGCTGCAGACGGCATTGCCGGAATGCACGGTGCTGGCGCAAGTGGCGTTTTCCGCGCTGGTGACGGCGAAAGGATGGGCCAACAGAAACCGTTTCGACCGCAAGGTGGCCGATTTTGTTCTGTGCAGCAAGCAACTGAATGTGCTCGCCGTCATCGAGCTCGACGACAGCAGCCACGCCGGCCGCGAACGCCAGGACAAGGAGCGCGACGCCATGCTCAGGCTGGCCGGCTACGTGACCTTGCGCTATGCCACCTTCCCCACGCAGCAGACGCTGCGCGCCGATGTCGAGCAGCTGCTGCTGAAAAAAGCCGGCGTTGTATCTGCCTGATGACACCATCCAGACATCAATCGCGCGTCAGCACTTCCAGCAACTCAATCTCGAAGGTCAAATTGGAATGCGGCGGAATCAACCCCACCTGCCGCTCGCCATACGCCAGCGCCGCCGGCACCCACAGCTTGCGCGTGCCGCCGACCTGCATGCCGTGCAAACCCAAAATCCAGCCTTGGATGACCTTGTTATTGCTCAACACACTGCGGAAAGGCTCACCCCGCTTGTGCGACGAGTCAAATTCAGTCCCATCTTCCAGCCAGCCCCGGTAGTGGGCCGTGATCAGCGCGCCACGCGCCGCCGCCTTGCCATCACCGACCACGATATCGTCAATTTTTACTTCAGCCGTCATCTTGTTTCATCCTTCATCAAAGCACCAAGCCGCGATTGTACGACAGCACGAAAAAAGCCCCGGCAGTCACCCGCCGGGGCTTGTTCTATTCTTGCTAAATTCTGGTGGGCCTCCCGTGAGCCGAACACGGCACCAACGGATTATGAGTGCGTATGGCAAACCCTCACTAATCGTCAATGAGAATGAAATCAATAGGTTATGAAGCCAGCCCCCCCTCAGTTGTAGTCATTGATCGTCTATATTATGGACAAAAAAATGGACAAAAGAAGAGTGAATCTCAACTGCCAACAACCGGATGGCATCGTCGCTGGCCGGGACGACCGGCCAAAGCGCTCCTACATGCCACCGTGACACAAAAAGGGTTCCGCTTCGCTCCAGCCCTAGCGGGCCTCAAATCGCCCTTTTCCCAATTTCCCACTTTCAAGGCGGCCAGCAACGAGAGCACTCTCTCGACTGAGACAAAGCATCGTCCACATAAGTTAAGACCCCTTAAAAAGGAGCATCTGGCCCTTCCACGGCATCCGATGACGCCTTGTTTTCCGACGAAAAAAAACTCCCAAAATCTTTACCGAGGTCAGGCTTAAGTGGCGTACCAAGTTTCCTGGGCCAGCCGAGATGGTAATCAAGCGAATAACTATCCGGACCAGTTTGCTGTTTTACAAGGGCAGTTATAAGCCATCCACACGCAAGGTATTTATTGACGTGTTCGGTATTCCACGTTCTCACAACGCTTGCGATATCATGAGGCTCCAACTGTATCAAAACGGCATCATTTTCCATATTTTCAATCATTAAAAGTGGAATTCAATTTTAACAGCGTGCTAGCAAAAAAGTGCTACGTCACAAAGACTAGTCGTCCAATCTGGGCGTCAAATCACGGGGGCGTCGTAAGAGCAGTTCACCTCACACACAACAGGGGAAATGTAATGAATCGATGGTATATGAAGCCAAAGAGGTTTTCCGGTAAATTGGATTTGCATGGCCAACACGTGTTCGTAAAATTCTCGGTTGAATTGTCAAAAAAAGGTGTGGCCAAACTTACTCTAGACAGGATGCCATGGGATATGTCCACAAAATTCATCGCCGACGCTTGGGGTGAGCAAAGTAAAGCACAACGTTTTTTCGACTTCACACTCACCGGAGAAGCACGAGATGGCTCGACATTTCACAGCACCGCAATCATTATCAGTTCGTTGAAACCGTTCATCTCGGATACAGCACCGGCAACCATGATGCCAACGATTTGGTGTTCGGAGTGCAAAATCATACTACCCGGCATTCTAGGTGCAATTCCCAGCGTGACGGCTCTCTTACGTGGTTTCGATTGCATCCACACCGTTTCGGCAGATTGTCGGTTGGGTACGATAGAACTGCGAGGCCCAATGACATTGAAGGCGTCGGAAAAAGAGCTGCTGACCGGAGCCCTGCTCATCCAAGGTCCGCCAACTAATGTTGATTTCGACTCATGGCGAAGCGAGGTCGATGGTCTGTTCAAGCATGTTCGATCCGTTATGTCGTTCGCTCGTGGAGCGCGCCTGGTCGCTCCGATAGTTAAAACAGTGTGTAATGACAAAACGGAACTGGCGGTAAGGGTAGTGGCCAACCAAGCCAACCATGGGTCGGGGGCGTTCACACCATTTGGCTACGCGCCAATTTTTCGACAGGCGGTGGCGTCGCATTTTTTCGAAACCGGCCGCGCAAAAAAAATCGAAATCGCTATCGAATGGTTCACGATGTCTGCGGAATATCGAGAGGCCAAGCTCACGTCGGCGATGACTGTATTGGAAAATCTACTAACCGCAAATCTATCGAAAACCGATCTGACGTTACGAAACGAGAAGCTGTTCAAGCAGTTACGCAATACACTCTTAGACGCAGCGCGACTCAAGCTCGAAGAGTTCGGCGCCACAAAGAAAACAATCGAGGAAGAAATTAGCACGATGCTCGCAAAGCTGGAAGATCTCAACCGTAGAACATTGAAAGACAAGATCTACATCCTGGCAAGGCGTTGGGGCGTCCCCATGGATGGAATCTCGGAGAAGGCGCTGGGTAACGCAAAGCGCGCACGCGACCTCATCGTCCACCAAGGACAATATTCTCCCAAAAATCAAGGGGAGGATCTCATGGTGCATGTTCGACTGACTCGCGAACTTGTCGTTCGATTCGTCTTGGCTGCGTTGGAGTTTGAGGGCACATACACCTCGCCCATGAATGGCGAACACGGACAGACGTTTGCACGTTTGCAGCCTCAGCTAGATTACTTGGAACAGAAAGCTAAAGTTTAAATACTGCGGGTACGAAGTAATCCTCAGGAAATTATTGTGAACTTATAGCGAACAGAAGTGGAAGCGATCAAGGGGCCGCGTAGGGCTCCCGCTGCCTTCCAGCGCGCCGATTGTGCAAGCTAGAAATCAAAAAAAATTGTTGAGGGCTACTTAGCCCATGAAAGATTATGTTCTGCTATACGATGGAGATATTTGGCCCATCAACTCTTCAAACTCCCCCTTAGAAGCAGCATAAAGTGGTTTGAATTGTCCTTTATCTCCTGCAAAAACATACTCGGAACAACGGCATTCTTCAGCTTCTTCTTCACAGTTTTTACATGGAGAGGTACATATTTCTATCATTCTATCAAGTGCTGTGGAGGGGTCATCAGGATCATAAGTATCTGAAATATGCCACGCTTCAACGATCATCTCACCTTTGGCAAACAGCAATACATCTTCTGCTTCTTCAAAATCCCAACTAGTCAATGCTTTTAAAGCCGGTAGAAGCACTACGCGGCAATAATCAAACCGGTAGTTCTCTAAGTGGCACATCACGCGTCCTTCATCTTCTACTAGACTTTGGAAGGAAATTTGTCCATAGCGTTCGCCTAAGCTTTTGTAGCGATTTTGGTCAATGCGAATATGTTTCAGTGCGTTATTTATGGCGTCTATTAACTCCATTTTTTTGTTACTCAGATAGGCTCCATCTATCGAAAACATTTCATCAAAAGATCTGACCAAAGCTCCACGGTCTTTCGGTATACCAGCTGCAACTCGAATAGCTAATAAATAATCAACACTATGAGCCAAAATTAAATTTGCACTAAAAACCTGATGAAGTGAAACTTTATTCTCGCTAATTTTCGACTGAATATCTTTCTTTGTTGGCTGAAGGATGAATTTAAGGTAATTAATGTAGTCATCACAAGCTTGCTGAATGGAAGAAGAAATTTCTGTGACAGGCTGCAACTCTGAGTTATTTATAAATGCCATGCAATAACCTTTTCCTTTATAAAATAAAAACGACACTAACCATAAAAATGGCAATATTCTCCCGTTAATTTCAGTCACGTTCAACTGCAAGCGACTGGCCATCTGAAAATCTATGCGCACGGGTGGCGGGGGCAGGTCCGCCATTCAGACACAAGCCCAAACATAGCCGCATTGAACAACGATAATGACCTGTAGCGTACTTAATTGCAAATACAAGTTCAACTGCAGGCAAAGTACACAGCACCTCCTATGCACTCCGCACCGCTATAAGATGAAATTAGTGACGAAGCCAGAACCAGCCCATCCAAACGACAAAACCTTGCAGTGACTGTCACGCGCATAAAAAAGCCCCAGCAGTTACCCGCCGGGGCTTGTTCTAATATTGCGAAATTCTGGTGGGCCTCCCGTGAGTCGAACACGGCACCAACGGATTATGAGTCCGCTGCTCTAACCAAGCATGAGCTAGAGGCCCAGGGGACTGCGGCGTGGCGGCGCTGTTGATGCCCGCCTCGCGCGGCCGTTTTGGAAACGGACACGCGAGGATAGGGGTATCAGGGGCGTACGTCAAGCCCTATTGGCTTCTAGTTGCCTTCCAAGAAGCTTTTCAGCTTGTCGGAGCGCGATGGGTGGCGCAGCTTGCGCAGCGCCTTGGCTTCGATCTGGCGGATGCGCTCGCGCGTCACGTCAAATTGCTTGCCCACTTCTTCCAGCGTGTGGTCGGTGGACATCTCGATGCCGAAACGCATGCGCAGCACTTTCGCTTCGCGTGGCGTCAGGGAATCGAGCACGTCCTTGACCACGCCGCGCATGGACGCGTGCAGGGCCGCGTCGGCCGGCGCCAGGGTGTTGTTGTCCTCGATGAAGTCGCCCAGGTGGGAATCGTCGTCGTCGCCGATCGGCGTTTCCATCGAGATCGGTTCCTTGGCGATTTTCATGATCTTGCGGATCTTGTCCTCGGGCATCTCCATCTTGATCGCCAGGGTGGCCGGATCGGGTTCCGCGCCTGTTTCCTGCAGGATCTGGCGCGAAATCCGGTTCATCTTGTTGATCGTCTCGATCATGTGCACGGGAATGCGGATCGTGCGCGCCTGGTCGGCGATCGAGCGCGTAATGGCCTGGCGTATCCACCAGGTGGCATACGTCGAGAACTTGTAGCCGCGGCGGTACTCAAACTTGTCGACAGCCTTCATCAGGCCGATATTGCCTTCCTGGATCAGGTCGAGGAATTGCAGGCCGCGGTTCGTGTATTTCTTGGCGATCGAAATGACCAGGCGCAAGTTGGCCTCCGTCATTTCACGCTTGGCCTTGCGCGCCTTCATTTCACCGGCCGCCATCTGACGGTTGATGTTGCGCAAGTCCGGCAGCGGCAAGACAACCCGCGCTTGCAGGTCGATCAGGCGCTGCTGCAGTTCCTTAACGGTCGGAATGTTGCGGCCCAGGATGGCGCTGTACGCGTGTCCTGCGTTGACTTCGCCATCGACCCAGTCGAGGTTGGTTTCATTGCCCGGGAAGACCTTGATGAAGTGGGCGCGCGGCATGCCGCAGCGGTTCACGGCCACGTCGAGGATTTGCTTCTCGATATGGCGCACTTCGTCGACCTGGCCACGCAGGGTGTCGCACAGCTTTTCCACGACCTTGGCCGTGAAGCGGATGCCCAGCAACTCTTGCGAAATGGCTTCCTGCGCCTTGGCGTAAGGTTTCGAGTTGTAGCCTTCTTTCTCGAAGGCGCGGCGCATCTTGTCGAATTGCTGCGAAATGATGGCGAATTTTTCCAGCGCCGTGCGTTTCAGGGTTTCCAGCTGCTCGGCGGAGAAACCGGCCGCGCCCGAAGCGCTCGCCTCTTCCTCTTCTTCGACTTCCTCTTCTTCCGCTTCGCCCTCTTCCTCATCTTCTTCGACAGGCGCGGCGACGACAGGGGCCGCGGCGACCGGTTCGTTTTCATCGACGAGGCCGTCGACGATTTCGTCGATCTTGATCTCTTCGTTGGCGATGCGGTCGGCGGCGGCGATGATCTCGGCGATCGTCACGGGACAGGCGGAAATGGCCTGGATCATGTCTTTCAAGCCATCTTCGATGCGCTTGGCAATCTCGATCTCGCCTTCGCGCGTCAGCAGCTCGACCGAGCCCATTTCGCGCATGTACATGCGCACGGGGTCGGTGGTGCGGCCGAAGTCGGAGTCGACGGTCGACAATGCGGCCTCGGCCGCCGCTTCCGCCTCGTCATCGCTGGTGACAACGGCAACGTTATCGGACAGCAGCAACGTTTCCGCATCAGGCGCGTGCTCGTAGACGGCGATGCCCATGTCATTGAAGGTACCGATGATGCCTTCGATGGCTTCCGGATCGACGATGTTTTCGGGCAAGTGATCATTGATTTCCGCGTAGGTCAGGAAACCGCGTTCCTTGCCGAACTTGATCAGGGTCTTGAGTTTCTGGCGCCGGCGCTCGAGTTCTTCCTCGCTCGCTTCCGTGTCGGACGAGAACGCGTCCTTCAGCAGCGCGCGCTCTTTCGCCTTGCGATCCTTGGCCTTGGCCTTGTCGACGGCCTTCAGTTCGGCCCGCTCGACGGCGTTCAGGGCGGCGACTTCATCATTTTCTGGCTGGAATTCTTTTGGCTTGCGGCCGCGGCGGCCTGGCACTTTTACCGACGGCAAGACATAACCGGACGTATCGATCGCGGCCAGGGTGGCGGCGTCGGTGGTCTGGCTGACCACGGGCGCGCTGGTGACGCGCGCTTCTGGCCGGTCGAGCGCCTTTTCGGCTTTCGTGGTAACTTTAGTGGGCTTTACAGCCGCTTTGGATTCGGGTTTCTTGATTGGCACAGGCGCTTTCGATTACACAACGACTTGCTTTACGGTGGATTAGGATAAAGTTTGCTGCCAGTTCCCTGTCTACCTGCGGGAACCACCATCTTCGAACCTGCCGACTACGCAAATTCGACACTGTTACGTTACTTACACCTCATCGGCCACGATCCGCGGGAAGCGCAGCAATTCCTGTCCACCGGCTGTTGCCAGCCGCCTCGGCAAAAATTCCTGCATCGACCGCGTTGGGAGCGAGAGCCTGGCGCGGCTTGCCAGCGTCTGCGAGCCTTGCCCGCAACGCCGAAAGCGCCTGTTGGCCCTGGCTGCCGACACGATCCACCGCGCCGATCAAGAGCCTAACTTACTGAAAACAAATACTATTTACGAAACAGAACTAGCTTGCCAAAGCACACAATACTTAGCATTTAATTATAGCACGCGAAAAATGTTTTTCCAGTGCGCGCCATACCCTCAAGACAAGGTTAGCGATTCACCAACTCGGCATCGCGCTCGCGCTCCAGCGCCCCTTGCTCCTGCATGATTTCGCGGTAGCGTACACCAATTTTCTCGGATGGCAAACCCGACGCAAACAATTGCTGCAATTCCGCCTTCAAGGCATTCAATTTGATCTCGCGGATGGTGCTTACCAGCCACGACAATTCGCTGTCGTAATCGGATTCCGTGCCGGCCGCGATCTCGCCGATGATCTCGTCGTATTCGCTGCCCAGCTCCTTCAACTGCTGCGCCAGCGCGGCAAAACTGCCGTGCTCGCCCAAGGCCTGGCCCACGGCCACCAGCTGCCCCAGGCTGTGCGCGGCATCGGGCCCCAGGTGCTGGAAGGCGGCCAGGGCGGCCTCGTCGATGCGCATCGTCAGCGGCGGATGCGCTACCAGCATGCGCATGATCTTCAATTCCAGACCGACAGGCACGGGGCGGCCCGATTTCGGCGGCGCGCGGCGCGCCACGGCAACGGGTTTCGCCAGCTCGAACAGGGCTTCGATCTCGGCCGGCGTGGACTGCGTCAGCTGCGCCAACCCGCGCACGATCTGCAGGCGCAGGGACGATGGCGCCATCAGTTGCAGCAGCGGCTTGGCGTCGAACTGCACGCGGGCGCGCCCTTCCGGTTCCGACAGATCATGCTCGCCCGACACTTCTTTCAGCAAGAACTGCGACAGCGGCATGGCTTCATGCACTTGCTGTTCAAACCCTTCGGCGCCGAATTCGCGGATATAGCTGTCCGGATCGTGTTCCGACGGCAAGAACAGGAATTTGATGGTTTTATTGTCCGACACGTGGGCCAGGCTCGCTTCCAGCGCGCGGCGGGCGGCGCGGCGGCCAGCCTTGTCGCCATCGAAGCTGAAAATCACGTTATCGGTCTGGCGCAGCAGTTTTTGCACGTGGGTGGGCGTGCACGCCGTGCCCAAGGTGGCCACCGCCTGCGGGAAACCCATTTGCGCCAAGGCAACCACATCCATATAACCTTCCGTCACCAGCACGTAGCCGGCGTCGCGGATGGCCTGGCGCGCCTCGAACAGCCCATATAGTTCGAAACCCTTGGAAAACAAGGGGGTTTCCGGCGAGTTCAGATATTTCGGTTCGCCATGGTCGAGCACGCGGCCGCCAAAGGCGATCACTTGCCCCTTGGTATTGCGAATCGGGAACATGATGCGTTCGCGGAAACGGTCGTAGCGCTTGCGGTTGTTGCCCTCTTCATCGACCTTGTCGATCACGAGACCGGCCTCGGCCAGGGCCACCACGTCGTAATCGGGGAAGACGGAGCGTAAATTGTCCCATCCACCGGGAGCAAAACCCATGCCGAAGCGAGCGGCCACTTCGCCCGTCAAGCCCCGGTTTTTGAGGTAGGCGATGGCTTCCGGCGCGTGGCGCAATTGTCCGCGGTAGTAATCGCACGCCTGCGTCATGGCGTCGGACAGGGCCAGGCTTTGCGCCTGGATCTGCGCGCGCTGGGCCGGCGGAATCTTGTCATCCGCTTCCGGTACGACCATGCCCACGTTCTGCGCCAGGTCCTTGACGGCGTCGACAAAGCCCATGCCCGAGTACTCGATCAGGAAGCCGATCGAGGTGCCATGCGCGCCACAGCCGAAGCAGTGATAGAACTGCTTGGTGGGGCTGACGGTAAAGCTGGGCGATTTTTCACTGTGGAACGGGCACAAGCCCATGAAATTGGCGCCACCTTTTTTCAGTTGCACATAGCGCCCCACGACATCGACGATATCGACGCGGTTGAGCAAATCGGAAATGAAGGATTGAGGTATCACTGGCTAGGGCGGGTCTTGTTATAGGTCAGACTATACTACCGCACGTGGCCTGAGGTTGAGCCAGGTCAACGTGTGGGCTGGTTAACAGGCTGCCAGCGCGACGGCTAGCAGCCCTTGCTACTATTGTTGCTTACGCTGCCGGCGTCAAGGCTTTCTTGACCAGGGCGGATACTACCGTCATGTCGGCGCGTCCGGCCAGCTTCGGCTTGACGATGGCCATGACCTTGCCCATGTCTTGCGGACCAGCGGCGCCCGAGGCGGCCACGGCGGCAGCCACTTCGGCCGCTACTTCTTCGTCCGACAGGCCGGCAGGCATGTAGCCCGTCAGGTGCACCAGCTCGGCTTTTTCAATGTCAGCCAGGTCGGCGCGGCCACCGGCTTCGAACTGGGTGATCGAATCCTTGCGCTGCTTGATCATCTTTTCCACGATGGCCGTCACGTGGGCATCCGTCAATTCGATGCGCTCGTCGACTTCCTTGCGCTTGATTTCCGCCAGCAACAGGCGAATCGTGCCCAGCTTGCCCGCTTCCTTGGCGCGCATGGCGTTTTTCATGTCTTCGGTAATTTGTTCTTTCAAGCTCATGGCAATCCTCGTGTTGGTAAGTGGTAATGGGGCTAGATGCTCGTGCGCGCAGGCTAAGCAGGCGGCCACAAAAGCGAAAACCCGCTGCGGCGAACCGGAGCGGGTATGCGACTCATCTGAAGTATCACTCCAGGCGAATCAAAACAAAACCCGTGGCGAACAATGCGCCGAACTACCCGGGTTGGTTCTGACTGAACAGTCTTAGAATAATTTTTTCGGCAGTTGTTGGCTGCGGATGCGTTTGTAATGACGCTTGACAGCAGCTGCCAGCTTGCGCTTGCGCTCAGCTGTTGGCTTTTCGTAGAATTCGCGTGCGCGCAATTCGGTCAGCAGACCCGTTTTTTCGATGGTGCGTTTGAAGCGACGCATTGCGACTTCGAACGGCTCGTTTTCTTTAAGGCGAATAGTGGTCATGTAAAATTCAAACCGTTGAGGTGGTGTATAGGAAGAGATAGATAGTAGCAGCTTTTATTCGGAAAGGGAAGCCCCTCCCCCACTTGCGTGCGGCATGCAGCCTGCGGTCGCTGCCGGAATGTGGCGTAAACCACGCACCGGGGTGGCGCACCGGGCGCCAGAACCCCATCTTACAGAGTAGCTTACTGCAAGGCAATACCTGCCGCCACGCCCGAAGCCCAGGCCCACTGGAAGTTGTAGCCGCCCAGCCAGCCCGTCACGTCGACCGATTCGCCGATGAAGTACAGGCCCGGCACTTTATTGGCCATCATGGTCTGCTGCGACAGCTCGCGCGTATCGATGCCGCCGCGCGTCACTTCCGCCTTGCGGTAGCCTTCGGACCCGTTCGGCACGATGGACCAGGCATTGATGGCCTGGCCCAGCTTGCGCAGCTGCGCGTCGGGCATGTCGGCGATGCGCGCGTCCGGCGCCAGGCCGTTGACGGCCAGCAGGCAGTCCGCCAGGCGCTGCGGCAGCCATTGCGCGACGATATTGCCCAGTTGCTTCTTCAGGGTGCCCTTGCCTTCGATCAAGGTTTGCGCCACGTCCACTTCCGGCAGCAGGTTGATGACGATGGGTTCGCCTGGCAGCCAATAACTGGAAATCTGCAAAATCGCCGGGCCCGACAGGCCGCGATGCGTGAACAGCAAGTCTTCGCGGAAACGCGCGCCCGTTGCCTTGCGGCCTTTCAGGCTGCCCGTTTCCACATCGACTTCCAGGGCGATGCCGGACAGTTCCGCGAACGGCGCCCAGCTGGCCGCATCGAACGTCAGCGGCACCAAGGCCGGACGCGGTTCGACCATCGTCAGATCGAATTGTTTGGCGATGCGGTAGGCAAAATCCGTGGCGCCGATCTTCGGGATCGACAGGCCGCCCGTGGCGATGACGATGCTGGCCGTCTCGATGTCGCCGCTATCGGTCTGCAGCACGAAGCCGCCATCCGCTTGCTGGACAACATTGTCGATCTTGCACGGCATGCGCCAGTGCACACCGCCAGCGGCGCACTCGTCCTTGAGCATGTCGATGATCAGCTCGGCCGATTCATTGCAAAACAGCTGGCCCTTGTGCTTCTCGTGGTAGCCGATCCGGTATTTTTTCACCAGCGCGAGGAAATCCTGCGGCGTGTAGCGCGACAGCGCACTCTTGCAGAAATGTGGATTTTCCGAGAGGAAATTTTGCGGGGTGGCGTTAATATTGGTGAAATTACACCGCCCACCACCGGAGATGCGGATCTTTTCGGCCAGCTTGGCCGCGTGATCGATCAACACCACGCGCTTGCCTTGCTGGGCGGCAACAGCCGCACACATCATGCCGGCCGCGCCCGCGCCGATCACTGCCACATCAAATTGTTTTGCCATAAGAATTCCGGTCGCCGCTGATTACAAAGACGCCATTGTAAACTGCGGCGACGCGGCTAGCGCGGCCGTGCTGCAATCTGTCGTGATGCCATCAGGCATTGCTCCACCTGCCCGGCGATCGATGGCGGCACGGGCACCTCGCCGCGCAGCACGGCCGCGATCCAGTCCGCCGTGGTGGCCGCATCGCGCTCGGCCGGCAAATGTGGCAACTCTTCCACGAGCAACTGCTTTTCCACCAGCACCGTGCGCTGGGCACCATGGAACCAGTCGATCTGCTGCGCCTTGTTGGCGTTGGCCACCGTCTCGCCTTCCGTGCCGCGCATCAGAAAGGCGTCGCCGCGCGCGGGATCCGCGGCGGTCAGGAAATATTCACCGAGCATTTCCAGGTATTCCGGGTGCGTGTACGACACCAGGCGCAGGGCCGGGCCGGCGAACGGCTGCATGATTTTCACCAGGGTATGCGTGGAATTGCGCACGCCCAGCACGCGCCGCAGCGACAGCATGTACGCCAGGCGCGGCGCCAATGCCTCGATGGGCAGGAAGGCGGCCTCCCCGCGCGCCATGGCGGCCTCGGCTTGCGCATGGTCCGCGGAAGCGGGTACGCCCAGCGCGGCCAGCACTTCGGCCGTGGTGATGCGGCCCGGATCGCTGGTCACGCCATGCACGAGCACGGGTGCGCCCGCGCGCGCCAGCAGCAGCGCCAGCAAGGCCGTCAAATTCGCCATCTTGCGCGCGCCGTTGTAGCTGGGAATGATGATCGGTGCGAATTCACCGGCCGGCGCGGCCAGCGGTGCAAACGATGCTTCGGCAGCGTCGAGGAAGCCGGCGATCTCGTCGACCGATTCGCCCTTGATGCGCATCGACAACAAAATACCGCCCAGTTCCAGGTCCGACACGCGGCCCTCGAGCATGGCGCGGTACAGGGCATGGGCATCGTCACGCGTCATGCTGCGCGCGCCGTTCTTGCCGCGTCCTATTTCTTTAATGAAACGTGCTGCGGGGAATGGCTCTCCGGCCACATCGGTATGGGGTATGGAAACAGTCGTCATGGCGCCAGCTTACACGGATTTTTTCCCTTGCAGAGGGGCAGGAAGACGCCATAGGCGACTATGCAACAGTCTTTCCAGCTATTTCCTGGATGAAGTGCATCGAGACTGCATCCAAACGCGCCAGCGCTGCGTATAAGACTGCACAGGGGGACTCATCATGGAACACGCAAGCAAAGGGGAAAGCGCCTTCGTCGGCATCGAAACGAGCAAGCTGCTGCTGAAAGCCGTGCTGCTCTCGGGCGGCGAAGTGCTGTGCAAGGTGCTGGAAAACGACGTGGCCGGCTACCGCTGGCTGCGCAACTGGCTGCAAAAGAACGACGTGCCCGTCATGGGATTGCGCGTCTGCATGCGCCTCGATATGCCGTTCAGCGAGGCGCCAGCCCGCATGCTGGCGGACATGGGCATGCTGGTCTGCGATGCCCAGCCAGCGCAGCTGGAGGAATATATCCGCAGCCATGGCTTGCCCGATGACGCGGCGCACAGCGCCGTGGTGCTGGCCAACTACTGCGCGCACAGGCGCCCCGCGCGCTGGACGCCGCCCTCGCCCGCCTATGTGGAACTGCGCCTGTGGCTGCGCCGCCTGCACGCGATGGAAGGCGTGCGCCAGCAGGAATCGGCGCGCCTCGGTGCGCATCTGCAGGCCGGCCAGCATGCGCTGCACGCCCTGCTGTGCCAGCAAATCGCCTGCCTGGACGCGCAGATACGCCAGCACGAAAGCGCCATCCTCGAACATGTGCGGCGCCATCCTGGCCTGCCCCGGCCGCCCGAGCTGGCCGGCAACTACCAGCGCATCGCCCGCTACAGCGTTGGCGCCAGCCTGGCCGGCGGCCATTGAGCGCACAGGGGGCCGGCGGCGTGCCGGCCATGCCATAAAAACAACTGATGCATTCCCGTTTTGCTCCCATCCCCGCCGCCAGGCCGCATTTCCGCTACACTATTGTCTCTTAAGAACGCAATAGCGAAAGCCGAGCCAGAATCATGAATACGCCAGACATCGAAAATATCAACGTCACCTCTTTCGCGCCCATGCCGACACCGGCCGAACTGCACGCCAGGCTGCCCCTGTCGGAAAGCGCCTTTGACACCGTCAGCCGCGGCCGCGAAGCGCTGCGCAACATCATCGACCGCAAGGACCAGCGCCTGTTCGTCGTCGTCGGTCCGTGCTCGATCCACGACCCCGTCGCCGGCCTCGATTACGCGCGCCGTCTGAAAGCGCTGCAAGAGGAAGTCAAGGATACGATGCTGCTGGTGATGCGCGTGTATTTCGAAAAACCGCGTACCACCACGGGCTGGAAAGGCTATATCAACGACCCGTACATGGACGATTCGTTCAAGGTCAACGAAGGCATGGAAAAGGCGCGCCAGTTCCTGCTCGACGTGTGCGAACTGGGCCTGCCCACGGCCACCGAAGCGCTGGACCCGATCTCGCCGCAATACCTGGGCGACCTGATCGCCTGGACCGCCATCGGCGCGCGCACGACAGAATCGCAGACGCACCGCGAAATGTCGTCCGGCCTGTCGACCCCGGTCGGCTTCAAGAACGGCACCGATGGCGACATCAGCATCGCGGTGAACGCGATTTTGTCGTCGGCGCACCCGCACTCCTTCCTGGGCATTAACGGCGAAGGCAACGTCGCCATCGTGCGCACGCGCGGCAACGCGTATGGCCACGTCGTGCTGCGCGGCGGCGATGGCCGCCCGAACTACGATTCGGTCTCGATCGCCATCGCCGAACAGGCACTGGCCAAGGCCAAGCTGCCGGCCAACCTGGTGGTCGACTGCTCGCACGCGAACAGCTATAAAAAGCCGGAACTGCAACCGCTGGTGATGGCCGACGTGGTCAACCAGATCCGCCAGGGCAACCGCTCGCTGGTGGGCGTGATGATCGAATCGAACATCATCGGCGGCAACCAGAAAATCCCGCAAGACCTGTCGCAACTGACCTACGGCTGCTCCGTCACCGACGGCTGCATCGACTGGGACACGACGGCCACCATGCTGCGCGATGCGCATGCGCATTTGGTCAATCGCCCGGCGTAAATACACGGCCAACAATGTTGTCGGATTACGGCCCTGTGGGCCTAATCCGACCTACCCGGCCGGGCGTAGGTCGGCTTAGCGCGCAGCGCGTAAGCCGACACCACCACGAGGCATATCACGCCATCTGCACATGCGGCAGCACGGCGAACGATCCCGCCAGCGCCTGTTCCGCCTTGCTGGCCGGGATATTGAGTTCATTGACGTCCAGGTAGATACGCCCGTCCAGGATGCGCACGGCGTACAGGCGCGCCATGCCCTGCACGGGCGCCACCAGGCGGCCCGAATCGAGCTCGATGATCCAGCTGTTCTTCGGCCCCATCAGGTTTTTCTCCATCAGCACCCCATGCGCCAGCGGGCCGCCCAGGCAAGGCACCGTGTCGAGCAGCGCGTACACCGTGTCGTCAGCCGCGCGAAACAGCGCCACGCCCGGCAAGTCCTGCCACGCCAGTCCCCGCTGCACCATGCGCGCGCCCGCCAGCGGCATGTCCTTCAGGCGGCAAATCATTTTCCATTGTTCCGGCATTGCTAGCTCCTTGAAAAAGGCACACGCTTGCCTAAGCAAGAGCGATGCCAGTGCCGCACAGGCGCAAAGCAGCCAGAATCCCGGGCAAAACCGGCCCGCGCCGCACTGCGCAAGTGCACACTGCCGCCGAAATGGTGCGCCGGCAGCACGGTGGACTGGCCGGCTTTCCTTTACAATGGCGGATTACTCCTCCCTATTTAGCACCTTCATGATTGTTCTTGGCGTCGAATCCTCCTGTGACGAAACCGGCCTGGCCTTGTACGACACGCAACGCGGCCTGCTGTCGCACGCCCTCTATTCGCAAGTCGCCATGCACGAGCAATATGGCGGCGTGGTGCCGGAACTGGCGTCGCGCGACCATATCCGCCGCGCCATCCCGCTGCTGGAAGAAACCCTGACCAAGGCCGGCATCACCCTGCCCGAAATCGACGCCATCGCCTACACGCAGGGTCCGGGACTTGCCGGCGCGCTGCTGGTCGGTTCCTCCGTTGCCTGTAGCCTGGGCCTGGCGATTAACAAGCCGGTGCTGGGCATCCATCACCTGGAAGGCCATCTGCTGTCGCCATTGCTGGCATCCGAACCGCCGGAATTTCCCTTCATCGCCCTGCTGGTATCGGGTGGCCACACGCAGCTGATGCGCGTCGATGGCGTGGGCCAGTACACGATGCTGGGCGAAACGCTCGATGATGCGGCCGGCGAAGCGTTCGACAAGTCGGCCAAGCTGCTGGGCCTCGGTTATCCGGGCGGCCCCGCCATTTCGCGCCTGGCCGAATTCGGCGACCCGCTGGCGTATAAACTGCCACGCCCGATGCTGCACTCGAAGGATTTCAACTTCAGCTTTTCCGGCCTGAAGACGGCCGTGCTGACGGTGGTGAAAAACCATGAAGAAAAAGTCATCGCGAACATCTGCGAGCAGGACAAGGCGAATATCGCGCGCGGCTTCGTCGACGCCATCGTCGACGTACTGACGGCCAAATGCGTGGCGGCCCTCAAGCACACGGGCTTGAAACGCCTGGTGATCGCCGGCGGCGTGGGCGCCAATGCGCAATTGCGCGCCTCGCTCAACGCGGCGGCCGCCAAGAAGCGTTTTAAAGTGTATTACCCGGAGCTGGAATTCTGTACCGACAACGGCGCCATGATCGCCTTTGCCGGCGCCATGCGCCTGCAAATCAATCCCGACGCCGCCAAGCACGATTACTCGTTCAACGTGCGCCCGCGCTGGCCGCTGGACGAAATCCGCGAAGTCTGATCACCACCGATCACTCCAGCAGGAAGTTGCGCGCGCCCGCCAGGGCCGCGCCCTCTTCCACCGTTTCATCCTTCAATGCCACGCCCGACAGCTGCCTGGTAAAGGCCTGCGACAGCAGATAATGCAGCCGGTACGCCGCCTGCGCATACGCCAGCCCCTCGGGGCGCACGTTCGAAATGCAGTTGCGGCGCTCGTCCAACAGTCCCACCTTGGGCGCCCACGTCAGGTACAGGCCCAGGCTGTCCGGAGAACTCAAGCCCGGTCGCTCGCCGATCAGCACCAGCACGGCGCGCGCCTGCAATAACTCACCCACCTCGTCACCGACGGCCACTCGTCCCTGCGCCACGATGTGCAGCGGCGACAGCGTCCACGCTTCCAGCGCCAGCCGTTCGCGCAGGGCGGCCAGGAACGGCGCCGCGTGACGCTGCACGGCCAGCGCCGACAGGCCGTCGGCCGCCACCAGTGCCAGGTCGATTCCCTTGCTACCTCCGGCCAGCCGCGCGCGTGAAGCGTCGTCGAGGCGGCGCCCCAGGTCGGGCCGTTGCAGATACTCGGCGCGCGTGGCGGCCGCGCTGTGCAGCTGCACGCAGCCTTGCCCCTGCGCGGCCAGGACGCGCGCCAGAGCGTCGCCATCGAGCGCCAGGTGCACGGCGTCGCGCGCCTGCGCGTGGGCCAGCTGGAAGGCCAGCTGCGCCTTGGTCGGCACGCTGACGCCGCACAGTCCCAACGCAATGCGCGCCGCCGTATGCGCGCGCAGGGCCTGCCACGGGGTTTTCTCGTCCATGCGTCCTCCTAGTCGTCCAGGCGCAGCAGGGCCGCCTGAAAGGCCGGCGCCAGCGCTTCGCTCAAGCGGCCCTGCGCATCCGTGATCCGCATGCGCGCCAGCCAGGCTTCGAATTCCGGCGCAGGGCGCAAGCCCAGCACCCGGCGCGCATACAGGGCGTCGTGGAACGAAGTGCTCTGGTAGCCGAGCATGATGTCATCCGCGCCCGGCACGCCCATGATGAAATTGCAGCCGGCCACGCCCAGCATGGTCAGCAAGGCGTCCATATCATCTTGATCCGCTTCCGCATGGTTGGTGTAGCACACGTCGCAGCCCATGGGCAGCCCAAGCAGCTTGGCGCAGAAATGGTCTTCCAGCCCCGCGCGCATGATCTGCTTGCCGTCGTACAGGTATTCGGGGCCGATGAAACCGACGACGGAATTGACCAGCAGCGGCTGATACGCGCGCGCCACCGCATACGCGCGCGCCTCGCACGTCTGCTGGTCCATGCCGTGGTGGGCGCCGGCCGACAGCGCGCTGCCCTGGCCCGTCTCGAAATACATGACGTTGTTGCCCACCGTGCCGCGCCCCAGCGACAGGGCCGCCGCCTGGCCCTCGGCCAGCAGGGACAAGTCGATGCCAAAGCTGCGGTTGGCCGCCTGCGTGCCCGCCACCGACTGGAACACGAGGTCGGCGGGCGCGCCGCGGCGGATCGCCTCGATGGTATTGGTGATGTGCGTGAGCACGCAGGACTGGGTGGGAATTTGGTATTGATCGATGACGGCGTCGAGCAGGTGCAGCAGCGACACCACCTGCGCCACATTGTCGGTGGCCGGATTGATGCCGATCACGGCGTCGCCGCTGCCCAGCAGCAGGCCATCGAGGATGGAGGCGGCAATCCCCGTGGCGTCGTCCGTCGGGTGGTTCGGCTGCAGCCGCGTGGACAGACGGTTTTCCAGGCCCAGGGTATTGCGAAAGGCCGTGACGACCCGGCACTTGCGGGCCACCAGCACCAGGTCCTGCAGGCGCATGATTTTCGAGACGGCGGCCGCCATTTCCGGCGTGATGCCGGCGGCGACGCGCGCCAGCGTTGGCGTATCCGTCGCGTCATCGAGCAGCCAGTCGCGGAAGTCGCCCACGCAAAAGTGCGCGATGGGAGCAAAGGCGGCACGCTCGTGGCTGTCGATGATCAGGCGCGTGACTTCATCCTCTTCGTACGGTACCAGCGCCTCGCTGAGGAACAATGACAGCGGTACGTCGGCCAGCGCCAGCTGCGCCGCCACCCGCTCGCGCGCGTTCGATGCCGACACGCCGGCCAGCACGTCGCCCGAACGGGGCGGCGAGGCCTTCGCCAGCAGCTCTTTCAGGCTGGCGAACTGGTAAACATGGCTGTCTATCGTATGGCTGAAGCGGGTCATAGATTGTGCTCCAAGGCATCCCAATGGCCCATTCTACGCCAGGCTACAGGCTGCGCAGCGCCCCTTCCAGCTGCGGATAGCGGAAGGCGAAGCCGTCGGCCAGCAAACGGCGCGGTGCGACCCTTTGGCCTTCCACCAGCAAATCGGCCTGCTCGCCCAGCAAAGTGCGCATGAGGAAGGCCGGCGTGGGCATGACGCTGGGGCGATGCAGCACGGCGCCCGCCACCTGGGCGAAGCGGCGCTGCGCGATGGCTTCCGGCGCGCAGAAGTTATACGCGCCGCCCACTGCCTGCTCTTCGCTGCGGCGCGCCAGATGGGCGATGCCGCGGATGACGTCGCGCACATGCACCCACGTGACCCACTGCTTGCCGCTGCCCAGCGGGCCGCCCACGCCGAAGCGTATCGGCAGCAGCATCTGCGGCAGCGAACCCTGATGACCGAAGACGAGGCCAAAGCGCATGCAGCCCACCTGCACGCCAAATTTCTCCGCCTGGCGCGCGGCCGCTTCCCACTCCTGGCACAGCTGGGACATGAAGATGGCTTGCGGCGCGCTGTCTTCCGTCAATTCCGTCGGATCGCCCTGCGGCTGCACGCCGTAGTAACCGATGGCCGATGCCGACAGCAGCACCCGTGGCTTGTGCTGCGCGCGGGCGATCCACGCCACCAGTTCCTGCGTCAGCGCGACGCGACTGCGGCGCAAGGCCGCCTTGCGCGCGTCCGTCCATCGATGCCCGACGATGCGCGCACCGGCCAGGTTGACCACCATGTCGATGCGCTGCGCATCCGCTAATTCGTCGAACGACTGGATGCAATGCACCTGGCCGTCGAACGTCCACGCGGCCTGTTTCGGCTGGCGCGTCAGCACCGTCACCGCATGGCCGTCGGCCAGCAAGGCGCTGACCAACTGCTGGCCGATGAAGCCCGTGGCGCCCGTCACCAGCACGGACTGCGGTGTGCTGGCAAAGTGCAGGTGTTCCTCTTGCTCTGCGCTCTCCTGTACCTTGCGCCGTCCCAGCTGCCACACGGCATACGCGTCGCGCAGGCCGGACAAGCCCACGCCCACGCCGCACAGGGCGAGGAAGACGCTGAGCCAGCCATACGGCTGCCACACGAGCGCCGTCGGCAAGCTGGCCCATTCGCTGCTGTTCAGGGCCAGCAGGGCGATGAAGGCGCCCGCGTTAATCGCCAGCACCGTGTGCGTGACCCGCTCCGTGGCGGGCAAGAGGCGGGTCTGGTCTTCCACGACGAAGTCCCACAGGGTCAATACGATTTCCACGCCAAAGACGATGACCAGCACCCAGGCCCAGGCGCCATGCCACTCCCAGGCCGCCAGGCCGACGAACAGCAGGCTGTAGATCAGGGCGCGCGTGGCATGGATGGTCAGCTCCAGGCGCGCCGACGCCTTTTGCGGCAGCGCTTCCGTGATTTCATGGTGGTAGATGGTGTCGAAGGCGCCCAGGCAGCCTTGCGCCGCCATCAGTTGCAGGGCCAGCAAATGCGTATTCATGGTGTCTCCTTTTCCGGTGCGGCGGATTCGCGGAACACGCCCGCCTGCGTAAACGTGGTGCCGAACAGGGCGTGGCGAATCTCGATGCGGATGTTGAACTGCTGCGGCGTCTCGTTGCGGTGGCACAGATAGGTCTTGCCGGGCGTGAGTACGCCGGGCAGCGGCATGCGCCAGCCGAAAAGATCGAGAAAATAGCCATCGCTGGTGAAGTGCAGGTTGCCGTCTTCCACGTGCAGCAGCAGCTTCATGCCCAGGCCCATGCCCACGTATTCAAGCACTTCACCCTTTGCGCTTTCGGCCATGTAGGAGGTGAAGCGGATCGGCGCGCGGCCATGCAGGCGGTAGGTGCGCTGCTTGAAGATGAAGGGGCAGCCGGGGCGCGAATAGACTTCGATATCGACGGGGAAATCCGCGTCGTCATACGGAATCAGGGCGCCATCGATGAAGGGGCGCGTGAGCCAGCCGAGGAACTTCCCCAGGCGCGAGCTGCTAAGTTCACTGAGCTCACCCCGGTAGTACAAAGGCTGGCCCGGCGCGGGATTTTTCTCGAAGCGGCGGCGGATGTCCGGGTGCAGGGTAAGCCATTGCTCGCCCATGACCTTTTTGAACAGTTCTCCTTCCGAGGGGCCGCTCATGATTTTGCGCGCTTGCCAGGTTTGTCTTCCGGGCTGAGGAACTTGGCCACCTTGCCCCCCATCGACAGCATGCGCTGCAAGGTCGCTGGCGGCAAATTCTTGTAGTCGCTATAGGTGCTGCTGAGCATTTCCAAAAACGCCAGCACTTCGCCCATGCGCTCGAGCGTCGCCGGTGGAATGGCCGCATCGTGCTCGCCCTCGATCGCGCATTCACGCAGCACCGTCAGGGTGGGATCGATCTCGCGCCGCTTGCGCTCTTCCATGATGACGCGGAAGATTTCCCACACATCCTGCAGGGCGACGAAGTGGTCGCGCCGGTCTTTCAAAACGTGCGTGATGCGGACCAGGCCCCAGCTTTGCAATTCCTTCAGGCTGTTGCTGACGTTGGACCTGGCCACGTTCAGGCTGGCCGCGATGTCTTCCGCCGTCAGCGGTTCATTCGCCAGGAACAGCAACGCGTGGATTTGCGCCACGGTGCGGTTGACGCCCCAGCGGGTGCCCATTTCCCCCCAATGGAGAATGTACTTTTGCGTGGTCGGACTCAGCTCCATGATTTTCTCTTATTTCTGTCGTTACAGAAATGTAAGACAGAAGGAAAACCGCGTCAAGCACGATTCGTCAGGCGTGATCGGGCGGCTGGCCCATGGCGCGCAGGAATTGCTGCTGCGAGGCGTGCAGCTGGCCATAACCGAGTTCGCGGTAGACGAGACCGTGACGGGGCGCCAGTTCGGCCAGGATGCGCGCCAGCGCAGGGTAGTGGCGGTGGTTCCAGGTGGGGAACAGGTGGTGCGTCAGGTGCAGATTCAGGCCGCCCAGCCAGTAGCCGAGCCAGCGCAGCGCGCGCGGTCGCGGCGTCCAGTCGCAGGCCGTGTAAAACGTATGCTGGTACCAGTCGTGCGGCAGGGTGCCATCCTGGCCAGGCTGGAAAAACTCCACTTCGGCCCAATGGGTGCCGAGGATCAGCGCCACCAGCGCGCACGAGGCGATCATCTGCCCCACGAAATACGCGCCCAGCACCACGTTCCAGCCGATGCCGTGCTGCTGCAGCACCCACATGGGCAGCGCCAGCACCAGCGCCACGTGACCCAACTTCCAGCCGAGGAACGACAGCCATCCGCGCCAGCCCTGCAGCCGGCTGTGCGCGGCCACGGGCGTCTTGCCGAAGCGGTCCAGCCAGTCGCCATACCAGTTCAGATACGGCAGCGACAGGGCCGCCACCACGGGCCAATACAGATACTGGTAGCGGTATTGCGGCGACCAGCGTTGGAACGGCGTCTGGCGCAGGAAGGGATTGGGTTCCGTGTCCAGGTCATAGCCTTCCACGTTGGCATACGTATGATGGAAGTGCACGTGGCGGATGGTCCAGAAATCCGTATCCACGCCCACGGGCAAGCCCACCAGGCGGATCAGGATGCGGTTCCAGCGTCCCTGGCGGAAGACGGCGCTGTGGGCCGCATCGTGCAGGGTATTCATGGCCAGCGCCATGGCCGCGACCAGGCAAGCGACATAGCTGGCGACAAACGGCCAGGTGCTGCCGGCGCTCAAGGCCAGCGCATACAGTCCCACCGTCAGCGCGGCCAGGAACACGGTTTTCGCATGCAGGCGCGCATCGCCGAAGCGGTGTTTTCCTTCGTCCGCCAGATAGGCGTCGGCGCGCGCGCGCAATTCGCGGCGGAAGGCGGAATCGCGGGCGGGCTGGAAGCGCAGCGGCGGCAAGGAAGGCACAGGCGGCGTCACGCGCGCGTCCCCGCTGCCGCCGGCCACCACAGGCGGCGCGCGCCATCGAGGCCATGCGCCAGTAGCGCGGCCAAAAATACCATGCCCCACGCATCGCGTGCGCCATACCAGCCCAGATACAGGGCCGGCATGGCCAGGGCGATGGCCACCCAGGCGATGGCGCCCCAGCGGCGCGCATCCGACAAGCCGCCCAGCGCCAGGGTGCCGCCGAAGATCAGCGCGAACAGGATGGCCTGCTGCGCGCCAGCCAGCACCGCTTCGTGGTTGACGTAGTAGATCACCAGGCCAAACAAAATCACGCCGCCGATGCCGATGAACAGCTCGGGCACGTGGAAAGTACCGCGCGACTGCCAGTGGGGAAAGCGCGCGCGCAGCCAGGTAAATAATTTGCCATTGCTGGCCAAGAGCGGGTTGTGCGTGGGCGTCATGCCCTTCACGCCGTAGCGCATTTCCACGCCATCGAGTTCGGGCTGGAAGCTGCCGAACAGCCGGTCCCACAGCAGCAGGGTGCCGCCAAAATTGCGATTGATGTAGCGTTTGTCGGTGCCGTGGTGCACGCGGTGGTGCGAGGGCGTGATCATGAAACGATCGAGGATGCCGGACTTGTTCACCAGCGCATTGTGGTTGTAGAGCTGTACCGTGTAATGCAAGGACGAGACGACGAGGAAGATTTC
Source organism: Janthinobacterium sp. BJB401 (assembly GCF_013372745.1). Classification (NCBI taxonomy): domain Bacteria; kingdom Pseudomonadati; phylum Pseudomonadota; class Betaproteobacteria; order Burkholderiales; family Oxalobacteraceae; genus Janthinobacterium; species Janthinobacterium sp. BJB401. The sequence goes on along the minus strand of NZ_JABXFH010000001.1, from coordinate 271,947 downwards.
CAGCGGCACGCCCAGCACGGCCAGGATGGCGATGAAGGGGAAATTCGTCAGCGAGGAATACCAGGAATTGCGCACGCCCAGCGACAGGTTGAAATGCTCGCCCTGGTGGTGCACGACGTGCACGGCCCACAGCAAAGGAATCTTGTGGTGCAGCCGGTGCATCCAGTAAAAGCACAGGTCCCAGGCAAAAAAAGCGAACACCCATTGCGCCGCCACGGGCCACTGGTCGACGATATGCAGGTTCACATGGCGCAGCAGCAGGGCGAAGGCCGCCACTTCCACGCCGCGAAACACCCACATCAGGATATGGCCGGAATTGAGGTTGAAGATCACGTCCTTCCACGGCACGGGGGTCTTGCGTACCCATTTGAGGATCAGCAATTCGGCCAGCACGAAGGCCAGCATGATCAGGAACGACAGGGCAAATGGATTCATCATGGTGCGGTTTTGATGGAAACGGCGCGGCGGGCAGCCAAGGATACCTGCATTTTCGCCAGCATGCCGCCAGCGATGCCAACAGCCAGGCCGGCGGCCAGGTCGATGCTCACGTGCCGGCGCAGCGCGATGATGGCGTAGCAGATGGCCACGCCCAGCACCAGGGACAGCGCAGAGCGCAGCAGCTGGCGTTTGTCGCACAAGGCCCACACGCACAGCAAGGTCAGGGCGCCATGCAGCGACGGCAGGCAGTTTTGCGTGGAGTCCGCCGCCTGCAACATGCGCAGCGCCTGCGTGCTCCAGGCATTCCCGTCACCCACGGGCGGATACGCGAGCGTGGTCGGATACAGCAGGAAGACCACGCCGCACGCCAGCGCGGAGAGCGCCATGGCGCGTGCCAGCCAGCGCACGCGGGCCGCATCGGCCGCCAGGTAGGCGTACGGGATCAGGATAAAGAAGGACAGGTACAGCCAGATGGCAGAGTCGCTGTAGGGGATGGCGCGGTCGATGGCCGTCTCGGGCAGCAGTACCCCCTGCCCTTGCAGCAAGTCGCTGGAAAAATACACGAGGCCGACGCTGCCCCAGCCGGCCAGCAAATGCAGCAGGCGGCTGCGTACGGTCATGGAAGAAGGATTCATGCGGTGGCAAGACGCCGGATGCGGCGCCGTTTCATGGTGGGGTCAAAGGGAGGCAGTTCGCGGCTCGTCGTCCAGGCGAGGCTATCGACAGCCACGCCCAGGCCGCGCAGCACCGTTGCCAGGTGCGCGCGCAGGGCGGCCAGGCCGGCATCGTCGAGCGCCGCATGCAGTTGCAAGGCCGCTTCGCCCGATTGCACCAGGCGGTAATCGGCGTCCGCCGGCAAGGCTTGCGCAAACGCGCGCGTCAGCACGTCGGCAAACACGGCGACGGGGGCGCCGCCGCGTGCAGAGGGAAGCAGCAGCATATCGTCGCAGCGCCCTTCGATGCCATCGATGGCGCGCGTGGCGCGGCCGCACGGGCATGGCGTGGCGCGCGCGATCAGGATGTCGTCCAGGCGGTAGCGCACGATGGGCTGCGTGATGCGCGTAAAGTCGGTAATCACAGGCACAAAACGGCGTTCTTCAGCGTCGAGCCACTGCGGCTCGATGTGCACGTATTCTTCGTTCAAATGCAGCACGCCGTGCTCGCAGCTGCTGGCGAGGAAACCCTCGGTGGCCTGGTAGATTTCATGCACGGTGCCAAACGCCTGCACGATCAGGGCCCGATCCTGCGCTTCCAGCACTTCAGCCACCGAGATGACTTTTTTCGGCGCCAGCGCCAGGCTGCCGTCGATGACGCGCAAGGCCAGCTGACGCAGCACCTGGGCTGGCGCGACGATGACGGATGGCCGGTATTGCGCCAGCCGCGCGCACAGCGCATCGAACGGTTCGAACAGATCGTAAAACGCAAAGGTCAGCCACGGCGAGCGCACGGCCGTGTACAGATTGCTGTTTGCGCGCAGGAACAGCGCGACCCGCTCGCCGGAAAACAGGCCGTCGGGCAGCGCCTTGGCCAGCATCACGCCCGCCCATTGCGCCTTTTCGCGCGGGCTGACGGTAAACACGGCACGCCGCGACGAGGTGCCCGACGACAGCCCCACCGTGATGTCGCCGACGGCCGGCGTGAAGTCGCGGCTATGCTCGGCCGCCATGGCCGCGTCCATCGCCTGCGCCAAAGTCACCCCTTGCGTGTTCATGGCGTCGAAATGCTCGAGCATCAGCGCCTTGTTCATCGTCGGCCACTGCGCCAGCGGCAGCGCGCGATAGGGAGCGAAATAGCGGCTGCGCGCGCACAGCACCTCGATGAAACGGGCCAGCTGCCGCTGCTGGTAGGCATCGAGCTGCGCGCGGTCCGTAAAACGCAGGCGGCGCGTGCGCCAGTACGACAGCAAGAGCCAGACAATACGCTTCACGGGCGGCCCGCCACGGCGATATAGTCGAGCGTGTCTTCATGCGTGATGCGGATCTGCGCATTGCCCGACTGGTGCAACTGGTGCAGGCGATTCAGGGTGGCGTAGTACGGCGCGCGCTTGTGCTGGATGATGAACGACAGTTCCGAGGGGCCGCGCAGCTGCTGGAAGCTTTCCGGCACCCAGGCCGCGTCCGACGCCAGCAGGGTCCAGCCGCCCTCCTGCAGCACGAAGGCGCCCAGATGGCCGATGGCGTGGCCGGGCAAGTCGACGATGTAGATCTCGCCCGTGCCGCTGACGTCGCGCCCGTGCGTGAATGGCAGCAGCGCCGACGGCAGGGCCGTTTCGGGCACGCTTTCCACGAAATCGAGGCGGTCCGCAATATCGTTCGGCAGCAGCTCGGGCACGAAGGCCTGGCGCACGGCGGCCACGCCGGACAGTCCCCGCACCGCATCCCAGCCCGTTTTGGACGCCATCAGCCGCGCGCCGGGAAAATCGCGCATGCCCGCGATATGGTCGGCATGGAAGTGCGACAGCAGCAGGGTGTGGATGTCGCCGGGCGACACGCCATGCGCGCGCAGCTGGCCCTGCAGCGACTCGTTCTCGTCGAAGAAAATCGGCGTCACCCACGCATACAGGCGGTACACGCCTTTCGACGTGGCGGCGCGGAAGTGCTCGGCGTAACCGGTGTCCCACAGGTACAGGCCCGCGCGCGTCTCGATCAGGTAGGCGCGCGAGGGGAAGCAGCGGCTGGCCAGCCCGCTGCCTTTCAAGACCATGCAGGACGGATGGGTGCAGTGGCCGACGCGAAACGCGGTGATCCTAGCCATTGCGCTCCTTGCCCACCTTGTGCGCCGCCGCTTCCTGGCGCATCCACTGCGCCGTGCGGGCGATGCCGTCCTGCAGGCTGACGATGGGACGGTAGCCGAGCACCTTGCGCGCCTTGGCGTTATCGAGCGTCATGTCGAAACTGAGCGCGCCGATGCTGTAGGGCGTGAGCGATGGTTCGCGGCGGGTAAAGCGCGAGGCGAACTGCATCAGGCGGGCGACCACCGCCAGCACGCGGTACGGCACGCTGACGATTTCGAACGGCTGCTGCAGATGGTCGCAGAACAGGGTGCGCAAAATGTCGCACAGGCGCGCCGGTTCGCCATTCGTGATGTTGAAGGCGGCGCCGGATGCGATGGTCTTGTGCACGGTGGCCAGCCACATCGCATGCACGACGTTGTCGACATAAGTGATGTCGATGCTGGCCGCGCCGCCGTTGGGCAGCGGCAGCTTGCCACCGCGCTGTTCCAGCACCCGCGCCAGGCGCGGAATCAGCACCTGGTCATGCGGGCCGAAGATGGCGCGCGGGCGCAGGATCACGCACGTCATGCCGCGCTGGCGGTCGACGCACTCCTGCACCAGTTTTTCCGCCATCGCCTTGCTGCGCGCATACGCGTTGACGAAAGCGTCGGGGCGGAAGGTTTCCGGCACCTCGTAACGGTTGCGGTAATCGAAATAGATGGCTGGCGTGGAGATGTGCACGAAGCGCGCCACGTGCAGGCTGGCGGCCGCGCGCAGCAGCTGCGCCGTGGCCGTGACGTTGGCGGCGATGAAGTCGCGCTCGGCGCCCCAGGGCGAGGACAGCGCGGCGCAGTGCCAGACCGTGTCCATGCCGCGCACCAGTTCATCGACCTGGCGCGGCGATGCCTGCGCCAGGTCGAGCGCCACGAATTGCGCGCCCATGCGTTCGAGTTCGCGGCCGACGGCGGCGTTGCGGCCCGTGGCGCGCACTTCCACGCCCTGCGCCAGCAGGGTGCGCACGGCATTGCGCCCCAGCCCGCCCGTCGCTCCCGTGACCAGTATCCGCCTCATCACACCACCTTCACAGGTCAAGTATCATGCCGCCGATGGTCAGGCCCGCGGCCGTGCCCATCATCAGCAAACGCTGGCCTGCCACGGCCCGCCCCGTCATCACCGCCTCGTGCAGGGCGGTGGGCAGGGACGCGGCCACCTGGTTGCCGTGCGTTTCAAATATCTTGATGATTTTAGCATCGGGGACGTCGAGGATGCGCGCCGCATGCGCGAGGCCCAGCGGGCTGGCCTGGTGCGGCACGACCACGTCGACTTTTTCCAGTCCCGCGCCCGATTCCTTCATTAGTTCCGCGAGGAAATCCGGCATCACCTTGACGGCCAGGCGGAACACGGCCTTGCCATCCATGCGGAACAGGTAGTCGCCCGGTTCGCAGCCGTTGCGCGGGTTGCGCTCGGTGCCGCCGCCACGGATTTCGCAGTAGCGCCGCCCTTCCGGATACGTGCCCATCTTGTAGGCGCGGATGCCGGCGCTGCCGTCGCCCCGCTCGACGATGACGGCGGCGGCGCCGTCGCCGAAGATCATCGACGCTTCCGGCTCGCTCCAGTCAACCCCGCGCGAGGCGAGGTCGGACGAGACGATGGCGATGCGCCGGTAGGCGCCGCCGGCCAGCATGGACGCGGCCACGCGGAAGGCAGCCATGAAGCTGAGGCAGCTGGCATTGACGTCGAAGCTTTGCGTGCCTGGCGGCAAGCCCGCATGTTCGGCCACGAAGCAGGCCGTGTTCGGCAACGCCTGCTCGGGCACGCCGTTGGCGCAGATCAGCAAGTCGATGTCGGCCGGACGCAGGCTGGCATTCTTCAGCGCGTCGAGCAGGGCGGCGGCGCCCAGCTGGCTTTGCGATTCATCGGGCGCGGCGACAAAGCGCGACAGCACCCCGCTCTTGCGCAAGGTATAGCCAGCCGGATGGCCCAGTGTCAGGTCCAGGCTGGCGGAGGTAACGCTGTGCGACGGCACGGCTTTGCCCGTCGCGATCAGGCGAACTGGAATCATGTTGGCCTTAAAAAAGTAAAGTAAATACGGTTGATGAACGGTTGATGCGTTAGTCGCGTGCCAGCGGCGGCAAATCGACACCGCAGTTCTTGCAGAAATTGGCATCGTCATCGAGCCCTTCTTTCAGGCACGTGGGGCAGGTACGCGTGGTGACCAGCTTGGAACTGCGCTGTACCGTCATTTCCGCGCTGATAATGCCGGTAGGCACTGCCAGGATACCCCAGCCGAGCAACATCATCAGCGAAGCGATGGTGCGCCCGATGTCGGTCTTCGGCGTGATATCGCCGAAACCCACCGTGGTCATGGTGCTGATGGCCCAGTATATCGACGTGGGGATGCTGCTGTAACCGTTCTCCGGCCCTTCCACGACGTACATCACAGTACCCAACAGAAAGACCACCATCATGACAAAAGACAAGAAAATGAGGATCTTGCGCCGGCTGGCCAGCAAGGCACGCCCCAGCACCGTGTATTCATGCACATACGACGTGAGCTTGAGGATACGGAACATGCGCAGCAGGCGCAAAATACGCACGTCGATCAGCACGTGCGCGCCCGGCAGCAGCAAGCCGATGTAGGTCGGCACGATGGCCAGCAAGTCGATAACGCCGAAGAAACTCTTGGCATAGCGTACCGGATGCTGCAGGCACGCCAGGCGGGCAAAATATTCGATGGTAAATAAAATGGTGAAAAACCATTCGAGCGCCGTCAGCCAGGTGCCATAGCGCTCGGCCACGGAGGCGACACTGCTGAGCACAACCACCGTCACGCTGATCAGGATGGCGGCGATCAGCAGCAAATCGAAGGCGCGGCCCGTGCGCGTTTCCGCCTCGAAAATGACGGTGTACACCTGCTCGCGCCAGCCCCGCTCGGGCTTGCCATATTTTTGCTGCGTTTCCTGCGCCGCCAGCTGCTGCGGCGTCAGGGGCGCCGCTCCGCTCTTCGTCGCGGCTTTCATGTGGATAGTGTGCTCATATACTATTATTGTATAGATAATTTACAAAGCACGGCGACACGCACGATTGCCTGACAACAACACTACGACAGCTTCTTCGCCAGCAGCACGGCATTGCGCCGCTCGCGCTCGGCTTGCACGATGTCCGTCGTGCGCGCTTCCGACAGGCCCACCGTGTGCAGCACGGTGGCCGTCAGCTGCAGCGCGGACTCCAGCGCCTCGGGCACGACCAGGGTGGCGCCCGCCTGTATCAGGGCCACGGCATGCGCCTCGTCACGGGCCCGCGCATACACGGGCAGCTGCGGATATTCGCGGCGGATCGATTTCACGGCGTGCAGCACGGAGGCCGCATGGTCCATGGTCAGCACGACGGCGGCGGCCCGGTCGGCATTGACTTTTTGCAACAATTCCGCGCGCGACGCATCGCCGAAATACACGGGGAACCCGCGCGGATGCAGGGTCGTCACCAGGCGCGCATCATTTTCAATCGCCACGTAGGCGATATCCTGCTCCGTCAGCACCTTGGCCAGCAATTGCCCCACCCGGCCGAATCCGGCGATGATGACGGTGCTGCCCTGCGGCGGCGGCGCGCCGTGCGCCAGGTCGGCCAGCTGATGGTGGTGGCGCTTTTCCCACCAGTTGCCGAACGCGCGCGCCGCCTTGGCCAGCGCCGGCGTGGCGAACAGACTCAGGCCCACCACCAGCATGACGAACTGCGCCACCTGTGGGCCGATCAGCTTGGTACCGAGCGCATACGCGACGACGATGAAGGCGAACTCGCCGCCCTGCCCCAGCAGCACGCCCGTTTCCACGGCGCGTCCCCAGTGAAAGCCGCCAATGCGGAAAATCACGCTGATGACCAGGGTTTTCACCGCAAACAGGCTCAGCACTGCCAACGGAATCAACACGGGCGACTTGAGGATTTCGCGCACGTCGATCTGCATGCCCACGGACATGAAGAACAGGCCCATCAACAAGCCCTTGAACGGTTCGATCGTCACTTCCACTTCATGGCGAAATTCCGTTTCCGCCAGCAGCAGGCCGGCCAGCAAGGCGCCCAGCGCCATCGACAAGCCCGCCAGATACGTCAGGCCCGCGATGCCCAAGGTGCTGAGCAGGGTCAGCGCCATGAACACGTCGGGCTGGCGTTTCTTGACGAAAAACTGGAACAGGGGGCGTATCACGCGGCGCCCCAGCAGATAGATGAGCAGGATGGCGCCGGCCGACTTCACGGCCGCAAAACTGAGCAGATACGCCAGGTCGTCGCTGCGCCCGCTGGCGAAGACGTCGATCAGGATGAACAGCGGCACCACCATCAGATCCTGGAACATCAAAATGGAAAAGCCCGCCTGGCCGGCCGGCGTTTGCAGCGAGCGCTGGTCGGTCAGCAACTGCATCACCACGGCCGTGGACGACAGCGACAGCACCAGGCCCAGCACGATGGACGCTTCCAGCGACAGGCCAAAGTAATACGCGACGCCGCCGATCAGGCAGGCGCTGACGGCCACCTGTCCCACGCCCGCGCCGAATACCCAGCGCCGCAGCGCCCACAGCCGTTCCGTCGACAGTTCCAGGCCGATCATGAACATCAAAAACATCACGCCCAGCTCGGCCAGGCCGCTTACCTGCTCGGCACGTACGAACGAGAAATACGTCAGCCACGTGAAGTCGCCGGCCCACAGGCCGAAGCCGAAGGGGCCGAACAGGGCGCCTACGGCCAGGAAGCCGAGCACCTGATTGACTCTCAGGCGTTGCAATAGCGGAATAAAAATCCCGGCCAGGGCGAGAAACAGCAGGGTTTCCCGCAAATACGGTAAGGCGTGTTGCTCTTCCAAAATAATCCTAACTCAATGATATTCATGCCGAATTGGCAATTATTACATGCTGGGCCTTGGCAAAACAGGCGCACACGCGATATTTTTTCCCAAGAGCAACATCTCCGCGCTCTCTCTCTATTTCGGCGGCGCCAGCATGTCGGCGCGGGGGCGGTCCCAGCCCGGCACATAGGCGGGACACGGCCGGTTGCGGAACTGCTGCAGTTCCACGGTGGTGAAATTGGGCAGCATGCCGGGGTTGAAACGCACGTCCGTCAGCTTGTCCGCATTCAGTCTGGGCATGCGGGCAAAGCGGAACCAGGCGTCGACATAGCAATTGTCTTCCTGCAAGGCACGCAAGGCGGCCAGGCTACCCGCCGCCTGGGCCGACACGGCAATGCCGGGCGCCAGTTGCCGGCCCTGCTTGCTGGTTTCGGCCAGGCCGGCCGGGCAGGCGGCGGGCGCCAGCGATGCGGGCAGCAAGCTCAGGGTGCCGCGCCGCAAGGTGTACACGTCCGTCTTGCTGTCGAGCGAGACGTAGATCCAGCACAGCGGGTTGCTGGGAAACGCCGTCATCGACACGTCCCACACGCGCGTGCCGGGATCGAGCCGCTGCACGGCCGCCTCGATGCGCGTACGGCCGAGGGCCGACGCCACGCCCTGCGTGCCGATAAACGTGGCGGCCAGCGCGAAAGCCAGCAGCAGCGGACCGCGCCCCCGCTCGCCGGCCCGACCTTGCAGCACGGCCAGGATCGCGCCCAGCCCCAGCAGCACGGCCAGCGAGGCGGGCGCCAGATAGGTTTTATAGGTGAAGAAACACAGTGCCGCCGCCAGCCCCGCCAGCAGCACGCTTTTGACGATGCCGTAGCGCAAGGACATGATCACGGGCACGCCCAGCAGTACCCAGAACATGGGTTCGACAATGAAGACCATGTCGCCATACAGCCAGCGGCTGTCAAATGGATAAAACGGGTGCAAGCCATAGGAATTGAGGAAATCCATGCTCATGTGCAAGCAGAATCCCAGCAACAGACAGGCCGCCAGGCCGATGCGGGCGGGCACGCTTTCCTTGAGTAGACGGCGCGCGCCGGGCCATAGCAGCCACAGCAGGGCCAGCAACAGCAGCGCCTGCGGCAAGGCCAGCAGCAAGGTGTGCGTGTGGCCACGGTGGTGCAACATGTAGCCGAAGGGGCGCGGCAACAGTTTTGTCAGCACCAGGTCCAGGTCGGGCGCGTTGCTGGCAAACCAGGCCGAAAACAGAAACAGCGCACGCCGGGTGCGCTGTGCGGGTAGCTGCTGCTCGGGCGGCAGGCTGCGGTGTACCAGTTCGCCGACCCCGAAGCCGATGACCGAATGCGTAATATTATCCATCGGGCAATTTTACAGGATGCGGCCACCCCAAGAGCAAAGGCTGGGGTCGTACCCTCAGGGTACGACCCCGGATTCTGCCATTGGGTTTGTTCAATCAAGCGGCTACAGCGCCTGTAAATCTTCCCCACGCATGCCCACCAGCAAGGCGCGGCCGTCGGGCAGCACGCGGAACTCGCCATAGCGGGCCTTTTCCCAGCGCGCCGCCTCGCCTTCCTTGAAGAACCAGGCATCGCTGACCAGCACCCAGTTCCCATCCTTCGGCGTCAGTTCGAGCAGGAATTCGCCGGGCGCCAGCGCCTCGCTGGTGTACGGACGCAGCAGTTCCGCCACGCCGCGTGCGTCGCGCGTGGCCACCACGAGGGGCCGGCCAGGTGCCCGCTCCACGCTGGCCAGGGTGGACAGCACGCCGAGGCCCTGGAAATTGAGGCGCATATAGTCTCCCTGCATCAGCGAGCGGGGATCGACGGGCGCCAGTTCCACGAAGATCGCTTGTCCTTTGGCAATCAGCTGCTCTTTTTGCCAGATGCCGCCATTGGCGACCAGCAGCACCAGCAGCAAGCCGCCCAGCACGCCCAGGCGCGCGGCGCGGCGCTCCAGAACCACGTCCGCCGGTTTGCTTTCCACCAAGTGCAGCACGGCGCCGCGCGTGGCCAGCCACGACAGCGCGCACAGCACGGCGCCGGCCACGGCCAGCAGCGCCGCCTTGCTGGCCAGCGGCCAGGCCAGCTGATAATAAAAGCTGCCGATGATCCACGCGGCCGCCAGCGCGGCCGCCACGGCCACGCGCGAGCGCCCGCTCGTCACGCAATACGCGAGGATCAGCAGCACGGGCCCCAGCGCCGGCATGAACCAGGACAGCACGATCAGCACCAGCGCCACGCCGATGGCCGGCAACTGGCGCAATGCGGGCCAGCGCCATCCCGTCCAGGCGGCGGCCGCCGCAGCCAGCACGAGCGACACGCCATTCAAGGCTTGCGCATACCAGGCAATACCCTGGTGCCGCGTCACTTCGCGCGCCACTTCGCCGGCAAAGCCACCGCCCAAGGCGCCGCCCAGCATGAAGGTCATGCCGGACCAGAAGACCAGCCCCAGCAAGATTGCCAGGACCCACCCCGTCGACAGCGATTCCAGGAAGGCGGCGACGGGCGCGCCGCGGCCATCGTTGAACGCTTGCTTCTGCAACCAGTGGGCGGCCAGCCAGAAGGCCAGGGCCAGCATCCAGGCAAAATACAGCTCCGTGGGATCGTTCTCGAAAATCCAGTCGCGCGTGCTATCGACGATGCCCAGTCCCAGCAAGCCGCAGGCGACCAGGCCCAGCAACACGCGCAGCCAGTCGCGCGGCAAGGCGGCGGCGACCATCAGACATGCCAAACACAACAGCAGCGACGCCGTCTGCGTGGAATAGTCGCGGTACAGGGCATAGCCGAGCAAGCCGCCGCCCACCAGCAGGCAGGGCACGGCCAGCTGCTCGACGAACAGCGCCACGCCGCGCGCGCGGATCAGCAGCACGGCCACGACCAGCACGATGGCGGCCACGACGTACGCGCCGGGACCATGGCGCACGACGCTTTCCAGGCCCACGCCCAGCGCGATCATCAGGGGAATGGCAGCCAGCCAGGCGCCGAACGCCGTCATCAGCACCAGCGGCCAAGGACGAACATCCTGCACGGGACGGGTAGCGTTGGGCGGCAACAGGCCGGCGCGCGTGGCGTCGTCGATCAGGGTGGCGAGCGCGTCGGCTCGCTGACTATTCACATTGTTCATGCCGCCTCCCGGCGCGTGCGCCACAGTATGCCCTGCACGGTCAAGGCCAGCAGCACGGCGGCCAGCAAGCCCAGCATGGCCAGCGCTCCCACGCCATCGCCCTGGCCGTTGAACAGCACGTGCGTCAGGCCGCCCACCAGCAAGGTGTTGATACCGAGCGCGACGGCGCTCAGGCCGAACACGTCAAAGAACCGGCCGGTGGCCAGCAAGACGCCGGCCACGAGCAGCAAGCCCAGTCCGGCCCAGTACGGTGATTCGATATCGTGGCCGAACAGGGCGCTGACGGCCGTGCCCGTGATGAGGATGGTGGCCAGCACCAGGCCCAGGCGCAAGGCCCAGCTGCCCGCGCCCGTCCAGCGCGCCAGCAGAGGCGAGACAAACGCACAGGCAAGCAGCACGGCCAGCCAGCCGCTGACGAAAATGCCCAGGTCGGCCGAATCGATGCGCCAGCTATGGCGCGCCTGCGCCTGCATCCACAGGGTGGCGGCCGTCGCCAGTATCAGCATCCACGGCGTCCACAGCACGTCGCTGCGCGCGACAAAACACAGGGGCAAGGCCAGCACGGCCCACAGGGCGAACAGCTGCCACGGATCGGCGCCCGTCTGGTACGTCTGGCCGAAATACGCGAACAGGCCGCCGATGGTCAGCAAGGCCAGCAGCAGCAAGGGGACTTTCGCCCTGGGCACGGCAAACGCTCCCACGCAAGCGGCGGCCAGCACCGCTTGCAACAGCGCGAAGCGGCCCATGCGGCCGAAGTCTTCCCAGTTGGCGGCGACCCAGCAGATCAGCCCCATGCCCAGCAGCACGGCGCCCAGCACGGCCACGCCGCGCGGCAGCCAGTAGGCCAGGCGCCCCGGCTCGCGCTGGAAGCCGGCCACTTCCTGCAACTGCCGGGTTTGTTGGGCATCGAGCGCATGGGCCGAGGCGAGTTGGTACACGGCGAGGCGTAAATCCATCGTCTGCTTTCTTTATCGGGAAATTGGGGGAGCCAGGTCAGCGCTCGACGCTGACGCCACGCCAGAAGGCGACGTGACCGGCAATTTGCTTGGCGGCATCCTTGGGCTCGGGGTAATACCATGCCGCGTTGGCATTCGTCTGGCCATCGACGACGACGTCGTAATAGCTGGCCGTGCCCTTCCACGGGCAGACGCTCGTGTGGCTGCTGGGACGCAGGTAGTCCTGCGTCACTGCCGACAAAGGAAAATATACATTGTTTTCAACGACTTGCACCTGCGCATCGGTGGCTTGCGCGATGACGGCGCCATTCCAGCGGGCTGTTGGCATTTGACTATCCTCCTTCTGCGCCGAGTGTAGCGCAAAAAGTCCGCCATGGCGCGCGCCATTGGCGCCTGGTTCAGGCGCCGGCGATGATCTGGCGCAAGGCTTGCTCGAACACTTCGGCCGGCTGGCCGCCGGAAATCAGGTGGCGCTCGTTGATGATGACGGCCGGTACCGAGTTGATGCCGTTCTGCTGATAGAACTGTTCCTGTGCGCGCACCTCGTCCGCATAGGCGCTCGATGCCAGCACGTCGGCCGCTTTCACGGGGTCTAGCCCCACCTTGCCTGCCACGGCCAGCAACACGTCGTGCGAGGATGGATCCTGTCCCTGCGTAAAGTAGGCATCGAACAGCGCCATCTTGAGTTCTTTCTGGCGCCCTTCCAGAGCGGCCCAGTGCAGCAGACGGTGCGCGTCAAACGTGTTGTAGATGCGGCCGCGCTTGTCCATGGCGAAGGTAAAGCCCAGCTGCTCGCCGCGCGCACGGATGGCTTCGCGCGACTGCGCCATCTGTTCCGGGGTGGAACCGTATTTGCGGGCAATGTGTTCGCCGATATCCTCGCCTTCGGGCGGCATGTTGGCGTTCAGCTCGAAGGGCTGGAAGTGGATGTCGGCCTGGACGGTGTCTTGCAGCTTGTCCAGTGCCTGCTCCAGCGATTTCAGGCCGACCACGCACCAGGGGCAGGAAACGTCGGAGACGAAATCGATACGGACGGGGACGGGTGTGGCGGAGGTGGTGGAAACAGTCATGGTGGGCAGCCTTTGCGCGAGTCGGTGGCGGCCGCACCGCGCGGCGCCGCAAGCACAGCATATGCGTGCGGGCCGCGGGAAATCAAGCGCTTACTTTTTCTTGACGGGCGCCTTGGCCGCATCCTTCTTGCCACCGATCTTGCTTTCCTTACCAGAGAGCAAGTTCGCGATGTTCTGGCTGTGGCGGTAAGCCAGCAGCACGCTCATGACGATGACGGACAGCAAGATGGGATCGACGCCGAACAGCAAGCCATAGTAAAACGGCGCGAACAGGGCCGCCACCAGCGCTGCCAGCGAGGAATAGCGAAACGCGTAGGCAATGATCAGCCAGGTGGCCAGGGTAGCCAGGCCCAGCCATGGATTGATGCCCAGCAGCACGCCGAGGGCCGTGGCCACGCCCTTGCCGCCGACAAAGCGGAAGAACACGGGCCACAAATGGCCAAGAAAAACGGCGATGGCCACCAGGGCCACGGCCATGTCGCCCACACCCAGCGCAGTAGAAAAATGGTCGGCCAGGAACACGGCAAGCCAGCCCTTGGCGCCATCGCCCAGCAGGGTCATGATGGCGGCGCCCTTGTTGCCGCTGCGCAGCACGTTGGTGGCGCCCGGATTTTTCGAGCCATAGGTGCGCGGATCGGCAATGCCGTAGACCTTGCTCATCACCACGGCAAACGATATCGAGCCGAGCAAGTAAGCGGCCACTGTCATTGCCACGGTTGTGATTACTGGATTCATTTCTTCCCTTTATTGTGTTTATTGCACCAGCATCGAGGCTGGCGCAGCAGAATATACACCAGCGCCCAGCCAACGGACAGGGCGGCATCCAGTTTTCTTAATCCTGCAAGGCGCACTGCACCGGCTTGGCCTTGAGCAAATCGAGCAGCACCTGCGGCGCCAGCGAGACGAGAAAACCGCGCCGCCCGCCATTGATGTAGATGCGTTCGAGCGCCAGGATCGATTGCTCGACGTACACGGGCATGGCCTTCTTTGTGCCGAACGGCGAGGTGCCGCCTATCATGTAGCCGGAATGGCGCTGCGCCACTTCCGGCTTGCACGGCTCGACGGACTTGCAGCCGATGGCGCGCGCCAGGTTCTTGGTCGACACCTTGCAATCGCCATGCATGAGCACGATCATCGGCTTGGCCGCCTCGTCCTGCATCACCAGGGTCTTGATCACAGAGTGCTCGGGCACGCCAAGTTCGCGCGCCGAGACGCTGGTACCGCCGTGCTCCTCATACGGATACGGGTGTTCTTCGAAGGAAACTTGATGCTTGCGCAGCAACTGCGTCGCCTGGGTTTCGGAAATATGCTCTTTTTTAGCCATGCGTGATACGCTGATCGTTCAGTGAGGAGTGCTAATTATGCAGGAAGAAATCCGCTTTGCCACATTCAATGTCTGCAACCTGGCCCCCGCCGGGGCGAAATTGTATGACAACCTGGAACCGTTGAGCCCGGCGCAATACGCAGCCAAGGCGGAGTGGACGGCGCGGCAAATCGACCTGCTCGACGCCGAGGTGATCGCTTTCCAGGAAATTTTCTCGCAAGCGGCCCTGCGCGACGTGCTGTCGCGCACGCGCCATTACCGCGAAGCCACCGTGGCCGGCTACGACGCGATGGATGCTAGCGGGCGCATGCTGCCCACGGTGGCGCTCGTGTCGCGCCTGCCGCTGGCCGGCGCTGGTGTTGCCTGGGCGGATTTCCCTACCGGCGTGAGCGTCTCCGCCGAGGACAACGCCTGCCGCTTTGCCCGCGCACCGCTGCACGTCCAGGTCATCTTGCCTGGCGGACAGCTCACGGACGTGGTCGTCGTGCATTTGAAATCGCGCCGGCCCGATTACCGCCATGGCGACGGCTACGATGCGGCCAGCTACGCGCTGGCCAACCTGCGCTCGCTGCAGCGGCGCGGCGCGGAAGCCGTGGCCCTGCGCGTGCTGGCAAGCGAACTGGGCAATAGCGGCCGTCCCCGCATCGTGCTGGGCGACTTCAACGACATCGCCAATGCCGTCACCACGGCCATCGTCATGGGCGCGGGCGCGCCGTGCGAACCGCATGGTGACATGCCGGAAATGCGCGCGCGCCTGTACGACGCCAACGCCATCCAGCTGCGCCAGGATGCCCTGCGCCACGTGGGCTACACGAATATCCACGACAGCGCCTACATGACGATCGACCACATTCTCGTGTCCGAACATTTTCACCCTGCCTCGCCGCGCGCCATCGGCGTGCTGCAGGAGGTGACTTATCTCAACGATCACTTGCTGCTGGGCTTGCCGTACGCATCCGACCATGGCCAGGTGCTGGCGCGCATCAAGCTGCTGGGAAACATTGATTAACTCAGTCACTAATGCAATAACTAATGTAACAACTTCGCCAGCACGCTGCCCTCCACTTGCGCGCTGGCATAACGCCCCTGGTATTGCTGGCAGCCCTGCCCCCGCAGATACGCCAGCTGCTGCGCCGTTTCCACGCCTTCGGCGATCACCGTCAATTGCAGTTCGCGCGCCATGGCGATGATGGTGGCGGCGACCGCCGTGTCGGATTCGCCGGCCGCGCCATCGGCGGCGGGCAGGAAGGAGGGGTCGATCTTGAGTTTGTCCACCGGGTAATGGCGCAGATTGGCCAGGCGCGAATAGCCGGTGCCGAAGTCGTCGATGGCCAGCCTGGCGCCCAGCGCGCGCAGTTGCGCCAGCACGCCGGCTAGGCGCGCGCCGCCCTTCATCAGCAAGGACTCCGTCACTTCCAGTTCCAGGCAGGCGGCAGGCAAACCCGACACGGCCAGCGCCTCTTGTACGCTGAGCAATAAATTATTGTGCAGGCATTGCGCCGGCGACAGATTCACGGCCACTCTCCAGGCATGGCCCGCATCGTGCCACGCGCGCGCGCGCAGGCAGGCGTGGCGCAGCACCCAGTTGCCGATCGATACCATCAAGCCGCATTCCTCGGCCACGGCGATGAAGCGCTCGGGCGGCAGCACGCCCAGTTGCGGGTGGCGCCAGCGCAGCAGCGCTTCGGCGCCGAGGATCTGTCCGCTGGCAACATCGAGCGCGGGCTGGAACTCCAGCACGAATTCATCGCGCCCCAGCGCTTCGCGCAAGCCCTGCTCCAGGCTGGCCCGTTCGACGATTTGCGCATTCATCTCGGCATTGAAAAACTGGAAATTGTTGCGCCCGCTTTCCTTGGCGTGGTACATGGCGATGTCGGCGTTATGCACGAGGCTGTCGATGCCGTCGCCATCGCTGGGAAAGATGGCCACGCCGATCGAGGTCGACACATGCAGTTCGTAGTCGCCCAGCTGGTACACCTGCGTGACGGCATGCAGCAGGCTGGCCGCCACGTGGGCCACCTGGTCGATGCCGCCCACCTCGGCCAGGATGATGACGAACTCGTCGCCGCCATGCCGGCTGACCGTGTCGACGCCGCGCACGCAGCGCACCAGGCGCCGCGCCACTTCCTTGAGCAGCAAGTCGCCCACGTGGTGGCCCATGCTGTCGTTGATGTGCTTGAAGTGGTCGAGGTCCAGGTACAGGATGGCCAGCATGCTCAGCTTGCGCCGCGCGGCCGCCAGCGCCAGCGACAGCCGGTCCAGCAGCAGCACCCGGTTCGGCAGGTCGGTGAGGAAATCGTGCTCGGCCAGGTGGCGCGTGTGTTCCTCGTTTTTCTTGCGCTCGCTGATGTCGCTGAGGATGGCCAGGTAATTGCTCAATTGCCCCTGCGGGTCGCGGATGGCCGTCAGCGACAGCCAGGCCGGGTAGCGCCCGCCCGCCTTGCGCTGACCCATGATGTCGCCTTGCCAATAACCGTTCGCCTCGACTTCGTCCCACACATGGTCGAAAAACG
Source organism: Janthinobacterium sp. BJB401 (assembly GCF_013372745.1). Taxonomy (NCBI): domain Bacteria; kingdom Pseudomonadati; phylum Pseudomonadota; class Betaproteobacteria; order Burkholderiales; family Oxalobacteraceae; genus Janthinobacterium; species Janthinobacterium sp. BJB401. Next base: position 254,967 of record NZ_JABXFH010000001.1, on the reverse strand, counting down.
CGGGCGCATCCGGCTCCACGCCCTGCAGGACGAACGGTTTACTAAGCATGTCGTCCAGGCTGTAGCCGCTGATCTCGCTGTACGCGGGATTCATGCTGACGACGCGCTGCTGCGGGTCCAGCACGACGATGGCCTCGCGCGCATGCTCGACCACCTGTGCCGACAGGTACAGAGCCCGCTCGGCCAGTTTGCGCGAGGAAATATCGCGGATCACGGCATAAAACAGATAGGTGTGGTCGAGCGTGACGGACGTGAGCAGCACTTCGCCCCAGAACAGCTCGCCCGTGCACGTCTGATAGCGCCAATCGTAGCGGCAATTGCCGTCCGCGTGGGCCTGCGCCGCCAGTTGCGTGCCGTGCAACGAGGACAATGCGCCATCAGGCTGGCGCAAGGGGGAAAAATCGCTGAGACGGCGCCCCAGCAGCCGCTGCCGGTCTTCACATTGAAACAGGGCGATGGCGGCCGGATTCGCCTCGGCGATATGCTCGTCGCGCAGCAGCAGGATGGCGTCGGCGGATTTCTGGTACAGCTGGCGGAAATTGTCGCCCATCAGCAGCAAGGCGCCCTGCGCGGCGCCATCCTGGCCGCTGGCCGTGATGTCGACATCGATGCAGACCACTTGCCGCACGTGTCCGGACTGCATGACGGGGAATACGGTGGAACAGATGCAGCGCGGCGCGGCCCCGTCGGCGCCCAGCTTCCACAGGCGCGTGCTGCGCGCCTTGCCGCTCTCCCACACGGCCGCCAGTTCGCCGGCAAGCTCCTCGGCCACCGTGGCGGCATCCGGCAACGCGGCGGCCACCCTGGCCCACGGCTGGCCCAGCGCCAGATCGGCCGTCACACCGTACAGACGCGCCGCGCCAACACTCCAGTAGCGCACGATGCCATCGCGGTCGATGCCGCGCACGGCCAGACCCGGTGCCTGTTCGACGGCGGCAACGATGATGGACAGCAAATCGAGCGCCTTGCCGGCCGCGCCCGCCTGCGGTTCGGCAGCGGCCAGCAAACGGCCCGGCGACGGGGCGGCTCCGGCAATCCGATCAGACATCAGCCCCCCGTGGCGCGGCCGCGCGGCAACCGGCGGGCGTATGGCCTGTCCGGTGGCGCAACCATCCTGACCATTCTTGCGCGCCGGCGAATCGGCTTCTTGAGGATGCGCAAGCATCGTGACGTGCGCGGCGTCGACGCGGGCAAGTTGGTTCCGGTCGCCGTTTTTTGCATTCCAGCCCCGATTTTGTGCAATCTGTCGCACGGCGATGGCGGCCAGACTTGAATCTTCCTAAAGTGGCAACATGCGCATCGCCGTGAACGGCCGCAGCGGCAGGCGTGCTGCCTGCGGCCACCACGGTGATGCGCTACCCGAATTCTCCCGGCCAGCGACAGGCCGGCCATACCGAGACCTGGCGCCGAAGCCCTGCGCCGCTCCTGAAAAAAACCTATGAAAAACGAGACCCTGCCCCCCGCCTCCCCCCTTGCCGCCACGCGCCGCCGGCGCTGGCGCACCCCCGTGCTGATCCTCGTCGTGCTGGGCCTGGCCGGCGGCGGCTGGACGGTGATCCAATCGAAGCAGCAAGCCGCCAAGGCGGCCGAACTGCAAGCGAGCAAGAAGAAGGAGCAGGAAAAGACGCCCGTGCATGAACTGGCGCAAGGCGACGTGGCCGCCATCGATGCACGCGCGCTGGCCATCAGCCTGCCCCTGTCCGGTTCGCTGGCGCCCGTGACCCAGGCCACCATCAAGGCCAAGGTTTCCGGCGTGATCGAGGCAACCACATTGCAGGAAGGCCAGCAAGTGGCGAATGGGCAAATCCTCGTGCGTCTGGATGCGGCCGACCAGCGCGCCCGCCTGACGCAGCAGCAAGCCATGCTCGACGAAGCGCAGGCGCGATTGTCGATGGCCGGCAAGAATGAAGCGAACAGCCAGGCCCTGCTCAAGCAAAAATACATTTCGCAGACGGCCTACGACACGACGCAAAACTCGGTCGACCTGGCGCGCGCCAATGTGAAGTCCGCCGCCGCGATGGTCGACATCGCCCGCATCGCGCTGGCCGACACGGTAATCCGCGCGCCGATGGCTGGCATCGTCAGCAAGCGCCACCTGCAGGCCGGTGAAAAAGTCTCGCCCGACATGCCCGTCTACACCATCGTCAACCTGGCGCAGCTGACCCTGGAAGCGCCCGTGCCCAGCGCGGAAATCCCCCGCATCAAGCTGGGCCAGGATGTGCACTTCAAGGTCGACGGCTTCGGCGCGCGCGACTTCGCCGGCAAGGTCACGCGCATCAACCCCACCACCGAGAGCGGCTCGCGCGCCATGCTCGTCTACATCGCCGTCGACAATGGCGATGGCGCGCTGCGCGGCGGCATGTTCGCCAAAGGCAGCATCGTCACCGAGCGCTCAATCGTGGCGCCGCTGGTGCCCCTGACGGCCGTGCGCAATGAAAAGCAGGGTCCCGTCGTGTATGCGCTGGTGAACAACAAGGTCGTCGCCCAGCCCGTCACCCTGGGACTGCGCAACGAGGATGAAGGCTATGCGGAAGTCACCTCCGGCCTGGTGCCGGGCGCGAAAGTCATCATCGCCAAACTCGATGGCGTCAAGCCGGGCCACAGCGTGACCTTCGCCGCACAGCCAGGCGCGCCCGCCACGCCGGCAGCCGTGCTGGCACGGAAGGACTGAGCCATGTGGATGACCAAAGTCAGTATTCAAAATCCCGTCTTCGCCACCATGGTCATGGTGGCGCTGGTGGTGCTGGGCATCTTCTCCTACCGTGGCCTGGGCGTGGAAAGCATGCCCAGCGTGCAGTTCCCGTTCGCCGCCATTGAAGTGAACTACCCGGGAGCCTCGCCCGAAGCCGTGGAAAACGACATCACGCGCCCCATCGAGGACGCCGTCAACACCGTCAGCGGCATCAAGACCATCCGCGCCAACTCGTGGGAAGGACGCGCCGGCGTCTACCTGGAATTCGAGCTGTCGACGAACATGGACAAGGCCATGCAGGACTTGCGCGACAAGGTGGCCCTGGTGCGTCCGCGCTTCCCGAAAGAAGCCAAGGACCCGTTCATCGCCCGCGCCGAAGGCGACAACGAACGCCCCATCGCCACCATCGTATTGACATCGACCGGACATGACCTGCGCTCGCTGTCGACCATGACGGAGCAAATCATCAGCAAGCGCTTCCAGAGCGTGGCCGGCGTGGGACAAGTCAAGCTGCGCGGCCTGCGCGCGCGCCAGATCCTTATCAGCATGAAGCCGATCGAACTCAATGCCCAGGGCATCGGCGTCGATGAAGTGATACGCGCCATCCAGGCCACGAATACCAATCTGCCGGCCGGCTCGATCAGCCATGGCGCGGCCGAGCAACTGGTGCGCGTGGAAGGCAAGATCAAGGATGCGCGCGAGTTCGGCAAGATCATCGTCGCGCGCCGCGCCATCGGCCCCGTGTACCTGGACCAGGTGGCCACCGTGGTCGACGGCGAGCAGGAAGAACTGTCGATCTCGCGCATGAACGGCCAGCAAGCCGTGACGATGGAAATCACCAAGGTGCAGGACGCCAACGTGGTGGAAGTGGGCACCGGCATCCTGAAAGTGGCGGCGGACCTGCAAAAGACCCTGCCGCCCGATATCAAGCTGCGCGTGCTGGACGACGAATCGGAGCGCGTGCAAAGCCAGCTCAATAACGTCAAGCGTACCATCATCGAAGGCGCCGTGCTGACCATGGTGATCGTCTTCCTGTTCCTGCACTCGTGGCGCTCGACCATCATCACGGGACTGACCCTGCCGATCTCCGTGCTGGCCAGCTTCATCGCCATGAAGGCCTTCGGTTTTACGCTGAACTTTTTGACCCTGATGGCGCTGTCCTTGTGCATTGGCCTGTTGATCGATGACGCCATCGTCGTGCGCGAAAACATCGTGCGCCACCTGGGTATGGGCAAGAGCCACTACAAGGCGGCCAACGACGGCACCAATGAAATCGGCCTGGCCGTGATGGCCACCACGTTCGCCATCGTCGCCGTGTTCGTCCCCGTCGCCTTCATGGACGGCATCATCGGCCGCTTCTTCCTGCAGTTCGGCATCACCGTGGCCGTCGCCGTGCTCGTCTCGCTGTTCGTCAGTTTTACCCTCGACCCCATGCTGTCATCCGTCTGGCGCGATCCCGTCAAGGACCGCTTCAAATACGCGCCGTGGCTGGGCCGCTTCATGGCCTGGATCGAGACGGGCATCGACCGCCTGCACGTCTGGTACGGCAAGGTGCTGAAAGTGGCCCTGCGCTGGCGCAAGACCACCCTGGCCACGGCCGTGGCGCTGTTCGCGGGCAGCCTGATGCTCGTGCCCATGATCGGCGGCGAGATGTTCCCCGAGACGGACCAGGGCTGGGTCAACCTGCGCTTCAAGACGCCCGTCGGCTCCAGCCTCGAATACACGGATAGCAAAGTGCGCCAGATCGAAACGGCGCTGAAGGAATTCCCCGAAATCGACAGCCTGGTGGCCAATATCGGCACGCCCGATGGACGCAATGCGGCCGAGGTGAACCTGAAGCTGACGGACATCAAGACGCACAAGCGCCGCTCGCAGCAGGAACTGGAAAAGCTGATCCGCGAACGCCTGGCGCCGATCGCCGGCATCACCCTGTCCGTCGGTAACCGCCCCATCTTCATCGCCATCCTCGGTACGGATGAAGGCAAGCTCGATGCAGTGGCGCACCGCCTGATGGACAAGATGCGCAGCATCAAGGGCCTGGCCGACATGGAGTACAGCCAGGAAGGCGCCAATCCGTCGACCACCGTGAAGATCAATAACGAACTGGCCAGCGATCTGGGCTTGTCGGTGCAGCAGATCGGCAATGCCTTGCGTCCTTTTGTTGCGGGCGACACGGTCAGCCACTGGTTAGCCAGCGACGGACAAAACTACGACGTCAACGTGCAGCTGCCCAAGTCGGGCCGCCAGAAAGTGGCCGACCTGGCCGACCTGTCGCTGGCGTCCAGCAAACTCGATGCGAACGGCAAGCCCGTCATGATTCCGCTGCGCCAGGTGGTCGACTTCGTGCCGTCATCAAGCCCGCAAGTGCTGAAACGCCAGGCCTTGCAGCGCCGGGTCGCCATCTATGCGGGCACGCAGGGCCGCCCCGCCGGCGACGTCGACGCCGACGTGCAGAAAGCCATCAAGTCCATCGACCTGCCACCGGGCGTGCGCTTCGACGTGGCCGGCAATGCGCAGCAGATGGCCGAAACCATGGGCGGCGCCATGATGGCGCTGGGGATTGCCGTGATCTTCATCTACCTGGTGCTGGCGTCGCAATTCGGCAGCTTCCTGCAGCCGATCGCCATCATGGTGTCCCTGCCGCTCTCCTTGATCGGCGTGCTGGCCGCACTCCTGATCACGGGCAGCACCCTGAACATCTTCTCCGTGATCGGCTTCATCATGCTCATGGGCCTGGTCACCAAGAATGCGATTCTGCTGGTCGACTTCACCAACCAGCGCCAGCGCGAAGGCCTGGGGCAATTCGAGGCGCTGATGGAAGCGGGGCAGGTGCGGCTGCGCCCCATCCTCATGACGACCCTGGCGATGGTCTTCGGCATGCTGCCGATGGCCATCGGCATGGGCGACGGCGGCGAATCGCAGGCGCCGATGGGCCGCGCCGTCATCGGCGGCGTGATTACCTCGACCTTGCTGACACTGGTGGTGGTGCCCGTCGCCTACACCTACCTCGATAGCCTGGGCAAGCGCGCCGCGCGCTTCTTTGGCGGCGGCGAGCATGCCGAATCCGCCGGCGACGCCAAGGCACACGCCCACTGATCCACCGGTCGCCTTCACCGTCCCCGCATTGGCGGGGACGACGCGGCGGCTTCCTGAAGAGAGCTTCAGTTGACCAAAGCGGCCCCACTGGCTAGACTGTCCCCGTTATCAATGATATGGAGTGACTCGTGGGTGCTTGTTCCAGTGACAGTAGTCGATTGACCATCGGCGATCGGCCTTAGGCAAGACGCGCGCATTCCGCCCGCCCTGCCCTCGGCAAGGTGTGGTTTTACCAACGGCGATGTTCATTCGCCGCACTTCCCTCATCGTTCCACCGTTGTCGTCTGCTGCCCCCTTTCGGGGCGAATTGTCTTCGCCCTTGCACTCGCCTGTTCCTCCCCAGCCGGGAGAAACTGATGGTGGTATTTGACTTTGCGCTGCGCGTTGCCGCAGCCTTGACCCTGGGCGCCATGATCGGCGCCGAACGCCAGCTGCGCCAGCGCATGGCGGGCCTGCGCACCAACGCGCTCGTGTCCGTCGGCGCCTCGCTGTTCGTGATGGTTTCCGTGCTCGAAGGCGATAGCGCTGGCCATATGCGCATCGCCGCGCAGGTGGTGTCGGGCATTGGATTCCTTGGCGCCGGCGTCATCATGCGCGAAGGCATGACGGTGCGCGGCTTGAACACGGCCGCCACCCTGTGGTGCTCGGCCGCCATCGGCATCCTGTGCGGCCTGGGCTTCGCCCTGGAAGCGGCCATCGGCACGGGCTTCGTGCTGATCGCCAACCTGGTGCTGCGGCACCTGGCGCAACGCATCAACGCGCACGGCAGCGAAGCGGGCATCGAGACGGAAAGCATCTACCGCGTCACGGCCGTGTGCGAGGCGGAGCAGGAAGTCCAGGTGCGCAACCTCATGCTGCGCATGATCAGCGGCATGCCGGCCCTGATGCTGCAATCCTTGCACAGCGAAGACGCGGCGCACGCGGGACGCATCGAAGTGCGCGCCGACCTGCTCACGCCCTTGTCCAGCCTGGGATTGCTGGAGCAGATCGTCAGCCAGGTGAGCCTGGAAGGCAGCGTCTCGGCTGTGCGCTGGGCGCTGGTGAACAACGCGGAATTTGTCGCCGAACGGGGAGTCTGATGATGAAAAAATTCTTCCATTGGTTTGCCCGGCGCGGTCCCGTAGTGGTCACCTACCGCCTGACCGTCACTTGCCCCGCCGCGCAAGCGGACCACGTGGTGCGCCTGCTGCTGGCCGAACTCAAAGGCGCGGGCCTGGCGCCGTCGCAGATGCTGCGCAGCTGGGACGAAGCCCGGCAAGTGGTCCGGCTGATCGCCACGGTGCTGTGCCAGGCCGTGCAGCGCGCCGTGCTGGTGCGCTTCGTCAACCGCGCGGGCGCCTGGCCGCAAGTGCGGCAAGTGCGCTGGGAAGGCGTGGCGCCCTCAATCTGAGGCGGGCAGGCGCATGAGGAACAGGGCGCCGCCTTGCGGACGGTTCCGCGCCTCAATGCTGCCGCCATACGCATGGACGATGGCTTGCGACAGGGCCAGTCCCAGTCCGAAGCCGGGCGCCTCGCCCGCGCGCGCCTTGGCGCCCCGGTAAAAGCGCTCGAACAGATGCGGCAAGTCTTCCACGCCGATGCCCGGTCCCGCATCCGCCACGCCCACAAACGCATGTTCGCCCTCGCGCGACACCTGCACCGTGATCACGCTGTCGGGCGGCGAAAACTTCACGGCGTTATCGAGCAGATTGGCCAGCACCAGATCCACCGGGCCGGCCGCCACCCGCGCCTGCACGGCCACACTGTCATCAACAACGATGCGGATGCCGCGCTGCGCGGCTGCCTTTTCCAGCCGCTGCGCGGCCGCCCGCACGAGAGGATTAAGTGCTATGGTTTCCACGGCATTGCGCTCCTGGCCCACGTCCAGGCGCGTGAGCATCAGCAACTCTTCCACCAGGGTCGTCAGGCGCTGCACTTCATCGAGGCAGGATGCCAGCGCATCGACATACTCGGGCGACTCGCGGGGGCGGCGCAGGGTGATTTCGATTTCCGTGCGCAGGCGCGACAGGGGCGAGCGCAATTCGTGCGAGGCGTCGGCCGTGAAGCGGCGCTGCGCATCGTAGCCGTGTTCCAGGCGGTCCAGCATGGCGTTCAGGGTATCGACCAGGCGGCCGATTTCGTCCTGCGTGCCGGGATGGGGAAGGCGCTGGTGCAGGCTGGCTTCGCCGATCGAATGCGCCTGGTCCACCACGTCGTCGATGGCGCCCAGCACGCGGCGCGTGAGCATTTCGCCAGCCAGCCCCACGGCCGCCAGCAAGGCCAGCGCCATGGCGCCAAACAGCACCGTGGCCGCGGCCAGCACGTGGTTGGTGTCGTCGAGCGAACCGGCCACCTGCACCGCCAGGCCCGCGCCGGACGAGGGCACGGGAATGGAAATCATGCGCAACGGCTCTTCGCCGAACTTGGGCAGGGTCTCGAAGACGGTCTCGCCGGCCGCCAGGCGCGCCAGCAAGGCCGGCGGCGCCGGCAGCTGCGCCGCCTCCAGATTGCGGCTGCGCGCCAGCACGCGGCCTTCGCCATCGATGATCTGCACCAGGCGGTCCAGGCGCGTCAATGAGGGCTGCGCCAGGCCCGGCGCCACCTCGTGCACCTGCACCGGCTGGCGCGGCGCGGCAGGCAGCATGGCCATTTCCGTCTCGGCCAGCGCCATCAGGGCCGCATCGAGCTGGCCATGCACGGCGCGCGACAGGCCCCAGTAGCCGGCCAGCGCCGTGCAGGCGACGATGGCGAGGATGACGGCCAGATGCACCAGCAGCAAGCGTTTTCGAAAGCTAGCCACCGTTGTTTTCCGCCAGGCGGAAACCGCGTCCGCGCACCGTGTGGATCAACGGAGGCAAACCCGGAGCATCGACCTTGCCTCGCAAATTGCGTACGTGGACGTCGATCAGGTTATCGATGCCGATCAGGTCCGCCTGCCAGATCTGCTCGGCCAGACGCGCGCGGCTGACCACTTCGCCCGCCTGGCGCAGCAGGATCAACAGAATCGCATATTCCTTGGGTGTCAGCACCAGCGGCGCGCCGGCCCGCGTGGCCTGGTGGCTGACGGGATCGAGCGTCAAGTCGGCCAGCGCCAGCACCAGCGGGCGGCTGATGTCGGAGCGGCGCAGCAAGGCGCGGATGCGCGCCAGCAGTTCCTCGAACTCAAACGGCTTTGTGAGGTAATCGTCGGCGCCCGTGTTCAGGCCCGCCACCCGGTCGGCCGTGGCGTCGCGCGCCGTCAGCATCAGCACGGGCGTCTGGATGCCGCGCGCGCGCAGGTCGCGGCAAAAGTCGATGCCCTGCTTGCCCGGCAACATCCAGTCCAGCACGATCGCGTCATAGTCGACGGCGTAGCTTTCATCCTCGCCCTCTTCCGCGCTGTGCGCCACATCGACAACAAAGCCTTCTTCCTGCAAGCCGCGGGCCAGCAGGCGCGCCGCCTTGCGGTCGTCTTCCACCAGGAGGATTCTCATGCCTGCCTTTCGCGTCGCGCCGTGTTTTTCATGCTGTCATTTTACCGCGCTCCACCGTGCGCGCACCGAACCTGAAGAATGATTCAGGCGTTCTTGGGCGCTTCTTCAGGAGCACATTGCTATGCTTTCCCGGCGCTGTAGTGACGCTGTGACGCTGCTTGCACTCCCCTCTGACCGCCCGCCTGGGCACGGCATCCACGCATGCCCCCTCACCATCAATAACAAGGAAACACGGGATGAACACGACCACCCGCAACGCCCTGGGCGCCAGCTGCGCCCTCGCTCTCGCCTGCTCGGCCCTGGCCGGCTGCGCCAAGCCGACGGCGGCGGCCACGCCGCCCGCCCAATCGACGCACCTGGACGATGGCAGCATCGCCGTCGACAAGATGTCGCCGCTGCGCCAGCGCCTGCAGATCGCCGCCGTGCAGGAACAGGACATCGCCACGCAGACGGAGGCGCCGGGCAGCATCGAAGCGATGCCGGAAAAACTGGTGAAAATCACGCCGCCGCTGGCCGGGCGCATCACGCGCTTGCAGCGTTCACTGGGCGACAGCGTGAAGGCGGGCGACCCGCTGTTCACGCTCGACTCGGCGGAACTGAGCGCCGCCTACGCGGACGACAGCAAGGCGAAGTCCGCCCTGCTGCAGGCGCGCCAGGAACTCGAGCGCCAGAAGACGCTGTTCGACGCGGAAATCGCCGCGCGCAAGGAGTACGAAGCGGCGCAGGCCGCCTTTGCGCAGGCCGGCAGCGATGCCCAGGCCAGCGCCGACAAGCTGGCCCAGTACGGTGCCGGCGCGCGAGGTTCGCGCCGCGACTACGTGCTGCGCTCGCCCATCGCCGGCACCGTGATCGCCATGGAAGGCGCCCAGGGCGGCTACTGGAACGACATCAACGCGCCCGTCATGACGGTGGCAGATCTCTCCACCGTGTGGCTGTCGGCGAATGTGGCCGAGCGGGATCTGGCGCAGGTGGCCGTGGGCCAAGCGACCCGCATCAGCGTTGACGCCTGGCCCGGCAAGGCTTTCGAAGGCAAGGTCGCGTATGTGGGCGCCGTGCTCGATCCCGAAACGCGCACGGTGAAGGTGCGCGTTGCCATCGACAACCGCGCCGGCGCCTTCAAGCCGGGCATGTTCGCCCACGCGGGATTCGCCGGCGCTTCCCGCCGCGCCCTCCTCGTGCCGGCGGCCGCCGTGCTGCAAAGCGGGCCATCGACGCGCGTGATGGTCGAGCGCAGCCCGCTGGTATTTACGCCGCGCACGGTGGAAGTGGGCGCCAGCCATGGAGACCAGGTCGAAATCGTCTCGGGCCTGAAGGCCGGCGAACGCATCGTCGTCAAGGAAGGATTGCTGCTCAATGATTGACCGTGTCATCGCCACCTGCTGCCAGCGGCGCGGCATCGTCTGGCTCGTGCTGCTGTTCGTCGCCGCCTACGGCGTCTATTGCTGGAAGCAGCTGCCCATCGAAGCCTATCCCGACATCGCCGACGTCACCTCGCAGATCGTCACGCAGGTGCCGGGCCTGGGCGCAGAGGAAATCGAGCAGCAGATCACCATCCCCCTGGAGCGCGCCCTGCTCGGTACTCCGGGCATGCACGTGCTGCGCACGCGCAGCCTGTTCGCGCTGTCCTTGATCACCGTGGTGTTCGAGGATGGCAGCGACGGCTACTTCACGCGCGAACGGCTGCAGGAACGCCTGGCCAGCGTGAACCTGCCGTACGACGCCAAGCCGGGCCTCGATCCCTATACCTCGCCCACGGGCGAGATCTACCGCTACACGCTGGAATCAAAAACACGCTCCCTGCGCGAACTGTCCGAACTGCAGTTCTGGACCGTGATCCCGCGCCTGCAGCAGGTGCGCGGCGTGGCCGACGTGAGCAATTTCGGCGGCCTGACGACGCAGTTCATGCTGGAACTCGATCCCGCAAAGCTGGACAGCTACGGCTTCTCGCTGGCGCAGGTCAAGGACGCCATCAACGCCAACAACATCAGCGGCGGCGGCAGCGTGATCGACCGCGGCCAGCAATCGTACGTGGTGCGCGGCGTAGGTTTGCTGCATACCCTCGATGACATGGGCAACGTCGTCGTCAGCAGCAAGGACGGCGTGCCCGTGCTGGTGAAGGACCTGGGCAGGCTCGCTTACGGCAACGTGGAGCGGCGCGGCATCCTCGGCAAGGACGACAATCCCGATACCATTGAAGGCATCACCCTGCTGCTCAAGGATGTCAATGCCTCCGAAGCGCTGGCCGGCATCCATGCGGCCGTGGACGATTTAAATGCCAAGCTGCTGCCGAAGGATGTGAAAGTCGTGCCCTACCTGGATCGCAGCTCGCTGATCGACGCCACCCTGCACACGGTCGGATTCACCCTCGGCGAAGGCATGCTGCTCGTCGCCCTGGTGCTGCTGCTGTATCTGGGCAGCCCGCGCGCGGCCGCCATCGTCGCGCTGACGATCCCGCTGGCCCTGCTGATCGCCTTCATCTTCATGCACCATTTTAAGATTCCCGCCAACCTGCTGTCCCTGGGGGCGATCGACTTCGGCATCCTCGTCGATGGCTCCGTGGTGGTGCTGGAAAACATGCTGCGCCGCCGCGAACGGGATCAGGAACGGCCTCTCACCCTGCAGGACGCCATCGACGCCACTTTGCAGGTGGCGCGCCCCATCATGTTCGGCATGGCCGTCATCATCGCCGCCTACCTGCCCCTGTTTGCCTTCCAGCGCATCGAATACAAGCTGTTCTCGCCAATGGCGTATGCGGTGGGTGCGGCGCTCGTGGGCGCGCTGGTGGTGGCCTTGGTGCTGATCCCGGGCCTGGCCTGGCTGGCCTTGCGCAAGCCGCGCCGCACCTTCCATAACCGCGCGCTGGACAAGCTGGCGGGCGCGTACGGCCGCTTCCTCGAGCGCATGGTGGGCAGGAAGCGCTGGGTGGCGATGGTGTGCGCAGGATCGCTCGCGGCGCTTGCCATCCTGGGCGCCAGCATCGGGCGCGATTTCCTGCCCTACCTCGATGAGGGTTCCTTGTGGCTGCAGGTGCAGATGCCGCCCGGGATCACCCTGGACAAGGCGTCCGGGATGGCCAGCGAATTGCGCCGCGCCGCGCTGGAATTCCCGGAAGTGTCGACCATCGTCACGCAGACGGGACGCAACGACGACGGCACCGATTACTGGACGCCGTCGCACATCGAGGCGAGCGTGGGACTGCATCCGTACAAAAGCTGGAAGTCCGGCATGAGCAAGCAGCAGCTGATCGCCAAGATGAATGCACGCTTCTCCCGCATGCCCGGCTTTACGGTGGCCTTCATGCAGCCGATGATCGATGGCGTGCAGGATAAATTGTCGGGCGCGCACAGCGACCTGACGGTGAAAATCTTCGGCAATGACCTCGATGAAGTGCGCGCCATCGCCGGCAAGGTGGCCAATGTCTTGAAAACTGTCCACGGCGCCTCCGACGTGGCCGTGGACGTCGAGCCGCCGCTGCCCAACCTGAAGGTGGAACTGGACCGCGCCAAGGCGGCCCGCTACGGCATCAACGCGGCCGACGTGGCCGACCTGATTGCCACCGGCATCGGCGGCGCGCCCATCGGCCAGGTCTACGTGGGCGAAAAAAGCTACGACATCGCCGTGCGCTTCCCGCCCGCCACGCGTTCCAGCCCGGACGCCATCGCCAGCCTGAAACTGACGGCCGCCAATGGCGCGAAGATCCCGCTGGCGCAGGTGGCCACCATCAGCACCACCTCGGGCGAGAGCGTGATCGTGCGCGAAATGGGACGGCGCCACATCATCGTGCGCCTGAATGCCCGCGGGCGCGACCTGGCCGGTTTCCTGGCCGAAGCTCGCCCCCTGGTGGCGCAGGCCGTGGCCAACGAGCATCAGCGCATCAGCGTCGAATGGGGCGGCCAGTTCGAGAACCTGCAGCGCGCGCAAAGCCGTTTGGCCCTGATCCTGCCGATGACCCTGGGCGCCATGTTTTTGCTGCTGTTTGGCCAGTTCCGCAACCTGCGCCAGCCCGCGCTGGTCTTGCTGGCCGTGCCGCTGGCCATGCTCGGTGGCCTGGCCGCGCTGCACCTGCGCGGCATGACCTTGAACGTGTCGAGCGCCGTCGGCTTCATCGCCCTGTTCGGCGTGGCCGTATTGAATGCCGTGCTGATGCTGGCGCAGATCAACCGCTTGCGCACCGACGAGGGCAAGAGCTTGTGCGAGGCCGTGCTCGAAGGCGCGCGCGACCGCATGCGCCCCGTGCTGATGACGGCCACCGTGGCCGCCCTGGGCCTGACGCCGGCCATGCTGGCAACAGGCCTGGGCAGCGACGTGCAGCGACCGCTGGCGACCGTCGTCGTGGGCGGCCTGGTGACGGCGACGGCACTGACCTTGTTGCTGTTGCCGGCCCTGTATTACCTGATCGAGGCGCACCTGCAAAAAACGCCAGATGCATACCGAAGGAGAGACCCATGACACGTTTTAATGTATTGCTGGCGGCCTGGCTGATCGCGCCCGGCGCCCTTGCCACTCCGTTGAGCTTTGACACCTATCTGTCCGCCGTGGAAAGCCACAGCCTGGAACTGCAATCGCAGCAGGAAAGCATCGTTGCGGCCAAGGCCGGCGTCGGCATCGCTGGCTTGCGTCCCGATCCCGAGTTAACCTTGGGCGCCACGCGCGAAACCGTGCGCAGCGTCGAACACCGTCCCGTCACGTGGAACCCGGCCATCAGCATGGCCATCGAGATGGGCGGCAAGCGCGCCGCGCGCATCAAGGCGGCGCACAGCAACGTCGCGCTGGCAGAGGAAACGGTGGCCGGCTTCAAGAGCGAACTGTATGGCACGGCCGCCGCCGCGTTCACGGAAGCGTGCCGCACGCGCGAAGTCGTCGCGCGCAAGGAGCAGACCATGGCGGCCCTGTCGACAGTGGTGGAAGCGAACGCCGTGCGGCGCAAGGCGGGCGACGTGGGCGGCATTGAGCTGCTGCAGTCGCGCGTGGAGCGCGACCAGTTCCAGGCCGAGCTGGCACAGGCGCGCAGCGAGGCGGACAGCGCCATGTTGAATTTGTCGCCGCCCTTGGGGCGCCAGTTCGACGCGCTGTTTCCGGACGCGCAGCTGGCGTGCGACTTCGCCGCGTATGCCGACCAGAATGCCAGGGTGCTGGTGCCGCAAGCGCTCAATGCGCGCAGCGACGTGCGCATCGCCCGTGCCACCGTGGACAATCTGCGCGACGGCGCGGCCCTCGTGCGCGCCAACCGCTCGGTCGATCCGACCGTCACCGTGGGCCTGGCCGCCGCGCGCGGCTACCATGACGGCATCGATACTGGCGGCAATCCCGTCGACGGTTCGCCCCGTTCGCGTGCGCTGTCCATCTCGCTGGCCATCCCCATTCCCCTGTCGCGGCGCGACAAGGGTGACATCGTGCAGGCGGAATCAAGTGTGACGCAGGCGATGCTGGCCCTGCGCCAGGCGGAACTGGCGGCGGAGACGCAGGTGCGCACGGCGCAGCGGCAGCTGCGTGCGGCGCAGGACAGGCTGGCGCGCTACCGTGACGGCGTGCTGCTTGACGCGCAGAAGGTGGTCGACGGCATGCGCCTGTCTTACGTCAAAGGCAATGCCTCGCTGCTGGAATGGCTGGCGGCGCAGCGTTCGGCCGATGAGGCCTACCAGGGCTATGTGCAGGCGCGCGCCGATGCGGCCATCGCCAGCACGCAGCTGCAACTGGCGATCGGCCAGCGGCCGCGCTTGTAGCGGGGAGAAAGTAAAACGAGGGGATACCGGCGCGGCGATGGTGCCGCACCGGTCGTCAAGAACGGAGAGTTACTGCGGCTGGACGGGAGCGTCGCCTTCGGCGGCCGGATCTGCGTCATCGGCGTCGTCCGCTTCCGGCTCATCGCCTTCGCTGCCATCGGCCGGCTTCGGATTGTTCTTCGCTTCCAGCTTGCGTCTGGCTTTTTCCTCGGCTTTCTTCTTCTTTTCCAGCTCTTTTTGCCGTTTTTCGTATTGGAAATTTGTCTTGGCCATTTACTACCTCTTTAGTTTTTTATTGTTACAGATAAGCACATAGGGCACATTATGACGCAGTTGGAGCAAATACAAAATTTTTAGCCGCGCGGATGATGCTGCGCATGCAGCAGTTTCAGCCGTTCGCGGGCCACGTGCGTGTAAATCTGCGTGGTGGAAATATCGGAGTGCCCCAGTAACAATTGCACAACACGCAAGTCCGCGCCATGGTTGAGCAAATGCGTGGCGAACGCGTGACGCAAGGTGTGCGGCGACAGCGGCGCCGTGATGCCGGCGCTCATCGCATGTTTCTTGATGATGACCCAGAACATTTGCCGCGTCATGGCGCCGCCGCGTCGCGTGACAAACAATGCATCGTCCATCTGACCGTCGAGGATGACGCCGCGCGCTTCCTTCAGATAACGCTCGATCCACAGCCGCGCCTGTTCGCCGAACGGCACCAGGCGCGTCTTGCTGCCTTTGCCCGTGATGCGCAGCACGCCATCGTTGAGGCTCAGCTCGACGGATTTCAAGTCCACCAGTTCCGACACGCGCAAGCCGCTCGCATACATGAGTTCCAACATCGTGCGTTCGCGCAGGCCCAGCGGCGTGCTCACGTCGGGCGCCGCCAGCAAGGCTTCCACCTGCGCTTCGCTCAGGGTATGCACGAAGCGCGCGGGCTGCTTGGCCGAGACCATCTTCAGGCACGGGTCGGCCGCGATATGCTTGTGCCGCAAGGCCAGCTGGTAAAACCGCTTGAGCACGGACAGGCGCCGGTTCGACGACGTGGCCTTGCTCTCGTCGTGGCGGGCCGCGAAATACGCTTCGATGTCGGCCGTGGAGACTTCGTACAGGCCCTCGCGCCCGGGCCGCGCCACTTCCAGCCAGCGCGCAAACAGCCGCATGTCGCGCCGGTAGGCATCGAGCGAGTTTTTCGACAGGCCGTCTTCCAGCCACAGGCTGTCGCAGAATTCATCGATCAGGGTGGCGTTGTCGGGCGCCAGCAGGCTGTTCATCATCGTGTTGACCACCCCATGCCCGCCACGCCTTCATGCGCCAGCAGCCAGCGCTTGACACCCAGGTGGAAACCCGTCGCATCGTCGTGATGGGCAAAGCCGCCCAGGCCGCCAGCAGCCGTGACCCGGTGGCAGGGGATCACCACGGGAAACCAGTTGGCGCCGCAAGCCTGGCCCACGGCGCGCGGGGCCGAGCCGATCAGGCGCGCCACGTCGCCATACGTGCGCACCTGGCCGCGCGCAATGCCGCGAATCGCCGCCCACACCCGTTGCTGGTAGGCGCTGCCCGAGGCGGCCAGCGGCAAGTCGAAGACATAATCGGGATCGCGGAAATACCGGGCCAGTTGCTGGCAGGCCCGCTCGGAGACGGCATCCTGCGCGTCTTTTTCGGCAAAGTGCGGCGGCAGATACACCAGCTCGCATACCTGCCCATCCTGCGCGCGCACGCCCATGGCGCCGAACGGCGCGGCCACGATGGCGCTGAACAGTTCACTGCCCTGTTGTTTTTTCATCTGCTGATCATTGTTCAAGTGTGGCAAATATGCAACCTGCCGGAGCGGGAAACGGCGCCACGGGAATTATGCACCGTCTTTGGGCGTGCCGGCGGACGTTTCCCGCGCACGAAAAAAAAGCGCACCAGTCGGTGCGCTTCAAATATTGCTTCACGTTCCCGGTCGTTTGGGTCCGCCGGTGCCGGCTTTTGGCCGCAGACAGCTATGACTCAACAACTTCTGTGAAACGTGTGTCTCCTCAATATATCCCCGGTATCAATACCGTTTTTATAGACCACTCCCCCACTAACCTTGTTGCCAATTCTGTATTTCAGCCTTGCTACCGGGGCGCATATGCATATACGTGTTTCCCCTTAAGGCTGCCCATCATAGCGCATTTATTCGGCCGTATCGACTTTTTTTGCACCATGACGGGGACAACTGTTTTAGTTGTAAATTAAATTTGGCAGCCACAGCGAGATTTGTGGTACGTAGGTAATCAAGCCCAGGAAGGCCAGCATCGTCAGCAGCCATGGCATCACGGCCACGGTCAGCTCCGAGATGCCCATCTTCGTGATGCCGGACGCCACATACAGGTTCAAGCCCACGGGCGGATGGCACATACCCACTTCCATGTTGACCACGATCAGGATGCCGAAGTGCACGGGATCGATGCCCAGCTTCATGGCGACAGGGAACAGAATCGGCGCCATGATCAGCACGATGGACGACGGTTCCATGACGTTACCAGCCAACAACAGCAGCACGTTGACCACCAGCAGGAAGCTGATCACGCCCAGGCCCTTGCCCGTGATCCATTCGGCCATCGCTTGCGGGATGTTTTCACTGGTCATCAGGAACGAGAACAGCACGGCATTTGTGATGATGTACAACAGCATCGCCGACATGGCGGCCGAATCGAGCAAGACCTTGCCCACTTGCTTGATCTTCAAGTCCTTGTAGACGAAGACCGCGATGATGAAGGCGTACACGGCAGCCATGGCGGCCGCTTCCGTCGGCGTGAAGGCACCCGAATAGATGCCGCCCATGACGATGACGATCAGCAGCAAGCCCCAGGCGCTCTTCTTGAACGTGACGAAGCGCTCGCCCCAGCTGGCCTTTTTCATGCGCGGATAGTTGTGCTTGCGCGCCAAAAACCACGTGGTCAGGCCCAGCAGCATGGCCAGCATCATGCCGGGAATCACGCCCGCCATGAATAGTTTACCGACCGAGGTATTCGTGCTGACGGAATACATCACCATCACGATCGACGGTGGAATCAAAATGCCCAGCGCGCCCGAAGTGGTGATGACGCCGGCGCCGAAACCGCGCGGATAGCCCTGTTTGACCATGGCCGGCAGGATGATGGAGCCGATCGCCACCACGGTGGCGGGGCTGGAACCGGACACGGCGGCAAACAGCGCGCACGCCATCACGCCGGCCAGCGCCAGACCGCCATGCCAGTGGCCGACCATGGAGCTGGCGAAGTTGATCATGCGCCGCGCCACCCCGCCATGCGTGAGGAAGTTACCCGCCAAAATGAAGAACGGGATGGCCATGATCTCGAATTTCTCGATGCCCGTGAAAATCTTCAGGGCCACCGATTCGATGGGCACGCTGGTCATGGTAAACAGGAACGTCAGTACCGTCAGGCCCAGCGAAATGGAAATCGGCATGCCGGTCAGCATCAGCGCCAGCAGCAACACAAAAATGATCAGCGCGTTCATGCCTTGGCTCCTTTTTCTTCAGCCGTCAGTTCGTCTTCCAGCCCCTCGACATGCGAGTGGTCGTGTTTCGGCAAGGCGCCCGTCTTGATGAAATGCACCATCACTTGCAGGAAGCGGAAGCACATCAGATAGGAACCGAGCGGCACGGCCAGGTACACCAGCCACATGGGGATTTCCATGTCGGCAGAGGTCTGGTCCGTGTGGCCGATCGACCACACGAAGCTGGCACCCAGGGTCCCCACGATGCCCGTGAACAGGGCGCCGGCACCCAGGCCGAAGACGATGAAACGGTCGCGCCAACGCGGGTTCATGCGGTTGATCAAGACGTCGACGCCCACGTGGATGCCCGTGCGCACGCCATACGCGGCGCCGAACTTGGCCATCCAGACGAACATGTAGATACACAGTTCCTGGGCCCAGCTGGTATTGATTTGAATCAAAAAGTCTTGCAGGCCGGGGATAGGCAAGCCTGCCAGGTAGCGGTGCACGACCGCGACGAAAATGATGAAGGTGGCCGCGCCCATCAGGGTCGCGATCAGCCACTCTTCCAGGTGATCCAGAAATTTCATGGTGGACTTTCAAAGAATGCGGGTACGCTGGCACCCGCGCAGGACGCGCAGGTGCCGTTGCTGCAGAAAGACAGGGAGGTCCCTGACAGCCGCGCCGGGTGGCGCGGCCAGCGCGATTACTTCGCGCTTTCCTTGTTGATGGCCGAGATCAGATCCTTGCCGATGCGCCCTTCCATGGCCTTCTGCACGGGCGCCAGCGCCTTGCGCCATTCGGCCTGTTCCTGCACCGTCAGGGTATAGATCTGCGTCTTGCCCGCTTTCTTGATGGCGTCGAGGGCCTGGTCGTTGTCGCGCTGGGCGATGGCTTTTTCAAACGTGGTCGCCTCGCGCATGGCTTTTTCCAGCTGGCCGCGTATATCGGGCGGCAAGCCATCCCAGAATTTCTTGTTGACGATGACGGCATAGCCCAGGTAGCCGTGGTTCGACACGGTCACGTGCTTTTGCACTTCATGCATCTTTTGCGTGTACATATTCGATGGCGGATTTTCCGTGCCGTCGACGACGCCCGTCTGCAGCGCCTGATACACTTCCGAGAAGGCCAGCACCTGCGGATTGGCGCCCAGCGCGCGCATTTGCGCGTCGAGTACCTTCGACGACTGGATGCGCATTTTCAGGCCCTTGAAGTCGGCCGGCATGTGCAGCGGCTTGTTGGCCGACATCACCTTGAAGCCGTTGTCCCAGTAGGCCAGGCCCGTGATACCCTTGGGTTCCAGTTTTTTCAGCAGGCTCTTGCCGATTTCGCCTTCGGTGACGTTGTACAGCGCCGTCTTGGTGGGGAAAATGTAGGGCAGGTCGAAGGCTTCGAATTCCTTCACGCCCAGCGGGCCGAACTTGGCCAGCGACGGCGCCAGCATCTGCACGGCGCCCAGCTGCAGGGCTTCGAGTTCTTCCTTGTCCTTGTACAGCTGGCTGTTCGGGTACAGTTCGACCTTGACCTTGCCATTCGTGGCTTTCTCGGCCAGCTGCTTGAAGCGCTCGGCGGCCTGGCCTTTCGGCGTGTCGGTGGCCACGACGTGGCTGAACTTGATGACGATGGGGGCTTGCGCGTAAGCGTGCACGCCGGCGGTGGCGCCGATGGCCGCGCACAGCGCGACGAACATGGTTTTCATCTGCATTTTTGTCTCCTGAGTGGTTTTTGAAAAAACTTTATTATTTGTCTACTTGGATATTGTGCCAAAGAAACTGCTTCGGCTATTGTGGTTAACCACAATAGCCGTCTCCCGATAAGCCGCTACCCTGCCAGCCATGCCGACTCCCCCCACCCTTGCACGCCGCTTCAAGCTATCGAGCCCGATGCGCTGGCTGCTGCCCGTCATCCTGCTGCTGCTGTTCCTGTCCATCCTATTCTGGCTGCCCTGGCAGGCGCGCCAGATGGAGAGCAACGAACGCCAGGAGCAGCTGATCGCCGACACGCTGTGGGTGGAGCAGACCATCCGCTTCCAGCTGGCGCGCAACGAGGAAAGCCTGTTCAACCTGGGCGTGGACATCGCCAGCGGCTCGCTGGGCGCGGAAAAAGTGCACGAACGGCTGCAGCAGATGTTGCGCAATGGCCGCGAATTGCAGCGCGTGCTGTGGCTCGACACCAGCGGCAAGGTGCTGGCCACCAGCGACAACAGCCTGCCGCACGCCCTGTCGTTTTCGCCGGCCTCGCTGACGGCGGCCGACAATGCGCGCCGTTTGCACCGGGGCCAGTACGCCCAGCCTTCGCAGCAGACGGGCTTTCCCGACGCGCCGCCCGGCGCCATGCTGATGGATTACCATCAGCCCCTGTTCGACGGCCAGCGCTACGTGGGCAGCCTGGTGGCCACCTACCAGATCAGCAGCCTGCTCGATGAAATGGTGCCGTGGTGGTTCGCCCAGGATAACCAGATTTCGCTGATCGACCGCGACGACAAGGTGCTGGCGCGGCGCGCCGCCGCCGGTCCCGGCCACGGCGTGTACACGCACAAGCGCGCGCTCGACGTGCCCGGCGCCAGCATCACCCTGTTTACCGACAGCGTGAAAAGCCAGCCGAAATTGCTGCCCAATTTGCTGGTCGGCTCCGTCATCGCCCTGTCGCTGGGCTTGCTGTGGAGCTTGCTGGCCCTGTGGCGCCACATTTCGCGCCGCCTGGTGGCCGAAGGCGCGCTGCGCCAGCAGATGCTGTTTCGCACGGCGATGGAAAATTCGCTGGTGACGGGCATGCGCGCGCGCGACCTGGAAGGCAGAGTCACCTACGTCAATCCCGCGTTTTGCCAGATCGTCGGCTATCCGCCCGAGGAAATCCTGGGACGCCTGCCGCCCATGCCCTACTGGGTGCCCGAAGCGCTGGAGGAATACCAGCAGCGCTTCGTCAAGGCCCTGGCCGGCAATCCCACGCCGCAGTTCGAAACCTATTTCCAGCGTCCGGACGGCACGCGCGTGGCCGTGCTGATCTTCGAGGCGCCCTTGGTGGACAAAAACGGCCAGCAGACGGGCTGGATGGGTTCCGTGCTCGATATTTCGGACCGCAAGCGGGTCGAGGAACTGAATCGCCAGCAGCAGGAAAAGCTGCAAACGAGCTCGCGCCTGGCCACCATGGGCGAGCTGGCGTCGATGCTGGCGCACGAATTGAACCAGCCGCTGGCGGCCATTTCCAGCTATACGACGGGCGCCT
Organism: Janthinobacterium sp. BJB401; assembly: GCF_013372745.1. Lineage (NCBI taxonomy): Bacteria > Pseudomonadati > Pseudomonadota > Betaproteobacteria > Burkholderiales > Oxalobacteraceae > Janthinobacterium > Janthinobacterium sp. BJB401. The sequence continues at coordinate 233,314 of NZ_JABXFH010000001.1, read as the reverse complement.
TGAATTTGATCCGCCGCGCCATCGACAGCGGTGCACCCGTCGAGCCGAATACATTGAAGCCGGCGCTGGAACAGGCCAGCGCGCAGGCGCAGCGGGCCGGCCAGATCATCCGCAGCGTGCACGATTTCGTGCGCAAGAGCGAGCCGCAGCGCCAGGATATCGCCATCCGCACCCTGATCGACGGCATCCGTGCGTTGATCGACCTGCAGGCGCGCAAATACTATGTCACCATCCAGGAAGAGCTACCGCCGGATCTGCCGCTGCTGCGCGCCGATCCCGTGATGATCGAGCAAGTGCTGCTGAACCTGACGCGCAACGCCATCGAGGCCATGCAGGACGCGGCGCCGGGACGGCGTATCATGCGCCTGCGGGCCAGCCACGACGCGCAGCAGGACATGGTGACGGTCGACGTGATCGACCATGGACATGGCATTCCCCAGGACGTGGCCGAGCGGCTGTTTTCGCCGTTTTTCTCGACCAAGTCCGAAGGCATGGGCATGGGCCTGAACATCTGCCGCACCGCCATCGAATTTCACGGCGGCGCGCTGACCTTCGGCGCCAACCCCGCTGGCGGTACGATCTTTACATTCAGTGTGCCGGCCGCGCCGCGCGCCACACCAAGCAATAACGAATAACGCATAACGCATAACGACAAGCCGGAGACCCCATGCTACACATTATCGACGACGAAGAAGTCGTACGCGACTCCCTGTCCTGGCTGGCCGCCTCGCGCAGCATCGAATCGCGCAACTACGCCAGCGCCCAGCAATTTCTCGATAGCCTCGATGGCAGCTTCGATGCCGCCGGCGACTGCGTGCTGCTCGACGTGCGCATGCCCGACATGAACGGCATCGCCATGTTCGACCAGCTGGTCAAGCGCGACCTGACGGCGCGCCTGCCCGTGATTTTCCTCACCGGTCACGGCGACGTGCCGATGGCCGTCGACAGCCTGAAACGGGGCGCCTTCGATTTCTTTGAAAAGCCGTTCAACGACAACGACCTGATGGACAGAGTGCAGCAGGGCCTGGCCAACTCGCGCCAGGCGGGCGAACTGGCCGCCGTGCACGCGCGCCTGGCCACCCTGTCGACGCGCGAACGCGAAGTGCTGGACCTGATTTTGGCGGGCAAGATGAACAAGGTGGTGGCCGACAAGCTGGGCATCAGCATGCGCACCGTGGAAGTCCACCGCGCGCATATCTTCGACAAGATGCAGGTCAAGACGGCGGTGGAGCTGGCCGGGTTGTTGAAATAATGACCGTCATGTTGGATTACGCGGCGCTGGCGCGCCACTAATCCAACCTACATTCCACTGTAGGTCGGCTTAGCGCGCAGCGCGTAAGCCGACACCACCATCACTCATCGTGATGCTCATGATGCTCGGCCGCCCCATGCTTCCAGTAACTGGCCACATGCAGATGCTGCTTCGGCACCCCGCCTTCAATAAAGTGCCCGCGCAAGCCCTGCACCTGCGCATGCTCGCACGCCACCCACACGTAACCGTCGCCATCCTGCGGCAAGGCCACTTGCGCCAGCGCTTCCAGTAGCAGCGGTCCCTTGCGGCCATTGCGCGCCACCCAGCGCACGTCCAGCTGGGCGGCGCACTCGAGCGCGATCCGTTCGCCGTCTTCGACGATTTCGATCACGGCGATCGCCCGCGCCGTGGCCGGCAGCTGCTCCAGGCGGCGGGCGATGGCCGGCAAGGCCGTCTGGTCTCCCACCAGCACATACCAGTCGAAATCGAGCGGCACCAGCATCGAGCCGCGCGGGCCGCCCACGCCCAGGGTCTGGCCGGGCGCGGCTTGCGCCGCCCAGCTGGCCGCGGGGCCGTCGCCATGCAGCACGAAGTCGATTTCCAACTCGCGCCGCGCGGCGTCGTAGCGGCGCGGCGTGTAGTTGCGGGCGATGGGGCGCGCGCCTTGCGCGTACTGGATGGGATTCGGTCCATTGCCCAGCACGGGAAACACGGGGGTGGTCTGCCCCGGGGCGGGGAAGAACAGTTTCACATGGTCGTCGTGCGCCGGCGAGACAAAGCCGTCCAGGTCGTCGCCAGCCAGGGTGATGCGGCGCATGTGCGGCGTGATCTGCTCGGTGCGCACGACGGTGAGCACGCGCAGTGTCAAGTCATGCCGCACGCGCTCGATGGCGTGCGGGCGTGGAGTTGCAGGTGAGGCGTTAGTCATTGCTTGTCCTTGTAAAGTGGGCTCAGTGGCCGTCGACGATGGCGTTCGCCGCCTGTTCCAGCACGGCGGAGACGCGCTCGGCTTCCGCCTCGTTCCAGCTGGTCTTGTTCAGCAACAGTGCATGCTTCAAGGTGTGCATGGCCTGGCGCACGCGCTCGGGCAAGGCGTTGCGCGCCTGGACGCGGGCAAACATGTCGAGCCGGGCCAGGATGCCATCGACCTGGGCGCGGTTTTCGTCCAGATACGCGCGCCCCAGGTCCGTGATCGTGTAGAGCTTCTTGCCGCTGGCGCTTTCGGAGGACGTCACATGGTCCTGCTCTTCCAGCAAGGTCAGGGTCGGATACACGGCGCCCGGGCTGGGGGCGTACGCGCCGCCGCAACGCTCTTCGATGGCCTTGATGATTTCATAGCCGTGGCGGGGGCTGATTTCGATCAGCGCCAGCACGATCAGGGGCAAGTCGCCGCGGCCGAAGACGCGCTCGGCCCGTTCGCCGCGCCCACCGCGCCCGCCAGGACCACCGCCCATGCCATCACCGCGCTCGTCGAAGCCGCGCGGACCACGGCCGTGCATGAAGTATTCGTGGCGGTGTTCGCCATGGTGGTGGTGGTGCTGACCGCAATGGCCGTGATGATGATGGCCGCCGTGGCCGTGTTCTGCGTGGTGTGAGTTTCTCATGTTTTCTCTTTAAAGATATATCGTTAGTAGGTATCGCCATTTTATAACGATATATCGATAAGTCAAGGAGAAATTTGTTATGCTCGTCTTTTCACCATCCACACGCCGATGCCATGCCTGAAAAAACCGTTGCTGAAAAAATGGTTGTGAAAAATGCCACGACCCTGGCCGTGCTCAATGACGGCGGCGAGCATGGGACATTGCTGGCGCAGTTGCCGGCGGAGCGGCTGGTGCGGGAAGGTGACAATGCCGACTGGATCTTGCTGTTCGCGCGCAGCCGCGCGGAACTGGAACAGTTCCTGCCGGTGGCGCAGGCGCGCCTGGCGCCCGGCGGCGCCGTCTGGGTGGCGTACCGCAAGGGTGGAATCAAAGCGGGCAGCGACATCCACCGCGACGATATCCGCTTGTATGCGCAGGAATCAGGACTCGACAGCGTGGCGATGGTCGCCATCGATAACGAATGGTCGGCGCTGCGGCTGAAGCAAGCTTAAACGCAGGTCAAGCGACGCCGTGCAAGGCCAGCGCCCACTCGACGTGTTCGCGCACGATGGCCGACGGGTGCTCGCGGCGCGACAGCAGGGCCGCGACGATGTCGGCCTGGCCGTGGGCCTTCGTGGCCGCATTACCCATGCCGACGGCCAGGTTGCGCAGCCAGCGTTCGTGGCCGATGCGGCGAATGGCGCTGCCTTCCATGCGGCGGTTGAATTCCTCTTCCGTCCAGGCGAACAGCTCCACCATGCCGGCGCTGCCCAGGCTGTGGCGCTCGTCGAAGTCGGGCACGACGGCGCGCTGGGCGAACTTGTTCCACGGGCAGACGGTCTGGCAATCGTCGCAGCCGTACACCTTGTTGCCGATCAGGGGGCGCATCTCGACGGGTATGGCGCCCTTCAATTCGATGGTCAGGTAGGAAATGCAGCGGCGCGCGTCGAGCTGGTACGGTCCCAGAATGGCTTGCGTCGGACACACCGTGATGCACGCCGAGCACTGGCCGCAGCGCGGGGTCTCCGGCGGGTCGACGGGCAGCGGCACGTCGATGAGGATCTCGCCAAGGAAAAAGAAGGAGCCGCCCTGGCGGTTGATCAGCAAGGTGTGCTTGCCGCGCCAGCCCAGCCCCCCCTTTTGCGCCAGCTCGACTTCCATCACGGGCGCCGAATCGCTGAAGACGCGGTAGCCGAAGTCGCCGATCTCGCCCTTGATGCGCTCGGCCAGCTGCTGCAGGCGCGAACGCATCACCTTGTGATAGTCGCGGCCCCGCGCATACACGGAAATGACGGCCGCCGACGGGTCGGCGTCGCGCGCCGCCTCGTGCTCACGCCAGTCGGGACCCAGCGCCGGCGGCAGATAATTCATGCGCGCGCTGATGGCGCGCACCGTGCCCGGCACCAGTTCGGCCGGGCGCGCGCGCTTCATGCCGTGGCTGGCCATGTAATCCATTTCGCCGTGATACCCTGCATCGAGCCAGGCTTGCAGGGGCGCTTCCATATGCGACAGGTCCACGTCGGCGATGCGCACCTCGGCAAAACCCAGCTCGCGCCCCCATTCTTTGATGGTGCGCGCCAGGACGGCGAGATCGGTGATGGTGGCGGACATAGGGGACTTTACGGAAAACGGCAGGCGCGCGGGCGGTTACAATGACAGCAGCCTCCATTTTATGCGATACCGAAGATCATGACCGAACACTTCAAAGCCCACCTCCACGACGAAGCCGGCACCGCCGCGCTGGGCGCCGCGCTGGCGCGCGCGCTGGCGCCGGGCCTGGCGATCTACCTGCACGGCGACCTCGGTGCCGGCAAGACGGCCCTCACGCGCGCCTTGTTGCACGCGGCCGGCCATGCTGGCCACGTGAAAAGCCCCACTTATACGCTGTCCGAACCGTACACGGTGCAACTCGATGGCCAGCGCGTCAACGTCATCCACTTCGACCTGTACCGCATGGGCAGCGCCGAGGAATTCCTCGACGCGGGCTTTCGCGAAGACTTCGACGGCCGCAATATCTGCATCGTCGAATGGCCGGAGAAAGCCGAACCGGTGCTGCCGCCGGCCGACCTGAATATTTATTTGAACGTTGCGGGTACAGGACGTGATGTAGAATTGCAAGCGTCTTCTGAATTGGGTCTGTCATGCCTTCACCGTCTCAAATTCGCCCCGAACCTTTGATCTCCTCGCCCATCACCCGGCGCACGGTACTCAAGGCCGGCGGCACCCTGCTGTTGTCCGTGTTCGCGCCCATGTCGGCGATGGCGGCGCAAATTCTCGCCGTGCGCGTCTGGCCGGCCGAGGACTACACCCGCGTCACACTGGAAAACGACAGCATCCTCAAGGCGACCCACTTCATCGTCAAGGACCCGGAACGCCTGGTGGTCGACATCGAAGGCCTGGAACTCAATCCCACCCTGAAGGGCCTGGTGGCGAAGATCCAGTCGAACGACCCGTACATCAAGCAGGTGCGCGTGGGCCAGAACCGGCCCAACGTCGTGCGCCTGGTGTTCGACCTGAAAGAAGAAGTCACGCCGCAGCTGTTTACCCTGCCGCCGGCCGGCTCCTACAACCACCGTTTGATCTTCGACCTGTATCCCGTGCGCGAACCGGACCTGATCGCACAGATGATCGAAAAAGGCGACTGGTCGAGCGACCCGGCCAAGCCGCCCATGGCCGACACGCATACGCCGCCGCCCGCGCTGCCCCTGCCCGAGAGCGGCAAGCCGCCCGTGGCCGCCGTCGCGCCGGTAACGCCCATCGTGCCGCCCGTGCCCGACGTGCGTCCGGAACAGCGCCCCGAAGCACGCCCGCTGCCGGGCCAGAAGGTGGTGCGCATGATTACCATCGCGCTCGATCCCGGCCACGGCGGCGAAGATCCGGGCGCCATGGGCAGCCGGGGCAGCCGCGAAAAAGACGTGGTGCTGGCCATCGCCAAACGCCTCAAGACCAAGCTGGAAATGCAGCCGAACATGCGCGTCATGCTCACGCGCGACGCCGATTTCTTCGTCCCGCTGGGCATGCGCGTGGAAAAAGCGCGCAAGGTGCAGGCCGACCTGTTCGTCTCGATCCACGCCGACGCCTTCATCCAGCCGACGGCGCGCGGTTCGTCCGTGTTCGTGCTGTCCGAAAAGGGCGCCACCTCGACGGCCGCGCGCTGGCTGGCCAACAAGGAAAACCAGGCCGACCTGATCGGCGGCGTGAACGTCAAAAACCACGACAAGCAGCTGGCCAGCGTGCTGCTCGACCTGTCGACGACGGCGCAGATCAATGACAGCATGAAGCTGGGCAAGGCCGTGCTGCGCGAAATCGGCGGCATCAACCGCCTGCACAAGGGTTCCGTCGAGCAGGCCGGCTTCGCCGTGCTCAAAGCGCCGGACATCCCTTCCATCCTGATCGAGACGGCGTTCATCTCGAATCCGGAAGAAGAAGCCAAGCTGACCGACAACGGCTACCAGGACCAGATGGCCGACGCCATCGTCACGGGCATCAAGAATTATTTTGCCAAGAATCCGCCGCTGGCGAAAAGCCGCCTGACCTGACATGAAAGCCTAGCATGAGCGAGAGTATCTTTGGCCAGCTGCCGGCCGTGACCATCCGCGCGGCCGACGGCGCGCAAGCGACCGTCACCCTGTACGGCGGCCACCTGGTGTCGTGGCGGACCAGCGATGGCCAGGAGCGCCTGTTCTGCAGCCGCGCATCAAGCCTCGACGGCAGCCGCGCCATCCGTGGCGGCGTGCCCGTGATCTTCCCGCAGTTCGGCGCGCGCGGCACCGGCATGCGCCACGGCTTTGCGCGCGTGGCGACGTGGCAGCAGGAATCGAGCGGCGAGGCCAATGGCGCCGCATGGGCGCAATTTATCCTGACCCAGGCTGACCTGCCGGCAGCGATCGCCGCCAGCTGGGCTTACGACTTCACCCTGCGCCTGCGCGTGGCCGTCACGGCCCAATCACTGGAGTTGCACCTGTCCGTGCACAACACGGGCGAGCAGGCGTTTCCATTCTCGGCCGCCCTGCATACGTATTTTTCGATTGATGATTTGAGCGAAGCGCGCATTGGCGGCTTGCAGCGCGTGCGCTACTCGGACGAGACGCCGCAAGACGCCTTGCAGGCGGAAGAAGTGCTGCAATTTTCGGACAAGCTGGACCGCATCTACTACCAGCTGCCGGGCGCCTTGAGCCTGCAGTCTGGCAGCCATACGCTGCGCCTGGAGCAGCAGGGCTTTACGGACGCCGTCGTGTGGAACCCGGGCGCGCAAGACGCGGCCGCCCTGCCCGACCTGGCCGACGACGAGCAGCCGCGCTTCATTTGCATCGAGCCGGCCCTGATCCAGCCCGACCTGCTGGCCGCCGGCGCCGAATGGATCGGCCGCCAGCGCCTCGCATTCGTTTAATTGGACTCTTTGATGATGCGGCCATTCGTCGGCTGAATCGGACGCGCATTCAAGGGATACAAACGGCTGAACAGCGCCATCTGCGCCGGCGACGCCTGCACCGGCTGCTTCATCACCATCCACAGCACGCCTTCGCTGCAAGGCGGCTCCGTCATCGATCCCATGTACGTGTAGTAATCGCGCCGCGTCGGCAGCATCTCGGCCGGGTCGAGCAGGATGGTCGGCTGCATGGTCTCGAATTTTTCCAGCGGCAGGTTGTTCCACACGGTCTGGATGGTCGCTTGCGGCGCACCGCGTTCCAGCAGCAGCGCCAGCACGGCTTGCCGGCCTTCCGCATCGCGGTGCACCAGGTGCACCACCATCTCGAACGCCTTGCCATTGATGCGCTCTTCGGACGGGCGGTGGAAATGGAATTGCTGCAGCTCGAACATGCGGTTCTGCACCGTGATGTAATTGCCGCCGCTCACGCCCACCTGCACCGTATGGCCATTGTCGACCACGTTGAATGACGACGGATGGTAGTCAAAGCTGATCTGCTCGAGTTCCACCTTCATGCCATCGCGGATATCGATCGGCGACTGGCGGCTGCCATTGCCGCACTTGCCCCAGTCGACGTTGATCTTGCTCCAGTGGGCCGGGCCGCTGTCGCCCTCGTACGACCAGTGCGTGCCGCGCGGCACGGGCGGCGGTGGCGGCGGCGCGGCCTTCACCACGGCGGCGCGCTTGGCGCGGGCGGCGGCGCGGGCAGCCTGGGTGGCGCGCATTTCCGCCAGCCGCGCGGCAATGCGTTCTGACAGGTCGACTTCGGCCGCTTCTTCCTTTTCGCGCGCCGTGGGCGCGACGACGACAGGCGCCTTGGCCTCCTTGCCCTTCACCGATTCGGTCAGGGTTTTCATGGCGGCCGCGCGCGCCGACGCCGACATGGGCGCGGATGCGGTGGCGCTCGCCGGGACGGGGGCATCTTTGGCGCTTGCCATGGCCGCCATCGCGGCAAGGCTGCAAGCTAACAGGGCGCTCAAATGTCGCATGGAAATCCAGAAAGTGAGAATACCCTCTGGTTTACGGCTGGAAAGCAACAAAACTTGAATCAAGGCGGGAGTAAAACAGAAACAAGACAGGGAAAAACGGGATCCGGGGCCGGCTGCGGACTGTGCCGCAGCGCGCTTGCCCCGCATCCATGCGGCCTTACGCCGACTTGCCGACCATGCGCTTGTAGAGCTTCCACATGCCGCCCAGCACCACCGGCACGACGGCGGCGCCGACGCCGATCAGCACGATCAGGGTCAGGTGGTCGCGGATCCACGGGATATTGCCGAAGAAGTAGCCCGCCGTCACCAGACCGACCACCCACAACAGGGCGCCCGTGATGTTGTACATCTGGAAGCGCGCATGCGTCATGTCGGAAATGCCAGCCACGAACGGCGCGAAGGTGCGCACCACCGGCACGAAACGGGCCAGGATGATGGTCTTGCCGCCGTGCTTTTCAAAGAACTCATGCGTGCGGCGCATGGCGTCCTTGTTGATCCAGCGGTAATCGTGGGTAAACACCCTTTGCCCGATGGCCTCGCCTATCCAGTAATTGAGCGTGTTGCCCGTGACGGCCGCCGTGACGAGCAGGAAGATCAGCAAGCCCAGGTGCATCTGTCCCGTCGCGCAAAACGCGCCGGCGATAAACAGCAAGGTATCCCCAGGGAAGAAAAACAGCACCACGAGGCCTGTCTCGCAAAAAATAATGGCGAACAGCACCGCATACACGAGGGTGCCGTACTGCTCGATCAAGAGACCCAGCGTCTTGTCGACATGCACGATCATGTCGAGGAATTGCACAAAATCCATATATTTTTCCCTAAAGGTAGCGGCGGAATCATACACCACCGGACCGGCGCAACGGCAGTCCCCGGGCCGATATTTCTGGATTAATTATGCGGCGCCCTTGGCGGCGTGGCAATTTAAGTAAAGGTTAAGGAATCGCCTTATCGGCAGACAACTGTCAGGATTGCTGTCTGCAATGTTTTTCCACCGAAATATTGGCATTCCGGTATACACTTTCTGCACGGCGCAACCCGCGCCGACCAGGAGAAAACATGTACCGACACCCACTGAGCGGCCTGACCATGGCCACCGTGCTGGGCCTTGCACAGCTGACTGCCCACGCGGCGCCTGTGCAGATCAAGGCGCCCGCCGAACTGCCCGCCAAGGCGACCTTGGCCGACGTGATCAAGGCTTCGAAACCGTCCGACTGGCGCCCACTGGACCCGGACAACACCCTGTACCTGGACATTCCCGCCGGCCGCGTGGTGATCGAACTGGCGCCGGACTTCGCGCCGAAACACGTGGCCAACATCAAGGCCCTGGTAGCCGAACAGTATTACGACGGCCTGGCCATCACGCGCGCGCAGGACAACTGGGTGGCGCAGTGGGGCGATCCGAACGAGAAAAATCCCAAGCCGATCCAGCATGCGCAGCGCACCCTGCCCGGCGAATTCACGGTACCACTGAAAAATATCAAGAGCTTCACGCGCCTGCCGGACGTGGACGGCTACGCGCCGCAAGTGGGCCATTCGAACGGTTTCCCGTCCGCGCGCGATCCGAAAACCGGCACGGCCTGGCTCACGCATTGCTATGCCACCGTGGGCGTGGGCCGCGACAGCGCCAGCGACAGCGGCGGCGGCACGGAACTGTACGCCGTCATCGGCCAGTCGCCGCGCCACCTGGACCGCGACATCACCGTCGTCGGCAGAGTCGTCTCCGGCATGCCATTGCTGTCGACCCTGCCACGCGGCACGGGCCCCATGGGTTTTTATGACAGCCCCGAGAAAAACGTGCCGATCAAGTCCATCCGCCTGGCCGCCAGCGTGCCGGCGGAGCAGCGCGCGAACCTGGAAGTGATGCGCACCGACAGCGCCACCTACCAAGCCGTGCTGGAAGCCCAGCGCCACCGCGGCGGCCCGTGGAGCAAGGTCACGGCCGGCCATATTGACCTGTGCAATGCGCCGATACCGGTGCGGGAGGTGGGGAAATAAAGCGACCCGAAAGGCAAGTTCTGGGGTCGTACCCTCAGGGTACGACCCCAGCCTTCGTTTTGGGTTTCGGGCATCAGCACAGCAGCGCCTCCCCCTGCGAACCCGTTATAATCAGGGCATGAACGCTCCCATCACGCCCCACCGCCCGATCCAGGCCTTGCCTGACCAGTTGATTTCGCAAATCGCCGCCGGCGAGGTGGTCGAGCGGCCATCGGCCGTCGTCAAGGAATTGCTGGAAAACGCGCTCGACTCGGGCGCCACGCAGATCACGGTGCGGCTGGAAGAAGGGGGCGTGAAACGCATCGCGATTACCGATAACGGCCGCGGCATCGACAAGGACCAGCTGCCGCTGGCCCTGGCGCGCCACGCCACCTCGAAAATCGCGTCCCTGCACGACCTGGAAAACGTGGGCACCCTGGGCTTTCGCGGCGAGGCGCTGGCCTCGATCGCCTCGGTGGCCGCCGTCACCGTGACCTCGCGCACGGCGGACGCAACGCATGCGTGGGAAATCGTCGGCTCGCACAATGGCAGCGTCTCGCCATCGTCGGGCGCGCACGGCACCACGGTCGACGTGCAAGACCTGTATTTCAACACGCCCGCGCGGCGCAAATTCCTCAAATCGGAACAGACGGAATACGGCCATTGCGCCGAAGTCGTGCGCCGCATCGCGCTGGCACGGCCGGACGTGTCGTTCTCGCTGTCGCACAATGGCCGCACCATCGACCAGTGGAATATCAGCGAACTGGCCAAGCGCAGCGCTCACATCCTCGGCAATGACTTTGCCGAAGCGCGCCTGGCGCTGGACGAGTCGGCCGGCAGCCTGCGCATCCACGGCTTTGCCGGCTTGCCGACGGCATCGAAGGCGCGCGCCGACGGCCAGTTCTTTTATGTCAACGGGCGCTTCGTGCGCGACAAGCTGCTGGTGCACGCCGTGCGCATGGCCTACCAGGACGTGCTGCATGGCGACCGTTTCCCGTCATACGTGCTGGCGCTCGACCTCGACCCGGCCCTGGTCGACGTCAACGTGCATCCGTCGAAGATCGAAGTACGCTTCCGCGACAGCCGCTCCGTGCACCAATTCGTCTTCCACGCGGTGCAGCGCGCGCTGGCGCAGACGTCGGCCACGGCCTTTGGCAGCGTGCCGGCACCTTTGCCGGCCGCGTCCACCCTGGGCGGCGATACCGCGGGCGCCGGTTTGGGAGGCCCCGGCATCTGGCGCCGCGAGCAGACGCAAACGTCGTTCGGCACGCAATTCACGAACACCTTCGCGCCCGCCTCGCCCGGCGCGAACCATCCCTTCTTTGCCGACGCGCCAGGCGTGGCCCAGGACACGGCGGCGTATGGCGCCCTGTTTGGCGGCGCCGCTGCATCCTCGCCGATCACGCAGGTGGAACCGTACATCGCCTCGCCCGAAGCGATGGCGCGCGAAGAATATCCGCTGGGCTTTGCCCTGGCCCAGCTGCACGGCATCTACATCCTGGCGCAAAATACCAAGGGCCTGGTGCTGGTCGACATGCACGCGGCGCACGAGCGCATCCTGTACGAACAGCTGAAAAACGCGCTGCAGGCGCAGGTCTCGGGCCAGGACATGCAGGTGCAGTCGCTCTTGATCCCCGTGACGTTCTACGCGGACGCCATTGAAGTGTCGACGGCGAATGAAAACCAGGACACCTTGAAAGCGCTGGGTTTTGATATCGCCGCCCTGTCGCCCACGACGCTGGCCGTGCGCTCCGTGCCGACCCTGCTGAAAAACGCGGACGCGCAAACCCTGGCGCGCGACGTGCTGCGCGACGTGCGCGAATACGGCGGCTCGCGCGTGCTGATCGAGCGCCAGAACGAATTGCTGGGCACCCTGGCCTGCCACACGGCCGTGCGCGCGAACCGGATTTTATCGGTGCAGGAAATGAACGCCCTGCTGCGCCAGATGGAGAGCACGGAACGCGCCGACCAGTGCAACCATGGCCGGCCCACGTGGGTGCAGGTCGAGATCAACGCGCTCGACAAATTATTCCTGCGCGGCCAATAAAATTCCGGGGTCAGACCCGCCGGGTCTGACCCCAGCCTTTGCCTTGGGGTCCCCATCGCAAGCACATCAAAAAAGCACCATGACAAACACCCCACACCTCCCCCTGGCCGTCGCCATCATGGGCCCCACGGCCAGCGGCAAGACAGCCAGTGCGCTGGCCATCGCGCAAGCCATCCCGTCCGAGATCATTTCCGTCGATTCCGCCCTCGTCTACCGGGGCATGGATATCGGCACGGCCAAGCCGTCGAAGGAAGAGCTGGCCCAGGTACCGCATCATCTGATCGACATCATCGACCCGCTGGACGCGTATTCCGTGGCGCAGTTCCGCAACGACACCCTGCGCCTGGTGAGCGAAATCTCGGCGCGCGGCAAGCTGCCGCTGCTGGTCGGCGGCACCATGCTGTACTTCAAAGGCCTGGCCGATGGCCTCGACGACTTGCCCGGCGCCGATCCCGTGCTGCGCGCCCAGCTGGAAGAAGACGCGGCCGCCATCGGCTGGCCCGCCATGCATGCGCGCCTGGCCGAGCAGGATCCCGTCACGGCCGCGCGCCTGGCGCCACAGGATGCGCAGCGCATCGGCCGCGCGCTGGAAATCATCGCCCTGTCCGGCCAGCCCATGTCGGCCCTGCTGGCGCGGCGCGAAAAGACCGTGCTGCCGTTCCAGCTCCAATCGTTCGCGCTGGAGCCGTCGGACCGCGCCGTGCTGCACGCGCGCATCGCCACGCGCTTCGACATCATGCTGAAAAACGACGCCCTGCTCGATGAAGTAGATGGGTTGCGCCGGCGCGGCGACCTGCACCCGGGTTTGCCTTCGATGCGCTGCGTCGGTTACCGCCAGGCCTGGGAATACCTCGATGGCCGCATCGACCGCGCCGCCTTGCGCGAGACGGGCATCATCGCCACGCGCCAGCTGGCCAAGCGCCAGCTCACCTGGCTGCGGGCTATGCCCGAACGCATCGTCATCGATTGCCTGGGTCCTGATCCGGCCTCGTCCATGCTGGCGCAGATCCAGCCGTTGATGAAATAATCATGAACGCTACAGCACACAAAAAATCCACAGATTTTTCATGGCCGGCATTGACAAGGAAATGGGAAGACTGGATAATGCTCGGCTGTTGGGTGATATAGCTCAGTTGGTTAGAGCACAGCATTCATAATGCTGGGGTCGGTGGTTCAAGTCCACCTATCACCACCAAAGAACATCGATCAGGTTTTTTTACTGGTCAAAACCAGCATCCGGTCTGACCGGTCTGTTTGGTGATATAGCTCAGTTGGTTAGAGCACAGCATTCATAATGCTGGGGTCGGTGGTTCAAGTCCACCTATCACCACCAAGAATTAGCAGCATGAAAAACCCGCCCCTGCCCTGCGCAGCGGCGGGTTTTTTCATTTCCGGCACCATCTCGCGTGCGGCCTGCGCGCAACACCTGCCCCATCCCCACGCATTGGGGATTGTGGCGACACGCCTCTGCCGCTTACAATGAGAATAATTCTCATTTATATTATTCATCGCCCATGTCCGCCATCCAGTCCAGCCTGCAACAGCAAGTGCAGTCGCTCTACAGCGAGCATCACGGCTGGCTGGTCGGCTGGCTGCGCAAAAAACTCAGCTGCCCGCATGGCGCGGCCGACGTGGCGCAAGACACCTTTTTACGCATCATCGCCTCGCGCGACGCGCTGTTCGGCATGCGCGAGCCGCGCGCCTACCTGTCGACGACGGCGAAGCGCTTGCTGCTCGACCGCGCGCGCCGGCAAGTACTCGAGCGCAGCTATCTGGCGGAACTGGCCCTGCTGGCCGACAGCCTGCCCGGCGCGCCCTCGCCCGACGAGATCCTGATGGCCGTGCAGGCGCTCGGGCAGATCGCCACGGCGCTGGACGGTTTGCCGGCCAAGGCGCGCGACGCCTTTCTGTTGCACTACCTGGAAGAGCAATCGCAGGCCATCGTCGCCGCGCAACTGAACGTTTCCACGCGCATGGTGCAAAAATATCTGGTGCAAGCCTTGCTGGCCTGCCGCCACGCCTGCCCGGCCATGGCGGCATGAGCGGCACGCGCACGGATATCGCCGCCGAGCAGGCCGCGCGCTGGATCGTGCAGCTCAGCGCCGACGATCCGGCCGAACGCGACATGGCGCGGGCCGGTTTCGCCGCGTGGAAGGCAGCCGACCCGCTGCACGCGACGGTCGCCGCCGGCATGGAAAACCTGCTGCTTCAACTGAGCGCCGTGCGCGAGCCGGCCGGCGGCGACCATCGCCCCGCGCGCGCCGCCCTGGCTGCCATCGCGCCCAAGCGCCGGCGTCTGCGCCAGCTGGCCGCCGCCAGCGCCGTGGCCGTGCTCGCGCTGACCGGTACGCTGGCCCTCGGCGAGCGCCCCGCCTACCTGCTGGCCGACCTGCGCAGCCCCACGGGACAATGGCAGACGCACACCCTGGCCGACGGCAGCCAGATCACGCTGGCCGGCAACAGCGCCGTCAACGTGCGTTTCAATGGGGGCGAGCGGCATGTGGAACTGGTGCGCGGCGACATCCTCGTCGACGTGGCCAAGGATGCGCAGCGCCCCTTCATCGTTGACAGCAAGCAGGCGGCGATCCGCGCGCTGGGCACGCGGTTCACGGTGCGCAGGGAAGGCGGCGCCACCATCCTGAGCATGCTGGAATCCAGGGTGCTGGCGCAGGTGCCGCAACATCCGGCCGTCGTGGTGCAGGCGGGCCAGCGCACGCGCATCACGGACGATGGCGTCGGGCCACTGACAAGCATCGATGCGGCCAGCGTGCAGGATGCCTGGCGCGCGCGCCGGCTGGTGGTCGACGACTTGCCGCTGGCCCAGGTGCTCGACGAGCTGGCGCGCCACCGCCCCGGCCAGCTGCATTACGACCGCGCGCAGATCGCCGGCATCCGCGTGGCCGCCGTGCTGCCACTGGACGACACGGACAAGGCGCTGCAGCTACTCATCGACAATTTCCCGCAGCTGCGCATCCGCATGCTGACGCGCTATCTGGTAATGGTGGACGCGCCAGACACTGGCACCGCAAAAAAATAAATGTTTTTTTGCGTTCGCGGTTCCACTTTGCGCATCTCGTGCGTCAAGGCAGCTGAGATCAATCAAAAAAGGCTGTCACCATGTACGCTCAAGTCGTTCCCGTTTCGTCCCCGAATCCCTTGCGCACGCGTTTGCGTCCGTTGGCCCTGGCGGCCATGCTGCTCGCTGGCGCCGGCCTGCACGCCCAGGCAGTTGCGCAAACGGCGCCTGCCACCGCCAGCTACAGCATTCCCGCCGGACCGCTGGCCGGCGCCCTGAACCGCTATGCGCAGCAGGCGGGCGTGTCCATCGTCATCGATGCATCCAAGGTCCAAGGCTTGACCAGCGCCGGCCTGCAAGGCAGCTACGCCATCGATGACGGTTTCGCCATGCTGCTGCGCGGCAGCGGCTATGCCATCGGCAAGACGTCCACCGGCTATGTGCTGGTGGCCGCGCCTGCGGTCGCCGCTCCCACGGCGGCGGCAAGTAGCGCCTCGGCGGCCGAACGCACCATGCCCTCGATTACCATCGTTGGCCAGGCCGAGCAAGGCGCCACCACGGAAGGCAGCGGCTCCTACACGGCGCGCAAGATCACCATCGGCAAGGGCGAGCAAGCGATGAAGGACATCCCCCAATCGGTCAGCGTGCTGACGCGCCAGCGCCTGGACGACCAGGGCATCACGGATTTGCGCGAGGCGGTCAACAACGTCACCGGCGTGGTGGGCGTGCATGGCGTGGGGCCGGGCGTGGTGATCACGGCGCGCGGCTTCCAGATCGACCAGTGGCAGTATGACGGCGTGCCGATCGACCGCAACACCTATGCACTGGGTAACTGGGGCCAGGAAAACATGGTCATCTACGACCGCCTGGAAGTGCTGCGCGGCGCTGCGGGCATGCTCGTTGGCACGGGCAGCCCCGGCGGCTCGGTCAGCCTGGTGCGCAAGCGTCCGGGCGCCACGCGCAGTGTCAGCCTGACGGCGCGCGCGGGATCCTGGGACCATTATGGCGCGCAGCTCGACGTCAGCAGCCCCCTGACTGCGGACGGCAGCCTGCGCGGACGCGTCATTGTCGATGAAGACGATACCCACTCCTTCATCGACCAGGTGTGGAGCAAGAACCGCACCCTGTACGCGGCGCTCGACTATGACCTGGGTCCGGCCACCACCCTGGGTCTGGCCATCAGCAACGTCAATGTCCACGGCCGCCCCACCTTCATCGGCCTGCCCCGCTACGAGGATGGCAGCGCACTGAACCTGCCCCGCTCCACCTTCACGGGTGCTGACTGGAACCGCAGCGAGGCCAAGCAAACCAACGTGTATCTCGACCTGGAGCACCATTTCAACAGCCAGTGGAGCCTGAAGGCCTCGGCCGTGAACATGAAGGAAAACACCGGCTCCGTGCACCAGCGCCTGGCTTCCGCCATCCAGCCCGACGGCAGCGGCGCGAGCTATGGCGACTTTGGCATGGATTTCGACAACCGCAAGCGCGGCATCGATACCTACGTACGCGGCAAATTCGACGGCCTGGGCATGGCGCAGGAAGTGCTCGTGGGCGCCAGCTATGTCACACTGGCGTCGGACGACCGCTACGCGCGCGTCTGGGAATCCGGGGCGAATGTCTTCAACATCAAGCACCATCGCCCTTGGCAAGATATCGACAGCATCGCCGCGCGCCCAATGGGCGTGACCAGCAACAGCACCTACGAAATACGCCAGAAAGGCCTGTATGGCAGCTGGAACGGCCAGTTGACCGGCAAGCTGAAAGCCGTGCTGGGCGGACGCTTCAGCTGGTATGACTTCCTGTATGCGACGCCGAAAGGTTCCGAAGAACAACTCAACGCCACCGCCAAGTTCACGCCGTCGGCGGGACTGATCTACGCGCTCGATCCGCAATGGTCGGCTTACGCCAGCTATGCCGACATCTTCACGCCGCAAAGCATCCGCGACGTGCAAGGCAAGATCCTCAAGCCCATCACGGGCAGCAACTACGAGGCGGGCATCAAGGGGGAACTGATGGATGGCAAGGTCAACACCTCGCTGGCCGTGTTCCGCTACGACCACAAGAACCGCGCCGTCACCGACTACGCCGCCGACCTCGCGTGCGACGGGCAGTACTGCTCGCGCGCTTCGGGCAAGGTGCGCAGCCAGGGCCTGGAAGCGGAAGTATCGGGCGAAGTGGCGCGCGGCTTGCAGCTGTCTGCCGGTTACGCCTACACGACGACGACGTATCTGAACGACCCGGACAATCAGGGCAAGGTCTTTTCCACCTGGACGCCGAAGCACATGCTTCGCCTTTGGTCCAGCTACACCCTGCCCGGTGATTGGGACAAATTCAGCGTGGGTGCCGGCACCAGCCTGCAAAGCCATACGGTCGATACCGAGCGCACCTTCAAGGTGGCCGGTTTCTCGATCTGGAATGCACGCCTGGGCTGGCAAGCCACGCCGCAAGTGGCCCTGTCGCTCAACGTCAACAATGTGTTCGACAAGCGCTACATCATCCCATCCTACAACACCACCGGGTCGAACAACTACTATGGCGACCCACGCAACGTGCAGTTCACCGTGAAGTACACGCCGAAGTGGTAGGCTGACGCACTGCGCTGACAGCACAGGCGGGCACGGCACTGAGCCGTGCCCGCCTTTTTTTCGTTCAGTGCTAGGCTGGCGTCCGAGAATGAATCACCACGAAAAAACCATGTCCCAACCGCTTCCCCTGTCCAGCATTGCGCTGACCCTTGCCCTGTACGCCAGCCCCGCCCTGGCCGTCGACGGCCATTACCAGACCAAGACGCCGTATGCGCCGCAGCAAGACCCGGCCACGTATGCCGCGCCGCCGGCCGGCTTCCAGCCGATCTACACGCAACTGGTGGCGCGCCACGGTGCGCGCGGATTGACGAGCATGAAGGGCGACGCGGCCCTGTATGCGATGTGGCAGCAGGCGGCCGCGCAGGATGCCCTGACGCCGCTGGGGCGCGCACTGGGTCCCGACATCCTGGCCCTGATGCGGGCGAACGCCTTGCTCGGTTATGGCGTGGCCGGCATCGAATCACCCGGCTACGGCAACCTGTCGCAGACGGGCATCGAAGAGCACCGGCAACTGGCCGCGCGCCTGCTGGCGCGCCTGCCCGCCCTGTTTGCGCAAGTGGGGCAAGACGCCGCGACGGCGCCGCGCCAGCTCGTCACCATCCATTCCGGCGTGGACCGCGCACGCGACAGCGCCCGCTTCTTCACGCAATCGCTGCTCGAGCACGCGCCCGCGGTACAGCCGATATTACAAGCGGATGGCGTCAACCGCTTCCTGCTGTACGCACACAAGCTGGCGCCGCAGACGGACCGGGTCACCGATCCGGCCCATCCTTATTACGCCACCTACCATGCCAGCCAGGCGTACCAGCGCTATATCCGCACCAAGGGCCTGCACGCGCTGATGGACTCGCCCGCCCGGCTGCCGGCAGCGGCGATGCACGCGCGCCATGTGCTCGAACGGCTGTTTGCGCCCGCCTTCCTCGACCAGCTTGAGCGCGGCGGCGCCAGCTATGCCGACACGGGCAACTACACCTTCACCAGCGACGACGGCAAACTCACGCGCAGCATGAAGGGCAGCGGCAAGACCTTCATCCGCAGCCTGAGTGCGGCCGCCACGCAGCTGTATGCGCTGTACGCGATCGCCGCCGGCATGCGCCATGAAGCGCCGGCCGATTTCAACCGCTACATGCCCGCCGAGGATGCGCGCTACTACGCCGCTGTCGCCGACCACGAGGATTTCTACGAAAAGGGACCGGCCACCACGGAAAGCGCCGGCGTGACCTGGCGCTTCGCGCTGGCCTTGCGCGAGGATTTTTTCAAGGAAGTCGATGCGCTGGCCAAAGGAGATTTGCGCCACGCGGCCAAGCTGCGCTTCACACATGCCGAGATGATCATCCCGCTGGCATCGGCCATGGGCTTGCAGCAGCCGCTGCCGGCTTCGGCCAGTTACAGTTATGACGCGAATCCCTGGCGCGGCCAGACCGTCGCGCCGCTGGCGGCCAACATGCAGTGGGACGTGTACCGCAATGGCGAGGGCCAGCTGATCGTGCGCCTGCTGTACAACGAAAAGGAAACGCCGTTCCAGCCATCGTGCGACAGTGCCCGCATCGCGCCGGGCAGCGTCTTCTATGATTACGCGGGACTGAAAGCCTGCTACGGCCACGTGGCGGCGCAATAAAAAAGCCGCCAGCTGGGCAACTGGCGGCTTTCGAACTTCGAGCAGAAAGCAGTTACTGCCAGGCTTCCTTGCCCTCGCGTGGCTTGCCCACCATCAGCAAGGCGCCCAGGGTCAGCACGGCGGCCAGCGACAGGTAGTAACCCACGTATTGCAAGCCGTAATTCGTCGCCAGCCAGGTGGCGATGTACGGCGCCAGCGAGGCACCCAGAATGCCGGCCAGGTTGAACGTCAGCGAAGCGCCCGTGTAGCGCACTTCGGGCGGGAACAGCTCGGACAACATCGTGCCCAGCGGTCCGTAGGTCATGCCCATCAGGCCCAGGCCGACGGCCATGAAGACCGTCACTTCCCACGTCACGCCGGAGCCGAACATGGGCGCGAGCACCAGGCCGAAGATGGCGATGGCGACGGAGACCCAGATCAGGGTGGCGCGGCGGCCGCGGCGGTCGGCCAGCACGGCCGAGAATGGAATCGTCAGCGCGAAGAACAGCACGGCGAACAGCTGCACGATGAGGAATTCCTTGCGCGTGAAGCCCAGCTTGGTCGTGCCCCAGCTCAGCGCGAACACCGTCATCAGGTAGAACAGCACAAAGGTGGCCAGGGCGATGATGGTGCCCAGGAACAGCATGCGGCCATGCTGGCGGAACACGGTGGCGACGGGCAGTTTGACGACTTCGTTCTTGTCGATGACTTTCTGGAAGTCCGGCGTTTCCGTGATCTTCAGACGCACGTACAGGCCGACGATGACCAGCAGCGCGCTGGCCAGGAAGGGGATGCGCCAGCCGTAGCTGAAGAACTGTTCATCGGTCATGGTTTCGCTCAGCAGCAGGAAGATGCCGCCCGACAGGAAGAAGCCGATCGGCGCACCCAGCTGCGGGAACATGCCGTACCAGGCGCGTTTTCCCGGTGGCGCGTTTTCCGTTGCCAGCAGCACCGCGCCGCCCCACTCGCCACCCAGGCCCAGGCCCTGGCCGAAACGGCACAGCGCCAGCAGCAGCGGCGCCAGGGTGCCGATGGCGGCATATGTCGGCAGCAAGCCGATGATGACGGTCGAGATACCCATGGTCAGCAAGGCTGCCACGAGAGTCGCCTTGCGGCCGATGCGGTCGCCGAAGTGGCCGAATACGGCCGAGCCGATGGGGCGGGCGAAGAAGGCGATGGCGAACGTGGCCAGCGACTGCAGCACGGCGGCCGACGGGTCGCCGGCGGGGAAGAACAGTTTCGGGAACACCAGCACGGCGGCGGTGGCGTAGATATAAAAGTCAAAGAACTCGATGGTGGTGCCGATCAGGCTGGCGAACAGCACCGTGCCGGGGGAATTTTTCTTGGGGGGGGTGCTCCGGGGCTTACTCATTTACTGCGCTCCTTGGGGAGGGTGTCTAAAGGCCATTCTCTGGATGTTTTTTCAGGCAGCAGCACAGCACGGTGTCTAGGCGCGCGGTTCACATATCATAGCTGTGCGTGGGCGTAATTGCTGCGAATTTGCTATTAAATTCGCAAACAAATTCCACGCCGCAACACGCCGTTTGTTAACGGCAGACAACGGTGTACCAACACGCGCTATCGCGCCGTGATCAGTGCTGATTTAGAGAAACAACGGTCGTGCGCCATCCGGTTACCCGGGGCACGGCAGGAAAGGCGTCAGGGGATGGGCGACGTGTATCAGGCCCGGCGTATCGCCAGGCATTCCGTACCAGACCCGCGCGTCGGCATCGCGGCATCGGTCATTTGTGGTGAATCCTTGCCTGCGGCCCCTCCGGGTGGAGCGGGCCGGCGATGATCGCGCCTGCATCACTCAGGATGCGGTTGATCTTGCTGTAAGCGGCTTATGATACGCGCAGTGGTGCGGTGCGGCAAGAAATGATGCAAGCCAATTACGCCTCGATCAGGGCAAACGCCTTGCCGATCTCCGCACTGTCGAGCGGGCGCACGAGGCGCGCCACTTCCTGACCATCTTTCAAAAAAACCAGGGTCGGCCACAGTTTCACCTTGAACGAACGCCCCAGGGCGCGGCCGGGGCCGTCTTCGACGCGCAGGTGCGGCACGCCGGGATGCTGCGCAAACGCGGCGGCCAGCGGCGCCTGGGTGGCGCGGCAGTGGCCGCACCAGCCCGTGCCAAATTCCAGCAGGGCCGGGCCCGTCAAGGCGTCGATCTCGGCGCGCGCCGGTTGTGCTACGGAATATGTGTCGTTCATCATGTGCGTCTCCTTGAGAACTTAGACCACTTTCACGCGCAAAGTGCCCAGGCCATCGATGGCGCCCACCAGCTCGTCACCGCGCTGCACGGCCGCCACGCCGGCCGGCGTGCCTGTGTAGATCAGATCGCCCGGCTGCAAGGTGAAATAGGTCGACAGGTCGGCGATGGTTTCAGCCACGTTCCAGATCAGCATGTCGATGGTGCTGGCCTGGCGCAACTCGCCATTCACGTGCAGGGTGATGGCAGCGCTGCCAATATCACCCGCCTGCGCGGCCGGAGTGATGGGGCCGATGGGCGCCGAATGATCGAAGGCCTTGCCCGTGTCCCACGGACGGCCCAGTTTTTTCGCCGCACCCTGCACGTCGCGTCGCGTCATGTCCAGGCCGATCGCATAACCCCAGACGTGGCTCAACGCATCGGCCACGCCGATGTCGCTGCCGCCCTTGCCGATGGCCACCACCAGTTCCATCTCGTGCTGGAAATCCTGCGTCTGCGCCGGGTATGGCAGTTCACCCGTCGCGCCAGCTGGCACGGGCAGCACGGCGTCGTTGGGTTTCATGAAGAAAAAAGGCGCCTCGCGGCCCGTGTGGCCCATTTCCTTGGCATGGTCGACATAGTTACGGCCCACGCAATAGATGCGGTGGACGGGAAAGCTGTCGGCGCTGCCCGTGACGGGAACGCTGGGCTGGATGGCTGCGGGAATGACATACGACATGAAAACTCCTGATCGGCACGATAGAAAGACGGTGATGAAAAAGGGACACCGCAGTGTCCCCCATTTTACGACAACGTTACTTCAACAGCCCCGAGCGGCTCGGGTCCGGCATGCGGATGGCAACGATGAAGGAAATCAGGCACATGACGGTCACGTACCAGTAGAAATACTCTTCCACGTGCCAGGCCTTGAACTGCAGCGCCACGTATTCGGCCGAACCGCCGAACATGGCGTTGGCGACCGCATACGACAGGCCCACGCCCAGCGCACGCACTTCGACGGGAAACATTTCGGCCTTGATCAAGCCGCTGATCGACGTGTAGAAACTGATGACGGCCAGGGCGATGATGATCAGGCCAAACGCCGCGTACGGGCTGGTGACGTCTTTCAAGGCATGCATGATCGGCAACACGCACAGAGTGGCCAGGCCGCCAAAGAACAGCATCGAGGTGCGGCGGCCGATGCGGTCGGACAAGGCGCCGAACACCGGTTGCAAAATCATGTACACCAGCAAGGCGCAGGTCATGACGGCGCTGGCCGTCTTGGTATCCATGCCGGCCGTATTGACCAGGTATTTCTGCATGTAGGTGGTAAACGTGTAGAACACGAGCGAGCCGCCGGCCGTAAAGCCCAGCACCGTGATGAAGGCGCGCTTGTGCTTGAGCAAGCCGCGCAGGCTGCCCGCATCCTTGTCCTTGCGCTCGCTGGCGGTGGTCGTTTCCGTCAGGGATTTACGCAGGTTCAGCGACACGAGGGCCGCCAGGGCGCCGAACACGAACGGGATACGCCAGCCCCAGGCGCGCAATTCTTCCAGCGTCAGCAATTGTTGCAAGACCACCAGCACCAGCAAGGCCAGCAGCTGGCCGCCGATCAGGGTCACGTACTGGAACGAGGCAAAGAAACCGCGCTTGCCCGATTCCGACACTTCGCTCATGTAGGTGGCGCTGGTGCCATATTCGCCGCCCACGGACAAGCCCTGGAACAGACGCGCCACGAGCAGCAGGAACGGCGCGAAGGCGCCGATGGTTTCATAGGTCGGCAGCACGGCGATCATCAGGGAGCCGCCGCACATCATCAGCACGGAAATCATCATCGACTGGCGGCGGCCGTATTTGTCGGCGATACGGCCGAACAGCCAGCCGCCCACGGGACGCATGAGGAAGCCGGCGGCAAAAATGCCGGCAGTCTGCAGCAGCTGCGTCGTCGGGTTGCCGGAAGGGAAGAAAGCGTGCGAGAAATACAGCGCGCAGAACGAGTAAATGTAGAAGTCGAACCATTCGACCAGGTTACCGGAGGAAGCGCCAATGATGGCCTTGATGCGCTGCTGGGAAGTCAGCTGCGCAACGTCATGCGGAGTATCGTGGGATGTCATATCAGTCTTCTTGTTCGTGTGAAAAAGCCAACGCCAGCCGGATTGCCCAGGCTGGTTTTGCATCATACGCCCTTGATCCGGGTCAAAAAGCCGCCCGGCATACGCGTTAATACGTATGACGGGCAACTTTTTTTCGCCTGCGGGCGCGTGGAATCAGACCCGTTCCAGCACCAGCGCGATGCCCTGCCCCACGCCGATGCACATGGTACAGAGCGCATAACGCCCGCCCGTGCGGTGCAGCTGGTTGACGGCCGTCATGGCCAGGCGTGCGCCCGAGGCGCCCAGCGGGTGGCCCAGGGCGATGGCGCCCCCATTCGGGTTGACGCGCGCATCGTCGTCAGGCAAGCCCAGCTGGCGCAGCACGGCCAGGCCTTGCGCGGCAAACGCTTCGTTCAGTTCGATGACGTCGAAGTCGGCCAGGGTCAAACCCGTCATGGCCAGCACTTTCAGGGTGGCGGGCGCGGGACCGATGCCCATGATGCGCGGCGCCACGCCAGCCGTGGCCATGGCCACGACCCTGGCGCGCGGCGTCAGGCCGAAGCGGGCCGCGTTCGCTTCATCAGCCAGCAGCAGCGCCGCCGCGCCATCGTTGACGCCGGACGCGTTGCCGGCGGTAATCGTGCCGTCCGTGCGCACGACGGGTTTCAATTTGGCCAGGGTCTCCAGGGTGGTGGCGCGCGGGTGCTCGTCGCGGCTGACAACAACGAGGTCGCCCTTCTTTTGCGCGATGCTGACAGGGCAGATTTCACTGTCGAACACGCCCGCCTGCTGCGCCGCCAAGGCCTTGACCTGGCTGGCCAGGGCGAACGCATCCTGGTCCGCGCGGCTGATACCGAAGTCGGACGCCACGTTTTCCGCCGTTTCCGGCATCGAATCGACGCCGTACTGCGCCTTCATCAGCGGGTTGATGAAACGCCAGCCGATGGTCGTGTCTTCCATTTTCATGCCGCGCGAAAAAGCGCTTTCGGCCTTGCCCATGACAAACGGCGCACGGCTCATGCTTTCCACGCCGCCGGCGATCATCAAGCCCGCCTCGCCGCTCTTGATGAAGCGGGCGGCGCTGCCGATGGCGTCCAGGCCCGAACCGCACAGGCGGTTCAGGGTGGCGCCCGGCACGCTGTCGGGCAGGCCGGCCAGCAGGGCCGCCATACGCGCCACGTTGCGGTTGTCCTCGCCCGCCTGGTTGGCGCAGCCGTACAGCACGTCGGTAACAAAAGTCCAGTCCACCTCGGGATTGCGCGCCATCAAGGCACGGATGGGCACGGCGCCCAGGTCGTCGGCGCGCACGCCAGCGAGTCCACCGCCGTAGCGGCCGAACGGCGTACGCTGCGCGTCGCAAATGTATGCGTGGGTCATGTTCTTTCCTCCAAGAAATTGTGTTGCGTATTGATGGTGACGTATTGATGCTGAACTAACGTCCGTCCGTCAGCGGCACGGCCGTCAACGCTTGCAGCTGTTCAAAACTCAAACCATCGGCCAGTTCGACGACCGTGGCGCCATTTGGCCCCAGGTCAAGCACGGCCAGGTCGCTGTAGATGCGGCTGACGCAGCCGATGCCCGTCAGCGGATAAGTGCAGGCCTGCACCAGCTTGCTTTCACCCGTCTTGGTCAGCAATTCCATCATGACCCAGGTTTTTTTCGCGCCGATGGCCAGGTCCATGGCCCCGCCCACGGCGGGAATGGCGTCTGGCGCGCCCGTGTGCCAGTTGGCCAGGTCGCCCGTGGCGGATACTTGAAACGCGCCCAGCACGCAAATGTCCAGGTGGCCGCCGCGCATCATGGCGAAGCTGTCGGCATGGTGGAAATAGCTGCCACCGGGCAGCAAGGTGACGGGCTGCTTGCCCGCGTTGATCAGGTCGTAGTCTTCCTCGCCCGGCGCTGGCGCGGGGCCCATGCCGATGACGCCGTTTTCGCTGTGCAGGATGATGTCGGCGCCAGCCGGCAAGTGGTTCGCCACAAAGGTCGGCAAGCCGATGCCGAGGTTGACGACACTGCCCTCATGGATGTCGGCCGCCACACGGGCCGCCATTTGATCTCGATTCCATTTATTCATTTGTTACTCCTCAGGCAGCTTTGAAGCCGGCGGGGCCGGTGGCCGTGCGCGGCACTTGCACGAGGCGCTGCACGAACAGCCCCGGCGTGATGACGTGCTCGGGATCGATGCTGCCCAAGTCAAGCACCTCGTGCACGGAAGCAATGCTGACTTTCGCGGCCATGGCCATGATGGGGCCGAAGTTGCGCGCCGTCTTGCGGTAAGTCAGGTTGCCCCAGCGGTCGCCCTGCTCCGCCTTGATCAGCGCGAAATCGGCGTGGATCGGTGACTCGAACACATACATGCGGCCATCGATCTCGCGCGTTTCCTTGCCCTTGGCCAAGTCCGTGCCATAGCCCGTGGGCGTGAAAAAGCCGCCGATGCCGGCGCCGGCGGCGCGGATGCGCTCGGCCAGATTGCCCTGCGGCACCAGCTCCAGCTCCAGCTTGCCCGCGCGGTACAAGGCATCGAAGACGTGGGAATCGGCCTGGCGCGGGAACGAGCAGATGATCTTGCGCACTTGCCCGTTTTTCAGCAGGGCGGCCAGGCCCGTGTCGCCGTTGCCCGCATTATTGTTGACGATGACGAGGTCGCGCGCGCCCTGGGCGATCAAGCCGTCGATCAGCTCGGCCGGCTGGCCCGCGCCGCCAAAGCCGCCAATCATGACGGTGGCGCCATCGTGGATATCGGCCAGCGCATCAAGCACGCTGGAACGCAGTTTGTCGATCATTGCGGTCTCCTTCACATCAAACTCATCGGCCATTTGTTCGTATAACGAACAAATATTCGTATTTAGAACTTATTCGTGAGAATATGCCTGATCGGGGCGCTTGTCAATTTGCCGTTTTCGCCAGCGCCATGGCTATAATTGCCACCTTGATCCATTGGAATTGCCATGACCGCACGCAGCAGCACCTCCCTTGCTACCGAAGAAACCGTCGATGCGGACGGCGCGCCCCGCCCTGGCGACAGCTATGTGCAATCGTTTGCACGGGGCCTGGCCGTGCTGCGCAGCTTTGGCGCGGACGCGCCGCAACAGACCTTGAGCGAAGTGGCGGAACGGGCGCAGCTGACGCGCGCGGGCGCGCGGCGCATCCTGCTCACCTTGCTGCATCTCGGTTATGTGGAAGCGGACGGGCGGCTGTTCCGTTTGACGCCCAAGGTGCTCGACCTCGGTTATGCGTATCTATCGTCCCTGCCCGTGTGGACGCAGGCGCAGCCGCTGCTGGAAGAATTGATGCAGACCTTGCGCCAGTCGTGCTCGGCCACCGTGCTCGACGGCGACGACATCGTGTATGTCGTGCGCCTGTCCGCGCACCGCACCATGTCGATCAACCTGGGCATCGGCAGCCGCCTGCCCGCCTACTGCACCTCGATGGGCAGAGTGTTGCTATCGGGCCTGGCGCCCGACGTGCTGCGTGAACGGCTGTCGAAGATGGCGCTGCTGAAAATCACGCCGGCAACCAAGGTCGATATCGACGTCTTGATGGAAGAGATCGCGCAAGTGCGGCGCCAGGGCTGGTGCCTGGTGCAGGAAGAGCTGGAGCAAGGCTTGATCGCCCTGGCCGCGCCCGTGTTCGACCGGGCCGGCAAAGTGGTGGCGGCAATCAACGTCAGCGGCCAGACGGCGGGGCCGTCCGTGGCGCACCTGCTGGAACACAGCTTGCCGAAACTGCTCGATACGGCAAGCCGGGTCAGCGCGCTGGTGCGGGTGCAGCAGTAGCGTTTACTTTATAAATCTTATTTTTTAAACTTCAGGCACGGGTCGGGGCGCGGCTGCGCCGGCATCGTTTGCGTCAGGTCAAACGTGCCCTTGAAACCGCTGCCACCCTGTTCCAGGTAGCCGATGCTGCGCACGTTCAGCTGCGGGTCGGCCAGTTTCAGCCAGCGGGGCACGCCGATGTCCTTGCGCACATGCTCGTTGCCGGCGATCAGCACCACGTCGCGCGGCGCCTGGTCGCGGATCAGCTTGGCCATCCAGATATCGCGCGCCACCTGGGCGTTGACGACGCCACCCACCATCATGTCGGGCAGCATATTGCAGCGGGCCGCCTGGACTTCCTTCTGTTGCCCATCCAAAATGTCTGCCGGCACGGGCGTAGCCAGGTAGGTGGCCACCATGGCGGGCGGCATGGACCACTGGATGCCGTCGCGTACGATGCGCGAGGCATCGGCCGGCGACAGATTGCCGGCAACCAGGGTCAGCTGGTAGCTGATGACGAGGTCCAGCACCGGGCGGTACAAGCTCCAGTCCCAGCGCGGCTGTTCCATCACGCGGATGATGCAATCGGGGTCGGCGCAATCGCGCGCGGCGCGCGTCAGCAAGTCCTGGTTGTCGCGGTCGAACTGTTCCATGACAATCACGGGACGCCAGCCGGCCGCCAGGCGGCGGCGCAATTCTTCCACGCGCAGGCGCTGGCCTTGCGCATTGTCATGGACTTCACCGAGCAGCAGCACTTGCGGATTGGGCAAGGTGTCGGCCACGGGCGCGGGAGCGGGCGGCGCTGACTTCTTCAGCAAGCTGCCGCAGGCGGCCAGGGCCAGCACGCTACACAGCAGGGCGGCGCGCGCGCCGGCGCGGAAAATCACGGTTGTCATGTAAGCGGTATCCAAAGTGGCGATGCGCCAGATTGTACCGTCTCAGGCCGGCGCGGGCAGCTTGCGGCGCTCCAGCACTTCAAACACGGCCATACCTGCCAGCATGGCGCCCACAAACAGCCACGCCTTCGGCTGACCCGCCAGCAGGGACACGAGGGCGGGGCCAGGACAAAAACCGGCGATGCCCCAGCCCGCGCCAAAGGCCAGGCTGCCCAGCAGCAAGCGCCGGTCGATGCGCCGCGATGCCGGCAATTGCATGGCTACACCCAACAGCGACCTGGCGCGCCGCCGCGCCAGCCAGAAGGCGGGCAAGGCCACGCCGATGGCGCCACCCATCACCAGCGCCAGCGACGGGTCCCAGGCGCCGGCCAGATCGAGGAAAGCGAGCACCTTGGCCGGGTTGCTCATGCCAGAGACGATCAGGCCCACACCAAAGACGAGGCCGCTCAACAGGGAAAGAATCAGCTTGCTCATAAGTGTCGCAACAGATAGACGGTGAGAAAACCTGCCGCCATGAAGGCGCAAGTGGCCGCCAGCGAACGCGCAGACAGGCGCGACAGGCCGCACACGCCGTGGCCGCTGGTGCAGCCGGCGCCATAGCGCACACCCACGCCCACCAGCAGGCCCGCCACGATCAGGGCCGGCGTGCCCGCGTCGATCTGTACGGGCGGCAAGGCTTGCCACAGCTGGTACAGCAGGGGCGTGCCGATCAGGCCGGCAAGAAAGGCGATACGCCAGCCCAGGTCGCCGCTGCGCGGGCGCAGCAAGCCGCCGACAATGCCGCTGATGCCGGCGATGCGGCCATTGAACAGAATCAGCAGGGCCGCCGCCAGACCGATCAGCATGCCGCCGGCCAGCGAGGCCCACGGCGTGAAGTGCTGCCAGGCTATGTTCATGGCAGTATCAGTCCGCTTCGTCGTTGAAGGTGGGGCGCGGCGCGCAAAATTGCGCGTACAGCACTTGCAGCACGGCCAGCACGGGCGCGCTGGCGACGCGGTAATAAATCTGCTTGCCGTCGCGCCGCGTGGCCACCAGCATCTCTTCGCGCAGCACGCCCAGCTGCTGCGACAGGGTCGGCTGGCCGATGCCCACTTTCTGTTCGAGGTCGCTGACGCAATGCTCGCCCTGCGACAGCTGGCACAGCAGCATCAAACGGTCGGCATTGCCCATGGCCTTGAGCAGCGAGCTGGCCTTGTAGGCCGAGCCACGCATAGCGTCGAGGTTGTATTCGGCATGTTGTGTTGCAACTGTCTCCATCTTGCCCTCCCACAGGCGGTCATATTGAACATCGTGCGATAAACAATATACTAATCAATATATTGTTTTCGTGCTGGCGATTCGCACAAAAAAACAACAGTGTTTTTCAGCGATAGCGTGCTCATGCCAAGTGTGCGGCAGCGATAGCCTGCGCGCTATCAAAATGATAAATATTCGTAATTTAATGCAAATATACGTAGCAAAATTGACACGATTTGTGCTGTAATAAGGCCTCATCAGAAAAATCGTGATACGCCCCCGTACAGGCGAATTGTCCGTCCAGGCGCAGGCCGGTTTCGGCCGCACCGCACGGTGAACCAGG
Organism: Janthinobacterium sp. BJB401; assembly: GCF_013372745.1. Lineage (NCBI taxonomy): Bacteria > Pseudomonadati > Pseudomonadota > Betaproteobacteria > Burkholderiales > Oxalobacteraceae > Janthinobacterium > Janthinobacterium sp. BJB401. The sequence goes on along the minus strand of NZ_JABXFH010000001.1, from coordinate 203,331 downwards.
GAGTCAAAGATGAAGATACTTGAGCCGCTATGCATGGCCATGCTGGCGCTGTCGGCGTGTGCCGGCAATGTGGCGGCCAGCGATAGTTCCCCGCCCACGGCACGCGCGCCTGTCGTGAGCGACGACAGTCTCGGTTTCACCAGCACGGCGGACAATCCCGGCTGGGAAACACCGGACTTGCCGTATGCGCGCCTGCTGGCGCAGGACTCGACGCTCAATGCCACCCCGCGCTGGCGCAGCGCCGGTGCGCGCCAGGGCGCACTGCCGCCGCCCGCGGCCACCATCCCGGCGGTACAGCAGGCGAACGTGCCGCCGCCCGTGCCCGAAGCGAGCATGGTCTCGATGTTGCTGGTGGGACTGGGCTTGCTGGCCTTTAGCATGCACGGTGAAAAACAGGAAAAATTCGATAGCTGAGCTTATTGCGGCGGCCGATGCCGCTGCCTTAAAAAAATTCCGCCTTGTGCGGAATTTTTTTGACCACGTCAATCGTCCGGCCTCACTTGTCCAGCAAACGGCAGACTCTTTCGATATTCCCGACAGGAATGCCTGACTTCAGGGCGCGCGCGATGCAGGCCGCCTTGTCCGTGCCCGAGGCGGAAATGAGCACGAAGGCCGTGCCCAGGGCGCTGACGGCAAGCAGCAGGATCAGCACGCCCTTGACGATATCCCAGTTCATGGCGTCTCGATGGTAGACATCAGTGCTCCTTGGCAGATGTGGCTGCCGCCTCCGGCCCGTTCAGCAGCGCCTGTAATTTTTGCATGGTGGCCCAGTTGCGCGAGGTGACGCCATCGCCCAGCAGCACACCGAGCGCCGCCACCACCTTGCTGGCCAGCACGCCATCGGGACACCAGGCATACGCGGCCCATTGGCCCAGCGCCAGCGCTTCCGGCTGCCACGGCCGCTGCAGCAAGGGCGCCAGGCGCTGCATGTCGGCCGGATTGTTCAGCACCAGGGTCAGCAGACGGGCCGCATCGGCCGCAGGCGCCAACGTGTTTTGTTCGATCAGTTCGGCAAACTGGCTGGCCGACAGCACCGTCACCCTGGCCGCCACGCCCAGCTTCAGCACCAGCGCTTCCTCGATGCGGGCAGCGGCATCGGCCGGCGCGACCTTGCCGCCGTCATACACGACGTTACCGCTGTTGAGGACGGTGCGCGCCTGCGCAAAACCCAGGTCGCCCAGCAGCTTGCGCAAGTCGGCCATGGCCACGCGCTTGGCGCGGCCCACATTGATGCCGCGCAAAAGCGCCACTTGCTGACTGTTTTCCATCTGTGCCATGTCTTGTCTCCTTGCCTATGCCTGGCCGGCCGGCACGCTGGCGGCGCCTTCCGGCAATGGCGTCACCTTGGGCAAGCGCAGCAGGAACATCGCGCCCTGCCCCAAGGTGCTGCTGACCGTGATGGTGCCGCCAAACTGCTTGGCAATCAAGTTGAATACGATATTCAAGCCCAGGCCCGTGCCGCCCTGTCCGCGCCGCGTGGTGACAAACGGATCGAACACGCGGTCGAGCATGTCGGGCGCGATGCCGCGGCCGTTGTCGCGCACCTGCATGGCGATCCAGTCCTTGTCGCCATGCACGCCGATATGGATATGGCCGTCCGTGTCCGCATCAAAGGCGTGCTCGACGCAGTTCAGGACCAGGTTGGTCAGCACCTGCGCCAGCGCGCCCGGATAGCTGTCGAGCATGATGCCGGGCGGGCAATCGATATCGATGCGGATGCGCGTCTTTTTCAGGGTCGGCTGCAGGCTCGAGATCACCTCGCCAATATAGTCGCGCAATTCAAATAAACGGCGCGCCTCGCTGACCTGGTCGACGGCGATCTGCTTGAAACTGTGGATCAGGTGCGCGGCGCGGTAGGCATTGTTCATGATCAGGCGCGCACTCTCGCCGGCCGTTTCCAGGTAGCGCACGATATCGGTCTTCTTCACGCTGCCGCCGGCCACCGCCGCACTGATCTCATCGGTCGCTTCCTTCAGCACCGAGGCACTGGTCAGCGCGATGCCGACCGGGGTGTTGATTTCATGCGCCACGCCAGCCACCAGGCTGCCCAGCGAGGCCAGGCGTTCCGACTGCAGCAACGATTCCTGCGCGCGGCGCAGCTCGTCCATGGCCTGCGCCGTTGCCTGCTGCGAGCGGCGCGCCATGTCTTCCGCCTCGCGGCTGCCCTCGATGATGGACTTGAGCTTGCGCTGCACGGCATTGAAGCCGCGGATCACGTCGCCCAGTTCGTCGCGCCGGTTTTCCGGCAGCTCTTCAACCTCGTCGCTGCCGCGCGTGGCCAGGTCGAACAAGCCGTCGCGCAACTGTTTCAAGGGACCAAAGACGATGCGCAGGCTCAGCGCCAGGGCGCCCACCAAAATGATGTCAAGCAGCAACACTTCCAGCACCTTGCGCCGCACTTCGCCGCGCAGGGCCGCATCGATCTGGGCGCGGCTGAAATTGACGATGACCTTGCCGACGATCACCGGCTTGCCGCCCGTGGCCGCGGCCACGGCGTCGCGGAACACCAGCGGTGCCTCGACGGGCGTGCCGCCCATGGCCACGTCGGCGCTCAAGGGCACCAGGGTGCCGGCCGCGTCGCGCACTTCGCCCGCGAACAGGCCGACGGAAGCGTCGTAGACGCGGATGCCAACCAGTTCCGGCGGCAGCATTTCGGCTGCGACGATGCTGTCAACCTTGGATTTGTCGAGGTCCCACAGGGCCGAAGGCAAGCTCGTCTGCAAGCGCGTCAGCACGCCGCTGCGCAAGCGCGCGCTGCCCGATTCGAGTTCCTGGCTCAGTGTATATTGGGTATAGGTACCCGAAATGCCCAGCACCAGGGTGACGATCACGACAAAAAGCAGGGTCAGCCGGACTTGGATACTCACCATCGATCAATACTCCCCGTGCCAGGCCGCCAGCCCGCGGCGCGGGCGCACAGACGTCAGCGGACAACAGCCTGAATCAAATGTACGGTATGACATACTTATTGGCAAGATTTACAGCAATGCCGTTTTCCTCAGGGCCTTGATACAGGTTGAGACATTGCGTCATGGCAATGGTAATATCCCGCAATCATCTAAGGAGTCGTCATGGCGGTCATGCATCAACATCTACCCCTGGAACAAGTTCGTCCTGGCATGGTCTTGTCGGATGTCTTGCTCGATGCGCATGGACAAGTGCTGCTGCCGCAAGGCGCGGTACTCACGGAAAACATGCTGGCCCTGATGCCGCGCCACAACATCGACATGCTGCCGATCCAGGCGCCGCCACCGTCACCCGAAGAAATCGCCGCGCAACAGGCGGCCGACAGTGAACGGCTGGCCTACCTGTTCCGCAAGCATGACCCCGAGGATCCCCTGGACGCGGCCACCACCTTGCTGCGCGCCTATGTCACGGCTTACCGCCTGGGCACGGGAGAGGCCGCATGAGCACCCAGCTGACGCTCGACGACATCGTCGCCCACCTCGACGATCTGCCCTCGCTGCCCGCCGTCGTGATGGAACTGCTCAACAGCATCGACCAGGAAGACGTCGATATTTCCGTGCTGGCCAAAAAAGTGTCGTACGACCAGGCGCTGACGGCAAAAACCCTGCGCCTGGCCAACTCCTCGCAATATGGCTTGCAAGTCAAAGCCACCACCATTCAGCAGGCGATCACGTACCTGGGCTTCCAGACGACGCGCAGCCTGATCACGTCGGCCGCCATCACGGGTTGCTTCCCGGAAGGACGCTGCCCCGGTTTCGACGACAAGGCTTTCTGGCGCCATTCGGTGGCCACGGCCGCTTGCGCCAAGGTGCTGGCGCGGCAGATCCGCTTCAACCAGGACTACGCCTTCACGGCCGGCTTGCTGCACAACATCGGCCGCCTGGTGCTGGTCAGCAGCTTTCCCGCGCACTATGCGCAAGTCATCGCGTACCAGGCGGCGCACGATTGCAGCCTGCTCGAAGCGGAGCAGACCGTGCTGGGCGTGGATCACGTGCAGGCTGGCGTGGCGCTGGCCGAGCACTGGAATTTTTCCGACACCATGCGCCTGGCGCTGGGCAACTACCTGCAGCCGGAAACGCCGGGGGCAGGCTTCCTCGCATCGTTGATCCACGTGGCCAATGCGATTGTGTGCGCGCTCGACCTGGCGCAGGCGGGCGACGACATGGTGCCGCGCGTCTCGCCGGTGGCCTGGGATGCGCTGGGCCTGGGCGAAGACACGTATCTGCAGCTGTTCCGCGAAACGGAGCTGCGCTACGATGAAATCACCTCGGCGCTGTTGAGCTAAACACTGGCGCAAACGCAAACGGCTCTCGCTGCGAGGCGAAAGCCGTTAGGGGTAGTACGGTACGTCCATGCTGCCCGGTCCACGCCAGCCTGTTGCCGCCAGCAGCTACGCAAGCGGCACAGTCAGCGTGCAACCGCCACATCAGTGCGCGTAATTCGATTCTTGCGCATCGCCGCGGTCTTCCGCTTTTGGACGGCCCTGGGCGTCGGACAAACGATACTTGGTGCGGCGGTCGCCCATCAGGTCGCGCAGGTCACGGATGCTCATGCCCGTCACTTCGTGCATGCGGATCAGCAGCGAGGCGCCGACCGGCAAGCGGTGGTGGCGGATCTTGCTGATGACGGGTGGCGCCACTTCCAGCAGACGCGACAGGGCTGCATCGTTTTTCAGCTGCATCTTGCTCAGCAGAATATCCAGCAGGTGGTTCGGGTTGTAACTCTCTTGCGATGCTAATGCATGATGTGCCATGATTTTTCCTCGTCTGGTGAATGTAGAAAATAATGCCGATTCGAACTTAAGGCTGGCTTAGAGTGTTTAATTAAATAAACGTCTTTCCATCGGATTCAGCCTCCCCTCCTTATCGCACTGCCTGCACAGGACCTGCACAGCCACGCCCAGCCAGGGTACGCAGCTTGCCGCGTGAGTAAAGACACTAAAAGCAAGTGCAATTCTCTGAAATGAATTGCATATAAGACAATATACTAGCCCAATCACGCAGCATCTGCGCCTCGCGCAAACTTCCTGATTGTTAAATATCAATCAAGCTGCTGGTTGGCTTGGCAACGATGCTATTTCAACACATTAGGATGCCAGCGGGCGCACACAAGGCTTTGCAGCAACTTGTTACAAATCAATGGTGTTGTACGGCAATAAATGCTTTTAGGCATTACTGAAAATGGGCGCATATACAGGCGGCAACCTTGTCGGCAAGGTAAGCACAACATGGCCCGCCCCGGCGATTTACGCTAAACTATGGCCTGAACTTGCAGCGAGCCTGCCACCGGGCAGCCAGAGGCGCCCGGCCGGTCATCCACCGCGCCCCACCCTGAGCGGCCCCCTGCGCTGCAGCATCCTGCCCAACCATCTTGTTTGCCGCCACACTTACCGATAAGCGCCCGACGCCATGCAGAAAAAAGTATTCATTAAAACCTTCGGCTGCCAGATGAACGAGTACGACTCGGACAAGATGGCCGACGTGCTGGGCGCCTCCGATGGCCTGGTGCGCACCGACACGCCGGAAGACGCCGATGTGATCCTGCTCAACACCTGCTCAGTGCGCGAAAAGGCGCAGGAAAAAGTGTTTTCCGACCTGGGCCGTCTGCGCGAGCTGAAACTGGCCAAGCCGCACCTGCTGATCGGCGTGGGCGGCTGCGTGGCGTCGCAGGAAGGCGACGCCATCGTCAAGCGCGCGCCGTATGTCGACATGGTCTTCGGCCCGCAGACCCTGCACCGCCTGCCGCAGATGATCGAACTGCGCCGCTCCAGCGGCGCCTCGCAGGTGGACATCAGCTTCCCGGAGATTGAAAAGTTCGATCACATGCCGCCAGCCAAGGTGGAAGGCGCTTCGGCGTTCGTTTCCATCATGGAAGGCTGCAGCAAATATTGCAGCTACTGCGTCGTGCCCTACACGCGCGGCGAGGAAGTGTCGCGCCGCTTCGAGGACGTGCTGACGGAAGTGGCGGGCCTGGCCGCCCAGGGCGTCAAGGAAATCACGCTGCTGGGGCAAAACGTGAACGCCTACCGGGGTGCGATGGAAGGCGGAGACATCGCCGACTTCGCCCTGCTGCTCGAATACGTGGCCGATATCCCCGGCATCGAACGCATGCGCTTCGTCACCAGCCACCCGAAGGAATTCACGCAGCGCCTGATCGACGCCTACGCGAAGATCCCGCAACTGGTCGACCATTTATACCTGCCGGCGCAGCACGGTTCCGACAAGATCCTCGGCGCCATGAAGCGCGGCTACACGGGCCTCGAATACAAGTCCATCATCCGCCGCATCCGCGCCGTGCGCCCGAACATGGCCATTTCGTCGGACTTCATCGTGGGTTTCCCTGGAGAAACCCAGGCCGACTTCGACGCCATGATGAAGCTGATCGCCGACGTGGGTTTCGACAACAGCTATAGCTTCATCTTCAGCAAGCGCCCCGGCACGCCGGCCGCCAGCCTGGAAGACGACACGCCGCATGAATTCAAGCTGGCCCGGCTGCAACAATTGCAGGCGGCCATCGACGCCAACACGCGCAAGTACAGCCTGGCCATGGTGGGCACGGTGCAAACCATCCTCGTCGAAGGCCGTTCGAAAAAGGACACCGATGACAGTGAACTGCAAGGCCGCACGGAGAACAACCGCGTGGTCAATTTCGACGCCGGCCCCGACGGTTTGCAATTGATCGGCCAGCTGGTCGACGTGCGCATCACCGAAAGCCATTCCTACACCCTGCGCGGCGAACTCGTCGCCAGCGCACCCGCATTGAAAAGAGCCAGTTGAAAACCAAAGCCCCGATACAGCCGCATTACTTCATCCCCGAGCCGCTCGACAACACGCGCCTGGCGCATCTGTGCGGCCCCCTCGATGAAAACCTGCGCCAGATTTCCGCCGCTCTCGACGTGACGATCTTCCGCCGCGGCGAGAAGTTCATCGTCGGCGGCAGCAATGCCGCGCGCGCCGTGGAAATCCTGGAACAGTTCTACGCCATCGCCAACAAGGTCGTGCCGCTGGAAGAAGTGCAACTGGCCCTGGTGGAGCAGCGCGCGGGCCTGTCCGCCGCCTCGGAACACCACGCCAACGCACCCGCCAGCACCTTCGTCGAGCCGGACATCGCCAGCCCCGTGCTGAAAACGCGGCGCTCCGACCTGCGCGGGCGCACGCCGCACCAGATCGCGTATTTGCGCGACATCCTCGAACACGACATCAGCTTCGGCGTGGGTCCGGCCGGCACGGGTAAAACCTACCTGGCCGTCGCCTGCGCCGTCGACGCGCTCGAACGCGACGCCGTCAAGCGCATCATTTTGACGCGCCCCGCCGTCGAAGCGGGCGAGCGCCTGGGCTTTTTGCCGGGCGACCTGGCGCAAAAGGTCGATCCGTATCTGCGCCCCCTTTACGATGCGCTGTACGACTTGCTGGGCTTTGACCGCACGCAAAAACTGTTTGAAAAACAGGTGATCGAGATCGCACCGCTGGCCTATATGCGCGGGCGCACCCTGAACCACGCCTTTGTCATCCTTGATGAAGCGCAAAACACCACCGTCGAACAGATGAAGATGTTTTTGACGCGCATCGGCTTTGGCAGCAAGGCCGTGGTGACGGGCGACGTCACGCAAGTCGACCTGCACAAGAGCCAGACAAGCGGCCTGATCGACGCCGTGCAAGTGCTGAAAGACGTGCGCGGCATTGGCTTTACGCAATTTAACAGCACCGATGTGGTGCGCCACCCGCTCGTCGCGCGCATCGTCGACGCCTATGAAACGGCGCAGGCCGCCAGCGCCGACGCCGCCCAGTTGCTCCCCCTGATCAAACCAGCCGCCGCCAAAAATGTCCGAAAAAAATAAACTGTCCTTGTCCGTGCAATACCCGGACGCCCGCCTGGAAACCCTGATCACGCGCCCGAAAGTGCGCCGCTGGGTCAAGGCGGCCCTGTTCGCCCCGGCCGAATTCACCATCCGCTTCGTCGACGCGGAAGAAGGCCGCAGCCTGAACCGCGACTACCGCGAAAAGGACTACGCCACCAACGTGCTGACGTTTGCCTACAACGAAGGCGAGGAACTGGCCGAGGACGAACCGACGCGCGCCGACATCATCCTGTGCACGGACGTGCTGGAAAAGGAAGCGGCGGAACAAAAGAAAAGCGTGGAAGAGCACACGGCCCATCTGATCGTGCACGGCGTGCTGCATGCGCAGGGCTACGACCACATGGATGACGAGGAAGCGGCCGAGATGGAGGGCCTGGAAACGGAGATCCTCGCGAAACTCGGCATCACCGACCCGTACAAGGAATAAGGACATGGGCACCTGGGCACTTGATGCCTTCGGCAACGACTACGCCATGGATTGGGCGCAGGATTTGCACGAATATAAAACACTGGAACTGGTCGAGACGACGCTCGACAACGTCATCGACAGCCAGGAAGCGGAACTGGAAGCGCCGTTCGCCGCCGAGGCGCTGGCCGCGCTGGAAGTGATCGCCCGCCTCTTGGGCAAGCCGGGCGAGGCCGACCCGGCCACGGCTGAGGTGGACGAATGGGTGGCCGCCTGCAGGAAGAAAGTCACGCCGCCGCTGCTGGAGAAGGCCCGCCTGGCCTTCGACAGGATCACCGCCGAGACCTCGGAACTGCGCCAGTTGTGGCAGGACAGCGAACATTTCGCCGACTGGCAGGCCGACGTGGCCGGCTTGCGCGCGCGCGTGCTGGGCCAGGACGCCTGAAACGTCGGGCAACGGCGCACTTCAACGTATTAAATTTGCATCAAAAGCGGGGAAATCCGGTATTCCCCCACTTTTGGTGTATCCTATATCCCTTCGCAACAACGGCTCACGCCTCCTATGCCCGAGCACCCTAGTGGCGTCAGAACTGACGTCAAGCCCCACCGGTCACTGTTTGAACGCCTGACCGCACTCATTTCCCCCGAGCCAGAGAACCGTGCAGAATTGCTCGAAGTTCTACACGATGCGCATGAACGCAAGCTGATCGACGCCGACGCCCTGTCGATGATCGAAGGCGTGTTCCAGGTATCGGATCTCTGTGCGCGCGACATCATGATTCCCCGTTCGCAAATGGATGTCATCGACATCAGCAAGCCGATCGAGGAATGGATGCCGGAAGTCCTGTCCACCGCCCACTCGCGCTTCCCCGCGATCGAAGGCGAGCGCGACAAGGTTATCGGCATCCTGCTGGCGAAAGACTTGCTGCGCTATTACGCAGAAGAAACTTTCGACGTGCGTGACATGCTGCGCCCCGCCATCTTCATCCCCGAATCGAAACGCCTGAATGTGCTGCTGCGCGATTTCCGCGCCAACCACAATCACATGGCCATCGTCGTCGATGAGTACAGCGGCGTCGCCGGCCTGATCACCATCGAAGACGTGCTGGAACAGATCGTCGGCGACATCGAGGACGAATACGACTTTGACGAAGCCGAGGACAATATCCTCTCGCTCAAGGAAGGCCAGTTCGGCCCCCGCTGGCGCGTCAAGGCGCTGACCGAGATAGAACAGTTCAACGAGGAAGTGGGCAGCCACCTGGTGGACGACGACGTCGACACCATCGGCGGCCTCGTCTCCAAGTACCTGGGCCGCATGGCGCACAAGGGCGACATCTTCGACCTGGGCAATCTGCGCTTCGAGGTGCTGCGCGCCGATGCGCGCCAGGTGCACGTGCTGCTCGTCGAGCGCCTGCCCAACGTGCCGGAACTGGAACTCTGACATGCGCGTGCTGTAAATGCGTTTCAGACGCGTCGATCCCAACGCCCCCGCCAAACCGCCCCGCAGCACGTGGGCGCGCATGCTGACTGCCGCCATCGCTGGCGCCGTCGCCGTGCTGGCGTTCGCCCCTTTCGGCTACTGGCCCCTGCAAATCCTCAGCCTGGGCGTGCTGTTCTACCAGGTGCTGCGCGCATCGAACGTCAAGGCCGGCGCGCTGATCGGCTGGGCCTACGGCTTCGGCTGGTGCGCGGCCGGCACACACTGGCTGTATATTTCCATGCACCGCTATGGCGACATGGCCGCGCCGATCGCCGCCATCGCCGTGGCCCTGCTGGCCCTCCTGATGGCCATTTACGTGGCCCTGGCCATGGGCGCGGCCGCCTGGCTGCGCCAGCGCTGGGTGCTGTCCCTGCCCGCCATGACCCTGCTGGTATTGCCCGCCACCTGGACCCTGTTCGAATGGACGCGCGGCTGGCTGTTTACGGGTTTCCCGTGGCTGGCCACCGGTTACGCCCACAATGCCAGCCCGCTGGCCGGCTTTGCCCCCATCGTCGGCGCGTATGGCCTGGGCTGGCTGGCGGCGCTGTCGGCCGGCGCTCTGCTGCTGCTGACACATCGCACGCGCTGGTTTGCGCTGGGCGGCGTCATCGCCCTGTACGCGGCCGGTATCGGCTTGCAGTACGTGGCCTGGACGCACCCGGTCGGACGCCCGATCACGGTGCGCCTGTTGCAGGGCAACGTGCCGCAGCAGCAGAAATTCGACCCCGGCTTCGTGCTGGGCGCCCTGCAGATGTACCAGAGCACCATCACCAGCGCGCCAGCCGACCTGATCGCCACGCCGGAAACGGCCGTCACCGTGCTGCCGCACCAGCTGCCGCCCGGCTATCTGGATAGCCTGGCGGCGTATTCGCAGCAGACGGGCAGCACGATCTTGGTCGGCATGCCCGTGCTCGACGAGCAGCAGCGCTTCTACAATGCGGCCGTCGGGATCACGCCCAACGGCACAGAAGGCCCCTACTACCAGTACCGCAAACACCACCTGGTGCCGTTCGGCGAATTCGTGCCGCCCGGCCTGCACTGGTTTGTCGCCATGATGGCCATCCCGCTGGGCGACATGGGCCGCGGCGCGGAAGTCCAGGCGCCTTTGCCCGTGCGCGACCAGCTGGTGCTGCCGAATATCTGCTACGAAGATTTGTTTGGCGAGGAAATCGCGGGACAGCTGGCCAGCGCCCACCGCCATGGCAAGCAGTCGGCGTCCGTGCTGCTCAATATCTCGAACCTGGCCTGGTTTGGCGACTCGATCGCCATCCCGCAGCATCTGCAGATTTCGCAGATGCGCAGCCTGGAAACGGGCCGCCCGATGCTGCGCTCGACGAACACGGGCGCCACCGCCGTCATCGACGGCAAGGGCGTGGTGCAAAGCCTGCTGCCGCCGGAGCAGCAAGCCACCCTGGCGGCCAAGGTGCAAGGCATGGGCGGCATGACGCCATACATTCTGTACGGCAATAAACTGGTGCTGGCCCTGGCCGCGCTGGCCCTGCTGACGGCCTTCCTGCTGTCGCGCGCCGCCCGCCGTGGCCGCGCCGCGCAGCAATAAGCGGCCGATATTGCCCGAAGAGTCACAGTGGGCCCGTAAAAACCGCTAAAATTAGCAAAACCCCGGCCCGGACGCGCTGCCAAGCATGCGTCCGGGCTTCAAGCAAACCTTAACAAAGCGCAGCCTCCCGCGCGGCGAACTCATACGATGCTCACATTTCAACAAATTATCCTGACCTTGCAAACCTATTGGGACAAGCAAGGTTGCGCCCTGCTCCAGCCTTACGACATGGAAGTCGGCGCCGGCACTTTCCACACCGGCACCTTCCTGCGCGCGATTGGCCCGGAACCGTGGCGCGCCGCGTATGTGCAGCCGTCGCGCCGCCCGAAGGATGGCCGCTATGGCGAAAACCCGAACCGCATGCAGCACTACTACCAGTACCAGGTGGTCTTGAAGCCCGCGCCGGAAAACATCCTCGACCTGTATCTGGGTTCGCTGGCCGCGCTGGGCCTGGACTTGCAGCAGAATGACGTGCGCTTCGTCGAAGACGACTGGGAAAGCCCGACTTTGGGCGCCTGGGGCCTGGGCTGGGAAGTCTGGCTGAACGGCATGGAAGTGACCCAATTTACCTACTTCCAGCAAGTGGGCGGCCTCGATTGCAAGCCCGTACTGGGCGAAATCACCTACGGCATCGAACGCCTGGCCATGTATCTGCAAGGCGTGGAAAACGTGTACGACCTGGTGTGGACGGAGTGGGAAGAAAACGGCACCACGAAAAAACTGACCTACGGCGACGTTTTCCACCAGAACGAGGTGGAGCAATCGACCTACAACTTCGAGCACGCGAATACGGACCTGCTGTTCGAACAGTTCGGCAACTACGAAGCGGAAGCGAAGCGTTTGATCGAGCTGCAACTGACCCTGCCCGCCTACGAGAAAATCATGAAGGCTTCGCACAGCTTCAATATGTTAGATGCGCGTGGCGCCATTTCGGTGACGGAACGCGCCGCCTACATCGGCCGCGTGCGCACCCTGTCGCGCCTGGTGGCACAAGCGTATTACGACTCGCGCGAGCGCCTCGGTTTCCCGATGCTGCCCGCCGCAGACCAACCCGCCGCCGCTTGATCGCCTAGCTCATACACCGCCGTACCAGACAAGAACACCATGAACCAAACACTGCTCATCGAACTGCTGACCGAAGAACTGCCGCCGAAAGCGCTGGCCAAACTGGGCGCCGCCTTCACGGCCGGCATCGTCAACGGCCTGAAGGCGCGCGACTTCCTCGAAGCCGACAGCGTCGCCACCAGCTACGCCTCGCCGCGCCGCCTGGCCGTCTCCATCACCAACGTGCGCGAAGTCTCGCCCGACAAATCGATCCGCGAAAAAGTCCTGCCCGTCTCCGTGGCGCTGGACGCGAACGGCAACGGCACGCCGCCGCTGGCCAAGAAACTGGCCGCGCTGGGCTTCCCCGAGCTGACGGTGGCCGAGCTGGAACGCGCCGCCGACGGCAAGGCCGAAAGCTTCTTCTACACCTACACGGCGCCAGGCAGCCAGCTCGCCACCGGCGCGCAGGCGGCATTGACGGAGTCGGCCGCCAAGCTGCCGATTCCAAAACTGATGAGCTATCAGCGCCCGGACGGCACCACCGTGCAATTCGTGCGCCCAGCCCACAGCCTGATCGCCCTGCACGGCATCAATATCCTGCCCCTGACACTGCTGGGCCTCGCGGCCGGCCGCACCACGCTGGGCCACCGCTTCCTGACCGATGGCGAACCGATCACCATCGCGCACGCGGAAAACTATGCGCCGTCGCTGATCCTCAACGCCAGCGTCATCGCCAGCAACGAGGAACGCAAGGAACGCATCCGCGCCCAGCTGCTGGACAAGGCCGGCGCCGACCAGGTCTTGATGCCCGAAGCGCTGCTCGATGAAGTCACCGCCCTGGTCGAATGGCCGGTCGTGTATGAATGCCACTTCGAGGAAGAATTCCTGGCCGTGCCGCAGGAATGCCTGATCCTCACCATGCAGACGAACCAGAAATACTTTGCCCTAACGGACAGTGAAGGCAAGCTGCGTTCGCGCTTTTTGATCGTCTCGAACATCGAGACGGACACGCCCGAGCACATCATCGGCGGCAACGAGCGCGTCGTGCGCCCGCGCCTGTCCGATGCCAAGTTCTTCTTCGAGCAAGACAAGAAGAAGACCCTGGCATCGCGTCTGCCGCTGCTGGCCAACGTCGTCTATCACAACAAGCTGGGCACGCAAGCGGCCCGCACAGAGCGCGTCAAATCGCTGGCCGGCGCCATCGCCGCCAAGCTGCAATATGACGTCGCCCTGGCCGAACGCGGTGCCCTGCTGGCCAAGGCCGATCTGCTGACCGACATGGTAGGCGAATTCCCCGAACTGCAAGGCATCATGGGCACCTACTATGCGCGCCATGACGGCGAACCGGAAGAAGTGGCGCTGGCCGCCTCCGAACATTACCAGCCGCGCTTTGCCGGCGACAGCCTGCCAACCACCGGCACCGGCACCGCCGTGGCCCTGGCCGACAAGCTCGAAACCCTGGTCGGCATCTGGTCCATCGGCCTGGCGCCGACGGGCGACAAGGATCCGTTCGCGCTGCGCCGCCATGCGCTGGGCGTGCTGCGCATGCTGCTGGAAAAACGCTTGCCTTTGTCGATCCAGGGCTTGCTGGCGGATGCGGCCGCGCAGTTCGCCGCCGTTCCCGGCTTCAAGGACCCGGTCGCGGATGTCACCACCTTCATGCTGGACCGCCTGCGCGGCATCCTGCGCGAGCGCGGCTTCTCGCCAAATGAAATCGAAGCCGTCGTGGCGCAAAACCCGGACCGCCTGGACGACATCGTGCAGCGCCTGGAAGCCGTGCAGGCGTTTGCCGCCCTGCCGGAAAGCGCCTCGCTGGCAGCGGCCAACAAGCGCATCACGAACATCCTGAAAAAGAACGAGGAAGCCGTGAGCCAGGTCGCCGCCGGCGGCGTCAACGTGGCGCTGCTGCAGGACGAAGCGGAGAAAAAACTCGCCGCCGCCGTCTCGCGCGTGCAGCCGGAAGTCGACGCGGCCTTCGCCAAGGGCGACTTCACCAGCACCCTGCAAACCCTGGCGCAGCTGCGCGACGACGTCGATGGCTTCTTCAATGACGTGATGGTGATGGCCGAGGATGTCGCCCTGCGCAACAACCGCCTTGCCTTGCTGTCGTCCTTGCACGGCATGATGAACCGCGTGGCCGACATTTCCAAGCTGGCGGCATAATGGGCACGCCGGCGCTGAAACTGATTATTCTCGACCGCGATGGTGTCATTAATCATGACTCGCCGGACTTCATCAAGTCGCCTGCCGAATGGCTGCCGATACCCGGTTCGCTCGAAGCGATCGCCCGCCTGAACCAGGCTGGCTATCGCGTGGTCATCGCCTCGAACCAGTCTGGCATCGCGCGCGAATATTTCGACATGACGGTGCTCAACGCGATCCACCAGAAGATGCACACCCTGGCGCAGCAGGTGGGCGCCGATATCGACGCCATCTTCTTTTGCCCGCACGCGGGCGCGGACAATTGCGACTGCCGCAAGCCGAAACCGGGCATGTTCCATGAAATTTCGCAGCGCTACAACACCAGCCTGAAAGGCGTGCCCACGGTCGGCGATTCGCTGCGCGACCTGCAGGCCGGTTTCATCAGCGGCTGCGTGCCCTACCTGGTATTGACGGGCAAGGGCGAAAAGACCAACGAAACGGGTGGCCTGCCGCCTGGTACCCAGGTCTTCCCCGACCTGGCCGCCGTCGTCAGCCACCTGCTCAAGGCGCCCGCGGCATCGGCGCCCGCCGTGGCATTGAGCATCTAATCTTCGGAGAACCGCATTGCGTAATATTTCCCTGTTCCTGCGATCCCTGCTGTTCATGATCATCATGATCGTGGCCACCATCGTCTGGGCCTGCGTGTGCTTTTTTGCCGCGCCATTGAGCTACAACAAGCGCTATTGGGTCACCTCGCGCTGGAACGTGTTTATCCTGTGGTGTGCCAAGGTCATTTGCGGCATCCGCTACGAAGTCAAGGGCGCCGAGAACTTCCCCGATGCGCCAGCCATCGTGCTGTCGAAGCACCAGTCGGCCTGGGAAACCATCTTTTTGCTTCCCAGCCTGCCACGCCCGCTCGTGTATGTGTTCAAGAAGGAGATTTTGTACATCCCCTTCTTCGGCTGGGCCATGGCGCTGCTGCGCATGATCCCCATCGACCGCAAGCAGGGCAAGCATGCGTTCAAGAGCGTCGTCGCGCATGGCAAGCGACGCCTGGCCGATGGCCAATGGATTATCATGTTCCCTGAAGGGACCCGCATTCCCGTCGGCCAGGCGGGCAAGTACAAGAGCGGCGGCACGCGTCTGGCGATTGCCACGGGCGCCGTGGTGGTGCCGATTGCGCACAATTCAGGCGAGTGCTGGCCCAAGCAGTCATTCCTCAAACGCCCGGGACTGATCACCGTCTCGATAGGCAAACCGATTTCGCCGGAAGGGCAAACCCCGGACAGCATGATGCAACAGGTGGAAAATTGGATAGAATCAGAAATGCGCGTCATTTCGCCTCACGCCTACAACGCTGGCTAGACGGCATCAGCGCGGTCATCCAGGAGCCGACACTGCGCCAGCAGATGAAGACCATCAAGGTCGGCGACCAGCAACTGGATTTGTTCGCGCATGACGTCTCGACCAGCACGCCCCCGGCGGTGCGCCCCACGGCACCGCCAGCGCCGCCCGTGGAGGCAAAGCCTGTAGTTCACCTGGCGCCGCCACCGGCGCCTGTCACGCCTCCCGCGCGCCCTGTCCTTCCCTCCCCGCCACGTACCGCCGATGGCCCGCCATTGCGCCAGCTGCAGCTGGGCAGCCACCTCGTCGAATTCGCCCTGCGCCGCTCCACGCGCCGTTCCATCGGCTTCATGATCGACGATAACGGCTTGCGCGTGACGGCGCCCAAGCGCGTCACCCTGGCCGAAATCGACAACGCCATCCGCGCCAAGCAAGGCTGGATCGTCTCGAAGCTGCTGGAACGGGGCGAGCGCAAGGTGCAGCGCCAGCAGCGCCCGCCCGTGGCCTGGGTCGACGGCGCCGTGCTGCCTTACCTCGGCGGC
Source organism: Janthinobacterium sp. BJB401 (assembly GCF_013372745.1). Lineage (NCBI taxonomy): Bacteria > Pseudomonadati > Pseudomonadota > Betaproteobacteria > Burkholderiales > Oxalobacteraceae > Janthinobacterium > Janthinobacterium sp. BJB401. Next base: position 186,990 of record NZ_JABXFH010000001.1, on the reverse strand, counting down.
GAGATCACCTTGCGATTGCACCAGGCACCGCGCCACCGCGCCAGCTTCCAGCGCGAGACGAATGAGCTGCACGTATGGGTCACGCCCACGGGCAGCGAGCAGCAATTGAAGGAAAAAGTGAAGGGCTGGTTCCAGCACGAAGCGCGACAGCTGTTCGAGGCGCGCCTGGACGTGTATGCGGACAAGCTGGGGGTGCGCTACGATTCACTATCGCTATCGTCAGCCGGCACGCGCTGGGGCAGCTGCACCATCGAGCGCAAGATCCGCCTGAACTGGCGTTTGATCCACTTCGCCCTGCCGCTGATCGACTACGTGGTGGCGCACGAACTGTCGCACCTGCTGGAAATGAACCACAGCCCCCGCTTCTGGGCCACCGTGGAATCGATTTATCCCGACTACGACGGCGCCAAGCAGGCGCTCAGAAAGCGCTCGCAGGAGTTGCCGGTGCTGTTTACGTAGGCGCTTGTCGGATTACGCTCTACGAGCTAATCCAACCTACAGTCACGTAGGTCGGATTAGGCCGCAGGCCGTAATCCGACAACATTGTTGGCCGCGCATACATCACGCCAACAGCGGTTTGATCGCAGCGACGGTGCGCGGCGTGGCCCCACGGTGCTGCGCCGCAAACGCCAGCGCTTTTTCTCCCATCGACAATAAACGCACCGGATCCTGCAGCAAGGCCGACGCCCGCGCCATCAGCGCATCGGCGTCCGCCACCAGCGCGGCGCCGCCGGTGGCGATCGCCTGCTCGGTCACCAGCGCGAAATTGAAGGTGTGCGGGCCGATCAGCACGGGCTTGCCCAGCGCCGCCGGCTCGATCAGGTTTTGCCCGCCCAGCGGCAGCAGGCTGCCACCGACGAACGCGCAATCGCAGGCCGCGTAATACGCAAACATCTCGCCCATCGAGTCACCCAGCAGCACCTGCGTACCCGCGGCAACGGCATCGCCCTTGGCCAGACCAGACCTGCGCTGCACGGCCAGGCCCTGCGCCGATATCAATTTTTCCACCTCGTCGAAACGCTGCGGATGACGGGGCACGATCAGCAGCAGCGCATTCGCGGGCAGGCCCGAGCGGGTATAGGCATCGAGAATCAGCTGCTCTTCCCCTTCGCGCGTGCTGGCGCATAGCAGCACGGGACGTGCGCCGATGGCTGCGCGCAGCGCCGCCCCCGTCGCCAGCGCCGCCTCGGGCACGACGACGTCGAACTTGATGCTGCCCGTGACGACGACTTCCCGCACGCCCAGCTGGCGCACGCGATCGGCGTCGTCCTGCGTCTGCGCCGCCACCAGGGTGATGCCGCGCGCCGCATCGGCAATGAGTTTGCCCAGTCTCTGCGCCTTGCCCAGCGAGCGCTGCGACAGGCGCGCATTGGCCAGCACCACGGGCACTTTGTAGCGATTGCATTGGTGGATCAGATTCGGCCACACTTCCGTCTCCATCAGGATGCAGATGCGCGGCGCGAAATGGCGGATGAAACGGGCCGGCATGGCGCCCGTGTCATACGGCAGGTAGCTTTGCACGAGGCGCGCGCCGTGTTTGGCGAACAGGGATTTGCCCGTGGCGCGCCCCGTCGGCGTCATGTGCGTGAGGACGATGCGGCACGCGGGCCAGGCGGCCAGCAGCGCATCGATCAGCGGCTCGGCCGCACGCGTCTCGCCGACGGAGACGGCGTGCAGCCAGATGGTGTCAGGAAGAGGTGTCGGCTGGCGGCCGTAACAGCCCAGGCGCTCGCCCCAGTGCTGGCGGTAGCCAGGTTCCTGGCGTCCGCGCAGCCACAGCCGCGCCAGCACCAGGGGCAAGGCCAGCCACCAGGCAAGGGTATAAAGAAGTCGCATGTTTGTTTAACGTTGAAGTCAGGCGGGAGGATAGTCGGCCAGCAGGCGCCGCGCTGCGGCCAGCACTTCCGGCACGCCGGGCGGCGCGCCTTTGTCGCCGAGGTTGATGATTTTCGGCGACCAGTTGCCTTCCGTTTTCCACAGCGGCGAATCGGCATAGATTTCCACCGTCGGGCGCACAAAGGCGGCGGCGATATGCGTCAGGCCCGTATCGACGCCGACCACCAGCGCCGCGTGGCGCGCCAACAGGGTGGCGTCGCCGATCGACAGTTTCGGCAGCAGGCGCGCGTTGGGCAGGCCGGCCGCCAGCACTTCCGCTTCCGCCTTTTCCTTGGGCGAACCCCAGGGCAGCAAAATCGGCATCGGTGCCAGCGCCTGGCCTAGAGATATCCAGTGTTCCGGCGCCCATTTCTTGGCGTCGCGCGCCGTGCCGTGGAAATACACGCAGTAAGGTGCTTCGCCCATCCAGTCCGGGCGCGGTTCGCTGTTCGATACTTCCGGCAAGCCGAAATCGGCCGGCGTGTCGACCGCGTAGCCGAGCGCCGCGCCGGCCACCAGTCGGCCGCGCGCCACCGCATGCGTGCGCGGGTCGAGCGGAATGCTTTTCGTGTGGAACAGGCGCGAGATGCCTTCGTAGCCGGAGCCTTCGCTGCCATTGGCCAGGCCGACCTTCTGTCCGCCCGGCGCCAGGCGCGCGGCACCCATGATGATGCCCGTCTTGAGCAAGCCCTGGGTATCGAACACATAATCGTAATGCGTCTGGCGCAGGCCGCGGAAGAAGGCGGCGATTTCCGCGCGCGTCTCCTTCTTGCCCAGGCTCTTGCGCCAGCGCCGTAGCGCGAACGGGAAGATGGTATTCACGCGCGGGTTCAGGCGCACCAGACTCGTGTAGCCCTCTTCGACCACCCAGTCGATGGTCGCGTTCGGGAAATGGCGGGCGATGTCCGCCACCATCGGCAGGTTATGCAGCACGTCGCCCAGCGAGGACACCCGCACCAGCAGGATTTTTAAGGGCGCCTGTGCGCCAGGTTGAGCCGCCATGCTGTCAGAACGGCAGTTCGGCGTCTGGCTTGGCGGCCAGGATCACGCTCTTGAACTGTCCCTGGATGCGCGCCAGGGCTGCCGGCGTTTCCGCTTCGAAGCGCATGACGATCACCGGCGTGGTGTTCGACGAACGGGCCAGGCCGAAGCCGTCCGCGTATTCCACGCGCAAGCCGTCGATGGTGATGATCTGTTCATTGCCGGGGAAGACGGCGTCGCGGCGCAGCATGTCCATCAACGCGACGTTCTCGCCTTCCTTCAGTTCCAGGTGCAGTTCCGGCGTGCTGTCGGACTGCGGCAGGGAGTTCAGCAGGGCCGAAGGGTCGGCTTCGCGCGTGAGGATTTCCAGCAGGCGCGCGGCCGAATACATGCCGTCGTCGAAACCGTACCAGCGGTCCTTGAAGAAGATATGGCCGCTCATTTCACCGCCCAGCGGCGCACCCGTTTCGCGCAGCTTGGCTTTCACCAGCGAGTGGCCCGTCTTGTACATCAGCGGCACGCCGCCATGTTTGCTGATCCACGGCGCCAGGTGGCGCGTGCATTTCACGTCGTACAAAATCTGCGCGCCAGGGTGGCGGGTCAGCACGTCGGCGGCAAACAGCATCATCTGGCGGTCGGGGTAGATGATCTGGCCATCCTTGGTGACCACACCCAGGCGGTCGCCGTCGCCATCGAAGGCGATGCCGATTTCCGCATCCGTCTCGGCCAGGCAGCGGATCAGGTCTTGCAGGTTTTCCGGATGCGCCGGGTCCGGGTGGTGGTTCGGGAAATTGCCATCGACTTCGCAGAACAGTTCGATGACGTCGCAGCCCATGCCGCGGAACAGGTCGCCCGCGAACGCGCCGGCCACGCCATTGCCGCAGTCGACGGCGATCTTGATCGGGCGCGCCAGCTTGACGTCGCCCAGGATGCGCTGCAGGTAGGCGGCGCGGATATCGTGCGTGGCATAGGTTCCCGGTTTGGCAACGTCCTTGGCGCTGGCGCTGCCGTCGTGCGCGACGATGCTGTGGTACAGGGCCTGGATCGCTTCGCCGTGGATCGCTTCACCGGCCAGCACCATCTTGAAGCCGTTGTAATCGGGCGGATTGTGGCTGCCCGTGACCATGATGCCGGAGCGCGTATCGAGCACGTTCGTGCCGAAGTACACCATCGGCGTGGCCACCACGCCCAGGTCGATCACGTCGACGCCGGCCGCTTGCAAGCCATGCGCCAGCGCCGCCGTCAATTCCGGTCCCGACAAACGGCCATCGCGGCCGATCACGACCCGCTGCTCGCCCTTGGCCAGGGCGGCCTGGCCAAAGGCCTGGCCGATCTTGTAAGCCACGCTGGCATCGAGGGTTTTAGCGATGATGCCGCGAATATCGTAGGCCTTGAAGATCGTTCTGGACAATGGAAGCATGGTGTGGGCGGTATAAGAGGGTCAAATAGGGAAGCCTGGCAAGGCGCGGCGCGCGGCTGACAGCCGTGCCACTGCGCCAGGAGTATACCGAATTATACGCGCAGCAGATCGATCGACTTGCCCGATTCCACCCACTGCCTGACCCACAGCGGCTGGCGGCCACGGCCAGTCCATTGCTCGGCCGCATTGTCAGGATGGCGGTAACGCACGGCGACTTTGCCCGTGCGCGGGTGCAAACCGTCGAGTATCAGCTGTTTCAACGGAATGCCCGCCTGCTGCGCGATGGCCATGATCTGTTCGCGCGCCTTGTTCAAGTCTTCGCGCTCGCGGCCATTCAATTCCTGCTTCACATTATCTTCCAGTTTGCGCAATTCCAGCATCGTCAGCGTCGACAGATCCATTGGTACATCCTTTATATTAATTTAAATAATAAAATCACGTGGAATATACTACATTGCATAAATACCTGCGCACCATTGCATAATCCATCGCCAATTGAATCACGACTCCCGATTTATTTGGCGGCCCAACATTAAGATTAAATGAAGAATATGCAGGAAGCGTGCGTGGAGGTAAATAAACATGGATGAAATGGCATTCCGGCATGCCTGAGCGGCGTGCCGCAAGATAATGACCGATATATGACAGCGGAAAGTTCCGCCCAATTAAATCCCCCTGCGGCCATAATCGGCGCCCGTATTTTCTTCCGCCGGCCAGACTCGCAATCGGGAAACCGCCGGCAATACAGCCGACGCCAATGGGCCGGCATGCTTATAATGCAGGCGCGTAGTTCACTTCACCCGGCACATATGAAAACTTACTTTATCGGCGATCTGCAAGGCTGCCATGCACAAACCGTCGAACTGATCGAACGGATCCAGGCGGCAGCCGATGGCCCCTACCGCCTGCTGTTCGCGGGCGACTTGATCAATCGCGGCCCAGCCTCGCTGGCCACCCTGCGCCACGTTTACGCGCTGGCGCGGCAGGGCCTGGCCGACAGCGTCCTGGGCAACCATGACTTGCACCTGCTGGCCGTGGCCAACGGCATCCGCCCCGAGCATGCGTCCGATACGCTGACCGAGATCCTCGACGCGCCCGACCGCGAGGAGTTGCTCGCCTGGCTGCGCCAGCGGCCATTGGCGCTGGAACACGATGGCCACGTGCTCGTGCATGCGGGCTTGCTGCCGCAATGGAGCGCGGCCCAGGCCCTGTCCCTGAGCGGGGAAGTGTCCGCCATGCTGCGCAGCGACGGCTGGGTGGCCTTCCTGCGCACCATGTACGGCAACGAGCCGGCCGCCTGGCGCGACGACCTGCAGGGCGCCGACCGGCTGCGCTGCATCGTCAACGCCATGACGCGGCTGCGTTTTTGCACGCCGGACGGCGTGATGGACTTCAAGATGAAGGAGAGCGGCAGCCCGCCACCGGGCTCCGGCCTGCTGCCGTGGTTCGACGTGCCGGGACGGCGCAGCGCCGGCGACACCATCGTCTTCGGCCACTGGTCGGCGCTGGGACTGCAGTTGCGGGAGCACCTGATCGGCCTTGACAGCGGCTGCGTGTGGGGTGGAAAACTGTCGGCCGTGTGCCTGGAAGACCGCTCCTTGCTGCAAGTCGATTGCCCCGCCTTCCAGCAGCACAGCGGCAAGCGCTAAATGGCAAGCATGGCGCGCATATGCTTAGTCGAAATCGGTCGTTGGCCTTGCCGCGTGCAGCCCGTATGATGGCGCTTTTGCCTGTGCGATCCCATGCATCCTGATACCGACAGACTGGCGCGCTGGCTGCTCGGCAGCCTGGAACTCGACACCGCCGTCCTGCATGTGGGCCAGTACTGCGGCCGCTGGCGCGCTTCCACGGCGGGCCGGGAACTGGGCAGCTTTCACCTGGTGCTCGATGGCCACTGCTATCTGCACCTCGATGGCGCGGCGCCGATTGCGCTCGGCCCGCGCGACGGCGTCTTCCTGATGCGCGACTTGCCGCACTTCCTCAGCCCCCACAGCGACCCGCTGCAGGCGGTGAGCGCGCAAGCGATGCTGCCGCTGCAAGCGTCCACGGAGCAGCCGGCGACGGCGCTGGCCTGCGGCTTCTTTCAATTTCGCGGCGCCCTCTCCGCGCTGATCGTCGACTCGTTTCCGCCGTACCTGCTGATACGCGGCGATGCGCCCGCCTTCAGCGCCGCCGCCGCGCTGTTCGACCTGATCCTGGCGGAAGCGGGCGGCGATCCGGAACAGCCGTCGCCTTTGACCTCGCGCCTGGTCGAACTGCTGTTCTTTTACCTGATCCGCCATGTGGCGCAGGGCGAGCAGGTGGCGGCCGGCTTGCTGTCGCTGCTGCACCAGCCCGCATTCTCACCGCTGCTCGAACGCATGCTCGATGCACCCGCCGACGACTGGTCGATCGAGAACATGGCCAAGGCGGCCTGCATGTCGCGCGCCAGCTTCTGCAAGCATTTCGCCAGCGCCAGCGGCCATTCGCCAGCCCAGTTCCTGCTCCTGCTGCGCATGAAGATCGCCGCGCGGCGCCTGCACGACGGCGTTTCCGTCGAACGCGCGGCCGAACTGGTGGGCTACCGCTCGCACGCCGCCTTTACGCGCGCCTTCAAGCGGGTCACGGGCGAGCAGCCGGGCGCCTACCGGCGCGACCAGCGATTGCGCCAGCTGGCAAACTGAGATCAAGGTTTGCGAAATCAAAGACGAACGAGCACAAAAGGACGACGCTGACGCCTGTTGCGTGCACGGCATGGCCGATATAATGGCCGGGTGACTTACCAACTTAGCAAGGTACCCCATGTCCCGTCTGACGCTGCACACTCTCGATACCGCCCCGGCCGATAGCCGCCCCTTCGTGGAAAAAGCCATCGCCAACAATGGCTTCCTGCCCAACCTGATCGGCGTGCTGGCCAATGCCCCGCTGGCCCTGGAAACCTATCTGACCGTCTCCGGCATCAACGGGCGCGCCAGCTTGAGCCTGATGGAACGCGAAGTGGTGCAGATCACGGCCGCGCGCATCCACGGCTGCGATTTCTGCATCGCCGGCCATAGCGCCATCTCGCTGAAAAAAGCGGGCCAGACGCCGGACACGGTGCGCGCCCTGCAGCACGGCCAGCCGACGAACGACGCAAAACTCGACGCCGTCGCCGCCTTCGCCACGGCCGTCATCGCCACGCGCGGCGCCGTCAGCGACGCCGAATATCAAGCCTTCCTGGCCGCCGGCTACAACGAACAGCAGGCGCTGGAAGTCGTGCTGGGCATCAGCCTGGCGACCCTGTGCAATTTCTCCAACAGCCTGGCCGGCACGCCCGTCAATCCGCAATTGACGCCCTACCTGCCTGGCGCCGTCTGACATGGGCCAGCTCAATCACTGGCTGCACACGCATGCCGACCAGCTCGACCAATCGTCGGAACTGGCTGAAGCCGTTTTGCCGGCACTCGCTGGCGACCAGTTGCTGGCCATCGGCGTGCCGCGGGAACACGGCGGCGCGGGCGGCGACGTGCGCGACGCCATCGACGCCATCGCCAAAGTGGCCGAGCAATCGGTGACGGCCGCCTTTGTCTTCTGGGGCCAGCGCTGCTTCATCGAATTCCTGCTGCAAAGCGAGAACCGCGCGCTGGCCGAGCGCCGCTTGCCTGGCCTGCTGGCAGGCACGCAGGCAGGCGCCAGCGGTTTGTCGAACGCCATGAAATTCTTGTCCGGCATCGAGCAGCTGCAAATCACGGGCGCGCGCCACGATGACGGCCTGCTCGTCGACGGCGGCCTGGCCTGGGTGACGAACTTGCGCAAGGCAGGCTTCGTCGCGGCGGCCGCCGTGGCGCCGGACGACGGCGCGCCACCCGTCATCGTCGCCTTCGACAGCGGCACGGCAGGCGTCAAACGCAGCGACGACCTGGATCTGATCGCCCTGCGCGGCAGCAATACGGCTTCCGTCAAGCTGGCGCAGGTGCACATTCCCGCCGCGGACATCATCAGCGACAACGCGCCGGCCTGGCTGCCGCAGGTGCGCCCCTCGTTCCTCGGCATGCAATGCGGCCTGTCGATCGGCCTGGCGCGCGCCAGCCTGGCCAAAGCGGCGCAGCTTTCCGCCGGTTCGCGCAACCAGCTCACGCCCCGCATCGAAGCGCTGCAAGCGACCCTGGAAAGCGCCGTCGCGACCCTGCTGGCCGGCGTGCACGATGGCCGCTTCAGGACGCAGGCGCCGGCCATGTTCCGCCTGCGCATACAGCTGGCCGACGTGCTGCAGCAAGCCTTGATGCTGGAGCTGCAAGCCATGGGCGGGCGCGCCTATTTGAACGCCGAGCAGCAGGGCTTTGCCCGCCGCTGGCGCGAATCGTCGTTCATCCCCATCGTCACCCCCAGCCTGACGCAATTGCAGGCGGCCTTGCAGCTGTTCGACAGCCAGCAGGCGGCCAAGGCGGGAGCGTCGGCATGAGCGTGACTGATTGGGCGCTGCAGGCACAGGACCTGAGCTACGCCTATCCGGGTACGGCACCCGTGTTCCAGCACGTCTCGCTGGGCGTGCGCAAGCGCGAAATCGTCTGTCTTCTGGGCGGCAGCGGTTGCGGCAAATCCAGCCTTCTGCGCGTGCTGGCCGGCTTGCAGCCGCCGTCCACGGGCGAGATCCAGTTCCTCGACGCGCCCATGCGCGAACCGGATCCGCGCAGCGCCCTCGTGTTCCAGCAAGCAAGCCTCCTGCCCTGGCTGAACGTCACGGGCAACGCAGGCTTCGGCCTGGACTTCAAGCACCAGCCGCAGCTGACGCGCGCAGCGCACGAGGCACGCGTGGCGCAAGCCATCGAAGCGGTGGGCTTGAAGGGCCGCGAAAAGCTGTATCCGTCCGCGCTGTCGGGCGGCATGGCGCAGCGCGTGGCCCTGGCCCGCGCGCTGGCGCGCGAACCGGAACTGCTGTTCGCCGACGAACCGTTTTCCGCCCTCGACGCCATCACGCGCGCCGAGATGCAATCCTTGCTGGTCGACGTGGTGCACCGCTGGCATACGGCCGTGCTGCTGGTCACGCACGACATCGATGAAGCGATTCTCGTGGCCGACCGCATCTTGCTGATGGGCGGCAAGCCGGGCAACATCGTGCGCGAATGGCCCGTCGCCATCGACCAGCCACGCATTGGCCACAGTGCCGACGTCATCGCCCTCAAGATGGACATCCTCGACGCCCTGCAGGCGCTGCAAAAGCAGGATCAAGCACCTGCCTTCGCTCCCCATTAATCGACCGGAACTTTCCCATGACATTCGAAGACCACAACAAACCCCTGCATATCTGCGCCTCGTCCGATTGCGACTGCGGCCTGACGCGGCGCGACTTCCTGCGCATGTCGGCCCTGGCCACGGCCAGCGTCGCCTCGCCCCTGCTGTTCGCCGGCGACGCCATGGCCCAGCAAGGCCCGAAAGGCGACGACCAGCCCGTCAAGATCGGCTACCTGCCGATCACCGACGCCACCCCGCTGCTCGTCGCCCACGCCCGCAAACTGTTCGAAGCGGAAGGCTTGCAGGCGGAAACGCCGCGCCTGTTCCGCAGCTGGGCGCAGATCATCGAAGCGTTCGTCGCCGGCCAGGTCAACGTCATCCATTTGCTGTCGCCGGCCACCTTGTGGGTGCGCTACGGCGCCAAGTTCCCCGCGAAAGTCGTCGCCTGGAACCACGTCAACGGCTCCGCGCTGACGGTGGCCAACGAGATCAACAAGGTTTCCGACCTGGGCGGACGCACGGTGGCGATTCCCTTCTGGTACTCGATCCACAACATCCTGCTGCAGCAAATCCTGTCCTCGAACGGCTTGACCCCGGTCACGCGCGCGCGCAACGCGGCCATCAAACCGAATGAAGTCAACCTGATCGTGCTGGCGCCGGCCGAAATGGTCTCGGCCCTGGCCAGCAAATCGATTGCCGGCTACATCGTGGCCGAACCCTTCAATGCGGCGGCGGAAAACGCAGGCATCGGCAAGATCCTGCGCTTCTCGGGCGACGTGTGGAAAAACCATGCATGCTGCGTCACTTTCCTGTCAGAGCGCGACATCAACACGCGTCCCGAATGGGCGCAAAAGGTCACCAACGCCATCGTCAAGGCGCAGCTGTGGACGCGCTCGAACCAGGTCGACACGGCCAAGCTGCTGTCGAACGTGGGCGAGCACCGCTACACGCCGCATCCGCTGCAAGTGCTGACCAAGGTGCTGGCCACCACCGATTACGCCGGCTACGAAAAGCAGGGCCTGATCGTGCACAAGAACTGGCAGCAGCGCCGCATCGACTTCCAGCCGTATCCATTTGCTTCGTACACGGAAGAACTGGTGCGCGCCATCGGCCGCACCAAGGTCGAGGGCGATACGCGCTTCCTGGCCAACCTCGATCCGAAGTTCGCCGCGCGCGACCTGGTCGATGACCGCTTCGTGCGCAAGGCCATCACGGCAGTCGGCGGCCCGGCCGCCTTCGGCTTGCCGGCCAACCTGCTGCGCAGCGAAACCGTGGCGGTCTGACGATGGCAAGCAAGTTGTTCACGAAGTTCGGCCTGCCCCTGGTGGGGCTGGCCTGTGCCTTGCTATTGTGGTCCATGGGCGTGACGGCGCTGGAGAAATCCACGCCGATTGCCACCGCCTTTGCGCCGCTGCCAACGGCGCTGGCGTTCCAGGAGATGGTGGGCGGTGCGGATATCTGGCTGCACGTGGTATTGAGCCTGCAAAGGGTGGCCGTGGGCTTGGGACTGGCCATCGTCATCGGCGTGCCGCTCGGTGTGCTGGTGGCCATGTCGAAAAGCTTTTCCGGCGCGGCCATGCCGCTGTTCCAGCTGCTGCGCATGATTTCGCCGCTGTCGTGGATGCCGATTGCCGTGATGGTGCTCGGCGTCGGTGACGCGCCCGTGTACTTCCTGCTGGCGTTTGCGGCCGTCTGGCCGATTTTGCTCAATACGGCGGCCGGCGTGGCGCGGCTCGATCCGAACTGGCTGCTGCTGGCCCGCAGCCTGTCGGCCACGCGCAGAGAGATCGTCTTCAAGGTGATTTTGCCGGGTATCACGGCCGACATTCTGACGGGCGTGCGCCTGGCCATCGGCATCATCTGGATCGTGCTGGTGCCGGCGGAAATGCTGGGCGTGTCGGCGGGTCTCGGCTACTTCATCCTCGACACGCGCGACCGCCTCGCGTATTCGGAGCTGATGGCCGCCATCGTGCTGATCGGAATTTTAGGCTTTATCCTCGACTACCTGGCCCGCGCCGCGCATGCGCGCTGGCTGCACGTGAAGAATTAAGCTACCTTCTCCAGCGGCAGCGTAGCGGCGATAGTCGCCTGCGTTGCCGCCGCCAGTTCGCGCCGGTGCGCGTCCAGCGTCGCCACCGGCGCCAGACAGGTCAGGCGCGCCGTGATGGGCGGGCCGCTCAGGATCGCCACCATGCTTTGCGCAAAGCTCATGTCGCCGATGAAATCAACGGCGTGGTGCAAGGCCCCCTTGTCATCCACATACACGAGCGCGAACGGCTGCACCGGCACTTGCGCGTCGATGGCCGCCTCGAACAGATTGGCGTGAAACGGCAGGATCTGTCCTTGCGCGGCGGTCGTGCCTTCGGGGAAAAACGCGATGCGTTCGCCCGCCGTCAATTTATCCACCAGGCCCTGGAAAATCAGACGCAGATCGCGCTTGCTGCCGCGCGAAATGAAAATGGTGCCAGCGCGCCCCGCCAGCCAGCCCAGGATCGGCCAGGTGCGGATTTCCGCCTTGGCGACGAAACGGCAGGGGTGGACGGCATTGATGACGAAGATGTCGAGCCACGAAACGTGGTTCGCCACCACCATCGCATGGGCGAGCGCCGGCACGCTGTCTGCCGGCTGCGCCACGTGCACGCCGCAGATGTCGAGCAGCTGCGTCGACCAGCGGCGGATGCGCCGGTTGCGCCCCTCCAGGTCCAGCCAGGGAAAGAGCACGGCGCTCTTGGCCATGCCGCAGCCCAGGTGAATGGCGATGCGCGCGAGGCGGTAGGTAAGCAGAAGTTTCAAATGACACCAAGGTTGGAAGCAGATCCATACAGCCGCGTAGGTCGGCTTAGCCGCGCCAGCGAGGCGCGGCGTAAGCCGGCAGGAGCCGCCATGGACTTGTCGGATTACGCGTACCGCTAATCCGACCTACGGCTCCGATACAAAAAATTAACGCTGAAACGCCACCCGTCCGGCAACGATGGTCGCCTTGACGATGCCGCTCAGCTCATAGCCGAGGAAAGGCGTGTGCTTGCCCTGGCTGGCCAGCGAGGCCGACGACACGGTCCAGCGCGCGGCGGGATCGAAGACGCAGATATCGGCCGCTTCGCCCACGGCCAGGCTGCCAGCCGGGATGCCGGCGACACGGGCCGCGTCGGACGTGACCTTGGCCACGGCGCGCGCCAGCGGACGTGCGCCCGCCTGCGGCTGCGCCAGCGCATAGTCGTCGGCCCATTTCAGGGCCAGCGACAGCAGCAGTTCCAGGCCAGTGGCGCCGGGCGACGCTTCGCCGAACGGCAGCAGTTTTTCATCGTCGTCGACCGGCGTATGGTCCGAGCACATGGCGTCGACCGTGCCGTCAAGCAGGCCGGCGCGGATCGCATCGCGGTCGCGCTGGCTGCGGAACGGCGGCGTCACGCGTGCGTTCGGGTCGAAGAAACCGATGTCGGCATCCGTCAGGTGCACATGGTGCACGCCCACGTCGCAGGTGACGGGCAAGCCTTCGGCCTTGGCCGCGCGGATCAGTTCCAGGCCGGCCGCCGACGAAATGCGGCACAGGTGCACGCGCGCGCGGCTGGCGCGCATCAATTCGAAAATCGTGTGCAGGGCGATGGTTTCGGACATCACGGGCACGCCGGACAAGCCCAGGCGCGAGGCCAGCGGGCCGCTGTGGGCGATGCCGCCACGGCCGATATGCGGGTCTTGCGGGCGCAGCCAGACGGTGTAGCCGAAGGTGTTCGCGTACTGCATCGCGCGCAGCAGCACGGTCGTGTCTTCAATCGGCTCTTCCGCCTGCGCGAAGCCGATGCAGCCCGCTTCCGTCAGTTCCGCCATCTCCGTCAGCGACTTGCCTTTCAAGCCCATGGTCAGTGCGCCCAGCGGATGCACGTGGGCCTTGTTCTGCGTCTTGGCGCGGTATTTCAGCATTTCCACCAGGCCCGGCTCGTCCAGCACGGGGTCGGTGTCGGGCGGGCAGACCAGGCTTGTCACGCCGCCTTGCAGCGCCGCCTGCAATTCCGATTCCAGGGTCGCCTTGTATTCGTAGCCCGGCTCGCGCAGGCGCGCGGACAGGTCAACCAGGCCGGGGGAAACCACCAGGCCAGCCGCGTCAAACGTGGTGTCGGCGGTGAAGCCGGCCGGGGCGCTGCCCACGGCCAGCACCTTGCCGTCGGCGATAAACAGGTCTTGCAAGCCATCGATGCCATTGGCAGGGTCGATCAGGTGGCCGTTCTTGATATGTAGTGTCGTCATGCTCGCTTACTCGTCCTTGGGCTATCAGCCCTGATTACCAGCCAAAATACTCATCACCGCCATGCGCACGGCGATACCGAAGGTCACCTGCGGCAGGATCACCGCCTGCGGACCGTCGGCCACGGCCGAATCGATTTCCACGCCGCGGTTCATCGGGCCCGGATGCATGACGATGGCGTCCGGTTTCGCCAGCGCCAGGCGCTCGGGCGTCAAGCCGTAGCTCTTGAAATACTCCTGCGCCGACGGCAGCAGCGCGCCGCTCATGCGTTCATTTTGCAGGCGCAGCATGATGATCACGTCCACGCCTTTCAAGCCTTCATCCATGTTGGTGAAGGTGCGCACGCCCATCTGTTCCAGGCCGCCTGGCAGCAGGGTGTGCGGGCCGATGGCGCGCACTTCCGGCACGCCCAGGGTGGTCAGCGCATGGATGTCGGAACGGGCCACGCGGCTGTGCAGGATGTCGCCCACGATGGCCACCGTCAGATTGGTGAAATCCTTCTTGTAGTGACGGATCGTGTACATGTCGAGCAAGCCCTGGGTCGGGTGCGCGTGGCGTCCGTCGCCCGCGTTGACGACGTGGACGTGCGGCTGCTTGGTGTCGATCAGGTGCTTGGCGATCAGGTAGGGCGCGCCCGACTGCGCGTGGCGCACGACGAACATGTCGGCATGCATGGCCGACAGATTGTCGATGGTGTCGAGCAGTGACTCGCCCTTGCTGGCCGACGAGGCCTGGATGTTCAGGTTGATGACGTCGGCCGACAGCCTTTTTGACGCGATCTCGAAGGTGGTTCGGGTGCGCGTGGAGTTTTCAAAGAACAGGTTGAAAACGCTTTTGCCGCGCATCAGCGGGACCTTTTTCACGTCGCGGTCGGAGATGCCGACGAACGAGGAAGCCGTGTCGAGAATGTGGTTGACGATAGACTTCGGCAAGCCTTCAATCGTCAGCAGGTGTTGCAGTTCGCCGTGTTTATTCAGTTGCGGATTAAGCATGGTGGGTATCTATGGTGAGCGTGAATTTTCCATCGTCGGCTTGCTTCAGGACCAGAGCCTGGCCCGGCGGCACGGCTGTGAAGGCGGCCACGAAATCGGCGGCCACCGGCAGCTGGCGTTCGCCGCGGTCGACCAGGGCGGCCAGCATGATCTTGGCCGGGCGGCCATAGTCGAACAATTCGTTGATGGCCGCGCGCGTGGTGCGGCCCGTGTACAGCACGTCGTCGACCAGCAGGATGGTGGCGCCGGCCACGTCAAAGCTGATTTGCGTCGGCTTGACGTCCGCATGCAGGCCCTTCTGGGCGAAGTCGTCGCGGTAGAAGGACACATCGAGCACGCCCAGGCGGCCAGGCAGGTTCAGGTCGCGCGCCAGGCGTTCGGCCAGCCAGGCGCCGCCCGAATGGATGCCGACGATGGCCACGTTGGGGATGCCCGCCAGGCCGCTCTGCACTTGCTGCAGCAAGACCGCGTACAGGGCCTCGGCGTCGAGTTGGGATGGATTCGTAGGATGCGGCATGGAGTTCTTGATCATTCAGGAATGGGCCAAAAGGTCAGATTAATAATTCGCGTCAAAATACTGTTGCAGGATGATGGCGGCGGCGCGGTCGTCGATGACTTCACCTCGCCTGGCGGCGATGACGGCCGAGGAATAGCGCTCGTCGACCAGTTCCACCGGCAGGTTGAAGCGGCCATGCACCTGGTTGGCGAAACGGCGGCAGCGCGCGCTCATCTCGTGTTCCGTGCCATCGGGATGACTGGGCAAGCCCACCACGATGCGGCTCGCGCCCCACTCCTTGATCAGGCTATCGATGGCGGCAAACTTCGGCTCGTTCGCCGTGGCCGTGATCACGCTGAGCGGCTTGGCCTGGCAAATCATGGTATTGCCGATGGCCACGCCGATGCGTTTCAAGCCGAAATCGAAGGCGAGGATGGTGTCGATGGCGTCACCGCTCATGCGTGTCCGGCTTCCGATGCCAGCATGAGAGGGTCGATACCGAGCAGCTTGATGGCCGCCACGTAGCGCTGCTCGATGGGGAAATCGAACAGGATGTCGGCCGAGGCGCCCACCGTCAGCCAGCCGTTGCGGCCGATTTCGTCTTCCAGCTGGCCCGGACTCCAGCCCGAATAGCCGATCGAGACCAGCATGCGCTCGGGGCCATCGCCCTTGGCGACGGCTTCGAGCACGTCGATCGACGTGGTAAACGCGATTTCATCGGTCACCGTCAGCGACGAGGAATAGCGCGCGCCCGGCGTATGCAGCACGAAGCCGCGGTCGTCCTGCACCGGGCCGCCGAACATGATCGGTTCATTGATGATGGGCGTGTCGCTGCCGGCCGCCAGTTTCAGGTCGATGCGGTCGAACAGCACTTCCATGGTCATGTCGGTGGGTTTGTTGATCACGACGCCGAGCACGCCGTTTTCATTGTGTTCACACACGTAGACGACCGTGCCGCCGAAGATCGGGTCTTGCATGGCCGGCATCGCAATGAGGAAATGGTTGGCCAGATTCAGGGTGGAGGAACCGGTCGCGGCCGGTTCTCCCACACCCTGCATCAAACGATGTCCTGGTAGAGTCTGGTCGATTTTACTCTTTTTCATACGCGATGCTCTCTCTGTGGGCTTGCTGGCAAGTCTCGCTTACCCCGCTATCGTACGCCTGGCACAAGCTGCCGCAAATCTTAGGCGGCGCGCACCGTGGTGCCAGGCGTTATTCTTGTTATGTTATAAATTAATGATCCATTTGCCATGCTTGCCGGCGCATTTCAATGCCAATTGTAAAATTGATTGCAAAATCGCTGTCGCACATAAAGCACCATGAACATACCCGGTAGTTTACACTGAATTGCCGCCGCAGCGACGCCAAAGGCGCGACGCGAGCGGCCATAAATCCCTGTTGGCGGCAAAAAATCGCCTATCTTTGACCCTGAACACGCGAAATAATGACAATCAAGACTTCCCTGGTGTGGTTCCGGCGCGATCTGCGCGCATTTGACCATGCTGCACTGCATCACGCCCTGCGCCAGAGCCAGGCCGTGCATTGCGTCTTCGTCTACGACACGGCCATCCTGGCAACCCTGCCGCGCCGCGACCGGCGCGTCGACTTCATCCATGCCAGCGTGGCCGAGCTGGCCAGTGAGCTGCGCCAGCTGGGCGGCGACCTGATCGTGCTGCACGCGGACGCGGCCGAGGCCATCCCGCGCCTGGCCACCGAATTGAATGCCGACGCCGTCTTTGCCAACCACGACTACGAGCCGCAAGCGATCACGCGCGACGCCATGGTGGCCGCGGCGCTCACGCGCGACGCGCGCCTGTGGTTCAGCTTCAAGGACCAGGTGATCTTTGAAAAGGATGAGGTGCTGACGCTGTCGGCCAAGCCGTATACCGTCTACACGCCGTATAAAAATGCCTGGCTGAAGAAAATGCGCGCCGAACCCGGCTGCCTGGCGCCGTTCGACATCGAACCGCATGCGGCCAGCCTGGCGCCGCCGCGCACTGGCACGCCGGCGCCCCTGCCCACTTTGGGTGAGCTGGGTTTCGAGGCCAGCAACCTGGCCGAACTGGCCATCCCCACCGGCATGTCGGGCGCCAGTCAACTGTTCGAGGATTTTTTGCCGCGCGTGGCCCGCTATGACGTGGCGCGCGATTTCCCCGCTCTGAAGGGACCATCGTACCTGTCCATGCATCTGCGCTTCGGCACCGTGTCGCTGCGCTACCTGGTGCGCACCATCGTCGACCTGATGGACCGGGGCGGTGGCGGCGATGGCGCGCCCGTGTGGCTGGCGGAACTGATCTGGCGCGATTTCTACGCCATGATTTTGTACCAGAACCCGCACGTGGAAGGCGGCGCCTTCAAACCGGCCTACGACGCCATCGCCTGGGAAACGGGGCTTGAGGCCGATGCCGCGTTTGCCGCCTGGTGCGAGGGACGCACCGGCTATCCGCTGGTGGACGCGGCCATGGCGCAGCTGAACCAGACGGGCTATATGCACAACCGCCTGCGCATGGTCACGGCCTGCTTTTTGATCAAGGACCTGGGTATCGACTGGCGCCGCGGCGAAGCGTATTTCGCGCTGCACCTCAATGACTTCGACCTGGCATCGAACAACGGCGGCTGGCAATGGGCATCGTCCTCCGGCTGCGACGCCCAGCCTTACTTCCGCATCTTCAATCCCGTCACGCAGTCGGAAAAATTCGATGCCAGCGGGCGCTTCATCCGCCGCTATCTGCCGCAACTGAAGGCGCTGGGCGACAAGGAAATCCACGCGCCCTGGCTGGTGCCACGCATGCTGCTCGAGCAAAAAAACATCGTGCTGGGACGCGATTATCCGGAACCGCTGGTGCAGCACGACGAGGCGCGCAAGGAGACCCTGGAACGTTATGCAGTGGTCAAAGTGCTCAAGTAGGGCCGCCGGCTTCCGGTGTGGTGAACGGCGTCCAGACCGACCGCCAGGCGCCATGCGGCAGTTTCGCCTGCATGGAAAGGGATAGTGCACCCGTCCCCAGTGGCTCACCCGGCTGCCATTGCTGGTTTTCCAAACTCAGTGCCCGCGCCCTTCCCACGTCGACATTGATCATGTCCTTGGTGTCATAGCCGATTTCCAATATCGGGTGCAGCACGCTCCCCATACCGGTCAGATACAAGGTATCGACATGGACATCGGGCTTGTCGAATCGTTCGTACTGCCTTGTCGCGGCGGATTTGAAACCCTTGCCCGTGGCGATGGCAATGGTGGCCGGGCCATCGCATCCCAGCAGCGCGGCGAGTGCCCAATAGTCATGGTCGGCAATGAGCAGCCTGGCCAGGCAGCGTTCTATCCATGCCGGCTCATCGGCCCTGAACGCATTCCAGTAGGGCTTCAGCGAGTTCTGGAGATAGCCCACCTCGTGCAGCGCCCCGACAAGGTTGATTTGCCTGTCGATGGCGTCGACATCCTGCGACAGATGGGCTGCGGCCGCGGCGACCGCATGCTCACCATTGACGATGGCTTTGTCTTCGAGTTTTTTCAGTTTGACGTGAAGGCTCATTATTTTCCTGGTTTGGCGATGTCGGCCTGTTATGGTAGCCGAGATGTTTCGGAACCGTCACGCGTTTGCAAGCGCCGCACCTCCGCCAGCAATTCGTCCTCCTGGAACGGCTTGCCGAAATACGCATTCACGCCCAGCTCGAAGGCATGGGCGCGGTGCTTGTCGGCGCTGCGCGAGGTGATCATGATGACGGGGATGGCGCGCGTCTTGTCATCGCTGCGCACATTGCGCGTCAAATCAAAGCCATCCATGCGCGGCATTTCCACGTCCACCAGCAGCAGGGCCGGCATGGCGGCAGGTTCCAGCGCATGCAACTGCTCCAGCGCATCGACGCCATCCTTGGCCAGCAGCACCTGGTAGCCTTCGCGCTCGAACAGGCGCTGCATCACGCGGCGCACCGTCAGCGAATCGTCGACCACCATCACGCGCACGGCAGGCGCTTCCAGCGCGCTGGAAGCGGCATGCTGCGCGCTGCTGGCCAGCGCATACTGCGACAACAGTTCCGGATGATGCTCCAGGTGCTGCGCCAGCGCCACCGGATTCAGAATCAGCACGATGTCGCCCGTGCCCAGCACCGTGGCGCCGGCGATGCCCGGCATGCGCGCCAGCTGCGGGCCCACGTGCTTGACCACGACTTCGCGGTTGCCCACCACGTCATCGACCTGCAAGGCCAGCCTGTCATTGCCATTGCGTAGCAGGAGCACGGGCGCATAGCGCTGCGTGGCCTGCGCCGCCGGCGTCTCGCCCAGCATGGCCGACAGGTGGTGCAGCGCCAGCGACTGCCCGTGCGACTCGATGCGCCCGGCCGCCCGCACCTGCTCCAGCTGCTCGCCTTTCAGGTGCAGCACCTGCTCCACCAGCACCGATGGCAGGGCATACGTCTTGCCGCTGGCCGCCAGCAGCACCACCTGCGTGACGGCCAGGGTCAGCGGCAAGTGGATGGTGAAGCGCATGCCCAGGCCAGCCTGCGTCTGCGTTTCCACTCTTCCGCCCAGGGCCAGCGCTTCGGAGCGCACGATGTCCATGCCGAAACCGCGCCCGGCCAGTTCCGTCAGGCTGTCGGCGGTGGAAAAACCGGGCGTAAAAATCAGCTCGGCCGCCTGCGCGTCCGTCAATGGCGCGTCCGTCGCCACCAGGCCGGCGCCGTGCGCCTTGGCGCGGATGCGTTCCAGGTCCAGCCCCGCGCCATCGTCGGAAAAGGCGATCGCCACTTCATTGCCCTGCTGGCTGACCTGCACCAGCAGCTCGCCCGTCTCGCTCTTGCCTACGGCCAGGCGCGCGTCGCGCGGCTCCACGCCGTGCACGATGGCGTTGCGCAGCAGGTGCTCGAACGGCGCGGCCATGCGTTCAAGCACGCTGCGGTCGATTTCCACGCCACCGCCGCGGATGTCGAGGTTGACGCGCTTGTCGACTTCCTTGGCGCTTTGCCGCGCCACGCGGAACAGGCGTTCGGCGATGCTGGCAAACGGCACCATGCGAATCTGCATCAGGTCGCGCTGCAGCTCGCGCGTCAGGCGCGCCTGCAGCACCAGGTCGTCCGTCACCGCATCAACGCTGTGACTGAGGTTTTCGTGGAACGAGGCCACGTCGTTGACGCTTTCGGCCATCATGCGCGTGAGTTCCTGCAGGCGCGTAAAACGGTCGAATTCGAGCGGATCGAAATCGCGCTCGCTGCCGACGGCCATGCGCGAGGCGATCTGCGATTCGGCCTGCATTTCCACTTCGCGCAGCTGGCGCCGCAAGCGGGCCAGGTTGTCGGAAAATTCGGATAGCGAAGCACCGAGCACGCCGACTTCATTTTCCATTTTGGAGCGCGTGATCGACACTTCGCCGGCCTGGTTCACCAGGCGGTCGAGGATATCGGCGCGCACGCGCACCAGGGCCGCCTTCGGTTCGGCGGCCGGCGTGTCTTCCATGCCCGGCAAGGGCAGCAAGGGCTGCTGCAGCTGCTCGAACAGGTGCAGCGCATGATCGTAATGGGCCAGCAATTCCTCGAAGGCCTGCGGCGTGGCGGTGCCCGCGTGCAGCATGTTTTCGATATGCGTCTCGATTTCATGCGCATGCTGGCCCAGGCGCATGGCGCCGGCCATGCGCGCGCTGCCCTTGACCGTATGCAGGGTGCGCAACAGCATCTGCGCCTGGCCGCTGTCGTGCGGCTGCTGCTGCCAGCTGCGCAGCGCCTCGCCGATCCGCGGCAGCAGGTCAGCCCCCTCTTCCAGGAAGACGGACAATAAATCGAGGTCGAGTTCATCGCTGATGCCGGCGCTCGCCGCCAGCAGCGCGGCCGCATCGGCCGGCATGATGGCGGGCGCCGGCGCTTCCGGCGCCGCATGCTCCAATGGCGGCGCGTGTTCAAAACCGGCGTCGAACAGATCGTCGCCAATGCCGGTGTCCGGTGCCGGCACCGCGGCAGCCTCCGGCTGCAGCGCGTCGGCGACGATGCTCGCATACGTCGATTCAAACAGGGTCTCGAGCTGCTGCAGCGGGACTTCGGCCTGCGGCTCGGCAGGCTGCGCCGGCGCGCCGACGATGCTGGCGTAAGCGGCCGCAAACAGGGCGTCGAGCCGCTCTTCCTGGCTCTCGCCGGGCGGCGCCGTCAAGGCGCGCCACAGGGTGTTGAGCGCTTCGATCATGTCCGGCTGCGTGGGTGCCAGGTCGCCCAGCGCGAACGCCTGCAGCATTTGCCCGATGCGCTGCGTGGCCTGTTCCAGCATGTCGTGCTGTTCCGCGCGCAGGCCAGCCAGCGGCGGCACCACCGTTTCAATCACCGTTTCGAGCGCATGCGCCAGGTCGCGCAGCGACTGAAAACCGACCGTGCCCGACGTCCCCGCCAGGGTATGCACGGCTTGCAGCGCCTCCGCGCTGACGGCGCGCTCCTCATGGCGCCATTCGCCGAAGTCGCGCGTGAGCACGCGCAACAATTCATCCGTCTCGGCCAGGTAAATGTTGTACAAGGGAAGGCTGATGCGCAGTTCGCCCACGTGCTTGAGGTGGTCGTCCGGCGCTTCGTGCAGCGTGGGCGCCGTGGCCAGGGGAAGTCCGATCACATTGCCATTGCTGGCCACGGGCGCGGCCGATGCCGATGCCGAGCGAGGCTTGCGCAGTTCGAACGGCCCGCCTTCGCGCACGCGCTCGGCCGCCATCAGCAGCATGCCGGCCTCGCGCTGGCGCCCCGCGCCACCTTCCAGTTCGGCCACCCATTCGCTGAGCTGGTACCAGCCGTAATTGAGCAAGGTAAACAAGTCGTCGCTGACGGGGCGCGATTCGGCCAGCCAGGTATTCATGACGCGTTCGATGGCGCCGGCCGCTTCGGCAAACTGCGCCAGGCCGATCATGCGGCTGCTGCCTTTCAGGGTGTGGAACGAGCGGCGCAGCATGGCCAGGTGGTCGCCGCTGGCGGCCTGCTCGCGCGGCAGGGCCAGGGTGGTGTCGATAAAGGCCAGCACTTCGCGCGCTTCGGCAATGAAAATGTCGAGCATCTCCGCATCAACATCGATCACGGCCGGCGCGGCATCCATGCCGGCTGGCGCGGCGGGCGCCAGGGCCTGGTCGAGCAAGGGTACCGGTACGGCGCCGGCGGCGGCGACTTTTTCAAATGGCAGGGCGCGGAAGGTGCCGGCGGCCGCGTCGAAATGGAAACGCCCGCTGGCCGCCTGCGCGTTGCGGCCCAGCATATCGACAAAAAAGCCCAGCGCGCTGACATTTTGCGCGATCTCGTCGAGCGCCTCGGCATGGGCTTCCGCATTGGCGTCGCCGCCGGCCAGCTGCCGCACGGCCGCATCGACGTGCAGCACGGCGGCGCGCGCGTCTTCCTGTCCCAGCCCGGCCAGCTGCTGCTGCAACTGCTCCAGCACGGGCGCGACGCCGTCGAGGGTTGCCGTCCCCGCGCCCGCCGCATCCGCGTAATACGCATTGAGCACCTTTTCCACCTGGCGCAGGCCCGTCTTCATGTTCTCGGCCAGCGCGGCCACCGTCTGGCCCTGTTCGATCTGGCGCGACAGCTCGCCCGCCGTGACGGGCGGCGGCGCTTCGCCAGCCAGCAGCGCCTGCAGGCGTGCGGCGATGGTTTCCGCATTGCCGGCGAAATCGTCGGGCAGGCGGCGCAGCTGCTCCAGTCCCGTGTCGGCAAACAGCAGCGCCATGCCGATTTCATTTTCCAGGGCCACGCTGCGTCCGCTGGCCACGGCTTGCCGCGCCACGGCCGCGCATTCGCGCAGCAGGCTGGCCAGGGCCGGCTGCTTCAGGGACTCCGCATGTGCCGCCACTTCTTGCAGCGACGCTTCAAACTCGGCGCCCAAGGCTGGATCGAGGTCGGCTTGCGCCAGGCGGCTCCAGCTGGCGCGCGCCTGCGTCAGCGCAGTGCGGGCGCCTTGCAAGGCTGCCTGGTCGACCTGGCCGTAGCGCCGCGCTTCCACGTCGGCGGGCAGCATGCCTTCCAGCGCGAAGGCGGCACGCAGCTGGCGTGCCTCCGGTGTCGGCTCGGGTGCCGCGGCGATGAAGAACAGGGCGTCGCGCAGCATCGCTTCGGGCAGGCTGGCCGTGCCCTGCGCCAGGCGGCGCAACTGCAGATTGATCAGGCCAAACAGCTGCTTGACGTTGCGCGTGCCCATGCCCTCGCCGCTGGCCGCCAGCCCGGCAAACGCCTGCATGGCGAACCAGAAAGTGCGCGCCGGCGCTTCCTGCTGCGCATCGGCCACCAGAGTCAAGGTGGCGTGCAAATCGCCCGCATGCTGGCGCCGCGTTGCCTCATCCTGCGCCTTCAGGAAGGGCAGCAACGACTTTTCAAAGCGTCCGCGCCAGGCCGGATAATCGGCTGCCGGGGGTGCCTCCGCCAGCGCGATGGCATGCCCTTCCAGCATCGACGCTGGCGGGAAAAACAGGTCGGCCGGGTGGATGCGCTCGGCCCCCAGCATGCTTTGCAGGTCGCGGTAGTAGGGGAACAAACGCACCGGCTGCGGCGGCGTGCCGGCCACCAGGTCTTCCAGGTATTCGCTCAAGGCCTGATACAGTTCGGCGACGACTTGCGCATGGTCCAGCGTGTATTCGAGGCTGCCGTCGCGAAAGCGCGCCAGCGCCTGTTCCGCGCCGTCCGTCAACAGGCTGGCGCCGGCCACGTCCACCATCACCAGCGCGCCATGCGCCTGGTGCAAATGCGAGCGCGCATGCTGCAGGGCCGTGGCGCGTTCCTCGCGCTCGCGGCCACCCGCTTCGAACAGGGCCGTTTTCGAGCGGCCCAGCGCTTCGCGGATTTCCACCATCACCCACGACAAAGGCTCGCTGTCGAACGGCTTGGACTGCTGTGGACTATCTGGTGTGCTCATGCATGCCTCGGTAAGGAAATCGCCTGGACTGGCGCGGCGTTCAGGCGGCGACGCGGAAGCGCGACACCGAATTTTTCAGTTCCTGCGCCAGCATCGACAGTTTATGGATCGATTGCGCCGTTTGCTGCGTGCCATCCTGGGTCTGCTCCGTCACGCTCAGGATATGCTGGATATTCAAAGCCACGCCGCTGGCCGAACCGGCCTGCGTGCCGGTGGCGAACGAGATGCCCTGGATCAGTTCGGCCAGGTGTTTCGATACCTGGCTGATGTCGTTCAAGGCCGCGCCGGCCGCGTCGGACAGGCGCGCGCCCTCGACCACGCCCTGCGTGGACGTTTCCATCGCCCGTGTCGCATCCTGGGTATCGGCCTGGATGGTGCGTACCAGTGCGCCGATCTGCTTGGCGGCGGCGGCCGAGCGTTCGGCCAGGCGCTGCACTTCCTCGGCCACGACGGAAAAACCGCGTCCCGCCTCGCCGGCCGATGCGGCCTGGATGGCGGCGTTCAGCGCCAGCACATTCGTCTGCTCGGTGATGTCGGAAATGAGCTCGGTGATTTCGCCGATTTCCTGCGACGATTCGCCCAGGCGCTTGATGCGCTTGGAGGTATCCTGGATCTGCTCGCGGATTTCATGCATGCCCTTGATGGCGTTTTCCACCGCCGTCGAACCCTGCTGCGCCGCCGCCACCGACTGGCGCGCCACGTCGGCCGAAACGCTGGCCGACTTCGACACGTCGGTAATCGCATTGGCCATCTTGACGACGGTGGCGCTGACGCCCTGGATTTCGCGCGACTGCTGCTGCGATGCGATCAGCAGTTTGCTGGAGATGCTTTGCGCCTGCGTCGAGGCGCGGTTCACCTGTTCCGCCGTTGCCGTCACCCTGCCCACCAGGCCGCGCAATTCCTCGACCGTGTAGTTGACGGAATCGGCGATGGCGCCCGTGATGTCTTCCGACACGGTGGCCTGCACCGTCAGGTCGCCATCGGCCACCTTCTGCAATTCGTTCATCAGGCGCAGGATGGCCGCCTGGTTCTGCTCATTCCTGGCCTTCGCCTCTTCCTCTTTTTCCTGCGACTGCAGGCGCCGGATTTCCGCTTCCTGGCGCCGCCGCTCGGCGTCGCGCGTGCGGTTGACGGAGTCCTGCAGCAGCACCCTGCCGATACCGGCCGCCGCGATCAGGGTCAGCAACACGCCGCCGACCATCATCCAGAAGGCGATGCCCAGGGTTTCCTGGTTCACGTGATACATCTGCTGCAGCAGGGTCAAGCGCTGGCGCAGGTCTTCGTTCTCGTTGAAGATCAGCTGTTCGGCGCTTTTCGCCGCACTGAATTTATCGAGCCGGTCGAGTATCGACGACACCAGCTTCTGGTAATTGTCAAAACTGGCTTTCAGCGCCACCAGCCGGTCGCGCAGTTCGGCGTCGCGCGTGGGCGCCAGTTGCAGCGTCACGCTGCCATTGAGCAGGCCTTCGACGGCGGCGCGGAAATACGTCGTGTCGCGCCCCAGCGAAAACGCCGTTTCCGAGCTGATGCTGCCGGACGACAGGAACTCGCTGGCGCTGCGGCTCATGCGCTGGCTCAGCATCATCAGCCGGCCGATGACGGCCAGGTCGCGCGCATTGCCGCCGCGCTGCACCTTCAAGGCCGCGATTTCCTCGGTCTGCGCCAGCAGCGCCGGCGACAGCCCATTCAATTGCTGCAAGGTCTTGTCGAATTCGCCCAACTCCGGCTTCAGACGCAGGATGGTGCTGGCCGCGCGGTCGCTGCTGGCCCACTTCTTGCGCGCGTCGGCCACCGCCGCCAGCAGGGCGGAACGCGACTCGCCGATATCGCGGCCGTGATACGTCCCGCCGCGCAGCATCAGGCGGAAATCCTGGCTCAGTTCATTGCGGCTTTCCTCGAGCTGGCGGAAGGCTTCCGGATTGCCTTGCACGGCGTTCGGCGCGGCCTTGCCGATGCGCTGCGAATGCATCAGCGCATCGCTGGCCAGTTGCGTCTGCGCCGAGGCGATATTGCTGCTGCGCGTGTTCAGTCCGACGAACAGCAGGCTGGCGGCCAGGCTCAGGGCCATCAGCGTCGACAGGATGCTCAGCTGCTTTTGCAGTGGAAAATGGCCGATCAGCGGCAGCTTCCAGTCCCCGGCCGGCGCGCTGGCCAGCGACTTGCGCCGTCCCAGCGCGTCGCGCAAACGCAGCGGCAGGTCGGCCGCCGATGCCGGCGCGTCCGGCGCATGCTGCGCTTCGGGCATGCCGGCCGCCAGGATGGGAGAATGGGCGCCCATCAGCAAAGATCCTTGTGGACGGCGAGGCCGCCAAAGCCGGCATCGAGGAAGCGTGCCGATTGCGCCAGCTGCGCCAGGTCCAGGCGCAGCCACTCTTGCCCTTCGCTGTCGCGCAGCGCCTGCGCGGCCCACGATGGCAGCACACCCGGCGCCACATCGTGAACTGGCACCGATTGCATGGCGCGCAACTGGCGCAAACCGAGCACGCGTTCGACCAGCAATGCGCAATTGAGGCCCAGGCGGGGAGAAAAGGTGATGATGCGGCAGTGATTGCCCGGCACGCAGGCCGGTTCGCCCATGTAGCGGGCCAGGTCGACGACACCCGTCAGGCGGCCGCGCATGGCCGCCAGGCCCAGGTACCAGTCCTGCGCCAGCGGCACGCCCTGGATCTGCACGCCGGTGGCGATGACGATTTCACCGAGCTGCGTCAGGTCGAGCAGGCAAGGCCGGCCACCGAGCATCACGCCCAGTTCCTTGCGCGCCGCCAGCGCGCCGCTGCGCGCGGCCTGTATCCGCTCGATCAATTGCAGCTGATACTGACGCAAGCGCCCCTGCCGCGCGCCCGCCTCGAAGACGGACATGGCGGCAGCGGCAGGCGGAAAAGCCGCGGTGGACACGCCGTGACCTGGCATCGTGTGCATGCTCAGGAAATCGCGGCGATCTTGGCCAGCAGATCGGCTTCGACCACCGGCTTGACCAGGTAATCGCGCGCGCCCTGACGCAAGCCCCAGATGCGGTCCGTTTCCTGGCTCTTGCTGGAGCAGATAATCACCGGCACGTCCTGCAGTTCGGGATCGCGGGCGATGGCGCGCGTGATCTGGAAGCCATTCGCACCGGGCATCACCACGTCCATCAGGATCAGGTCGGGCCTGGCCTGCTTCAGTTGCGCCAGCGCGTCGGCGCCGTCCTGCGCCGTCAACACGGCATAACCGGCACGCACCAGCATCTCGCTCAGGTAGTAGCGCTCTGTCGGCGAGTCATCGACGATCAGAATTGTGTGTATGGCCATCTGCTTCCTTGCTGCGTTGTCAATCAATAAATCACTACTCAAAATGCCCGGCCAGGTGCAGCCGCACGGCCTCCAGCAGCGCCTCGCGCGCCAGCGGCTTGGCCAGGCAGGCGCTGGCGCCCGCCATGGCGCCACGCGCGCGGTCGAACAAGCCTTCCTTCGACGACAGCATCAGCACCGGCGTGGCGTGGAAAGCCGCGCTGGCCTTGATCAGCGCACAGGTGCGGTAGCCGTCCAGGCGCGGCATCACGATGTCGCACACGATCAGCGCCGGCTGGCAGTCGGCGATCATGGCCAGGGCCGCGAAGCCGTTTTCCGCCACCACCACGCGATAACCGGCCTCGCCGAGTATCTTCGCGGCCGCGCTGCGTATCGTCGCGCTGTCGTCGATGACGAGGATCGTGGCGCTGGCACCCACGGCATCGGACGGCGCCGCGGGCAAAAAAGGACGCGTCATGTGATTATTCGACAATCTTTCATACGATAGCACAGGCAGCCGCGATACCTGCGTGCGGCAGCGGCATCCCGTGGAACTGATTGATTACAGCGCCACCATCTCGAAATCATCCTTGCGCGCACCGCATTCAGGGCAGGTCCAGTTCATCGGAACATCGGCCCAACGCGTGCCGGGAGCGATGTCTTCGTCGGGCAGACCGGCCGCTTCATCATAAACCCAGCCGCAAATAAGACACATCCACGTTTGGAATTGCTGCGTTGTTTCGTTGCTACTCACGTTCTGCCACCCTTCAATCAAGTAAAATGCTGAATTAGGTATCTTAATCTACCCGCCGTGCAAAACCAAACTTCTCCCCTCATATTAAGCTTCGGCGTGTCCGATCCGGTCGGCGCGATCGGCATCCAGGCCGATCTGGCCACCTTTTCAGCCTTCGGCTGCCATGGCCTGTCCGTCACCACGGGCCTCTTGATCAGCGATACGGCGCGCGTGGAAGACGTGCAGGCGGTCGACCCGGACTGGGTTTCCGACCAGGCGCGCGTGCTGCTGGAAGACATGTCCGTGGCCGCCATCAAGATCGGCGCGCTGGGCAGCGTGGAAAACGTCACGGCCATCGCCGAAATCGTCTCCGACTATCCGAACGTGCCACTGATCCTCGATCCCTTCATTTCGGCGCTGCCGGAACAGGGCATGGACGATGAAGACATCCTGACGGCCGTGCGCCAGCTGCTGATTCCGCAAACGACCCTGCTGGTGCTCTCGCCGGTGGAACTGGAGCGCCTGGCCGAGACCTGGCGCGACGCCGATCCGGACGACACCCTGCAAAACGACGTCGACTACCTGGTGGCGCTGGGCTGCGAATACGTGCTCGTCACCGGCATGCCGGCCGACGCCAGCAAGTCTGGCACGGGCGAAGGCAAGCTGCGCGCCAATACCCTGTTCGGCGAGGACGGCGTGGTGCGCCACGACGAATGGCAGCACCTGCCCGGCATCTTCAACGGCGCCGGCAGCACCCTGTCGGCCGCGGCCACCGCTCTGCTGGCCCTGGCGGAAAACGAAGACGACGTGCCGCAGGTGGTCGTGGCGGCGCAGGAATTCACGGCTGGCGCGCTGGCCCACGCGCAGCGCCACGGCATGGGCAAGCTGGTGCCGAACCGGCTGTTCCGGCAGCAGCGCCAGCGCGGCGCCCAATAATTCTGTAGCAGACCAGACAGACGACACAGACAACGATCCACTTTCAAGGCACGATTATCATGACGACGACTTCACAGAACGACATCCTGTTTGCCCGCGCACAAAAAACCACGCCAGGCGGCGTCAATTCGCCCGTGCGCGCCTTCCGCTCCGTCGGTGGCACGCCGCGCTTCATCACGCGCGCCGAAGGCCCCTACTTCTGGGACGCGGATGGCAAGCGCTATATCGACTACATCGGCTCCTGGGGCCCGGCCATCGTCGGCCACGCCCACCCGGACGTGGTGAAAGCGGTGCAGGATGCGGCCGCGCTGGGCCTGTCGTTCGGCGCGCCGACGGAAGGCGAAGTGCTGATGGCCGAGGAAATCACGCGCCTGGTGCCGTCGATCGAGCAGGTGCGCCTGGTGTCGTCGGGCACGGAAGCGACCATGAGCGCCCTGCGCCTCGCGCGCGGCGCCACGGGACGCGACAAGATCGTCAAGTTCGAAGGCTGCTACCACGGCCACGCCGATTCGCTGCTGGTGAAAGCGGGCAGCGGCCTGCTCACCTTCGGCAACCCGACGTCGGCCGGCGTGCCGGAAGACTTCGTGAAACACACCCTGGTGCTCGACTATAACAACGTGGAACAGCTGAAAGACGCCTTCGACAGCTTCGGCGCGGACATCGCCTGCGTCATCGTCGAACCGGTGGCCGGCAACATGAACCTGGTGAAAGCCACGCTGGAGTTCCTGCAGGCGATGCGCGAGCTGTGCACGCAGCACGGCGCCCTGCTCATTTTCGATGAAGTCATGTGCGGCTTGCGCGTGGCTCTGGGCGGCGCGCAGGCGCTGTACGGCATCAAGCCCGATCTCACGGCCCTGGGCAAGGTGATCGGCGGCGGCATGCCGGTGGCGGCCTTCGGCGGCAGCGCGGCGCTGATGCACAACATGGCGCCGCTGGGCGCCGTCTACCAGGCCGGCACCTTGTCGGGCAACCCGGTCGCCGTGGCTGCCGGCATGGCCACCTTGAAACTGATCCAGCAGCCGGGCTTCTACGAGCAGCTGGGCGCCACGGCCAAGCGCCTGGCCGAAGGCCTGACCGCCGCCGCCAAAGAGGCCGGCGTGGTCTTCTGCGCCGACTACATCGGCGGCATGTTCGGCATCTATTTCAGCGCCACGCCGCCGACCAGCTACGCGGAAATGATGGCGGGCGACCGCAGCAAGTTCAACGCCTTCTTCCACGCCATGCTGGACGAAGGCGTGTACTTCGCGCCCGCCGCCTTCGAAGCGGGCTTCGTCTCGGCACAGCACGATGATGCCGTCATCGACGCCACCATCGCCGCCGCGCGCAAGGTGTTTGCCAAACTGGCATAAGCGTTTTACACGGCCGCGGTGTCCATCACCGCGGCCACCAGCGCCGGCAGCCTGGCCATGTCATTGAACACAAGAAGCGCGCCGGCCGCCTTCAGGCGCGCTTCCTGGCCGGCGGCGACATGCCCGCCGCCGATGAATCCCAATACCGTCATGCCCGCCGCCACGGCGGCCGTCACACCCGTGACGCTGTCTTCCAGCACCAGGCACTGGCCCGGCGGCACGCCAAACGAGGCGGCTGCCGCCAGATAGACGCCAGGATGCGGCTTGGCATGGCCTACCAGGTCCGGCGTAAACACCCGTCCGCCAAATAACGGTGCCATGCCGGTCCGCTCCAGTGCCGACCGCACGCGCGCGCCAGTATTATTCGACGCCACCGCTTTCGGCATATTGATGGCCGCCAGCGCCCGCAGCACGCCGGGCACGGCCCGCTGCAGCCGGTCGCAATCGGTTTCGACGCCCTGGCGGATCGCTGCGCAGACATCCGGCGCCGGCGGCGCGAGACCCAGTTCGAGGAACACGCCGGTCAGCAGCGTCTCGAAGTTCTGTCCTTGACGCGGCTGGATCAGGGCGACCAGCGGCGTATCGGCGGGCACGTACGGGCGCAGCTGCTTGAGCAGAGAAAACAAGGTCACGCTTTCGCTGTCGACCAGGACGCCATCACAATCGCTGATCAGGTGCGTCAAATAAACATCAGACATACGGTACTCGCATGGCGCTCTCCGGCATGGGTATTCGTGAAGGGACGCCGGCCCGGTCGCGGCCAGCCTGTCCAGCATACAAGCGGCGCGGGGGCGGGCGCTACGTCAAAGACCCTGTTTTATCGATACTATTTTGTGCAATTGCTATCTTTTTCCGCCAGCGTATTGCTCAGCAACATTTGACGCAATGCACAAAATTTGACTACGCCTCCTCTGATGCAAGGAAAATGCAAAAAAAGTATCGGTATACCCACATGGAATGAGTGGCCCCGCCGGGTTCGCCTGCATAGAATGGAACCATAAATCAAAAACACGCCCGGCCGGCAACAGGGTCGAAGCGCACGGTAACCCAGCAGGAGACACGTCATGCCACGCATCCGCCTCGCCCCGTTTACGCTTTGCCGCCACCGCGCTGTTTCTCTTTTTCCCGCCGTCACCGGCTAAGCGGCGCGAGGGAGCACATCATGAAACCCGATCTCGAAGTCGTCCGCGTGCCCGCCGATGAATCGTTTACAGCCTGGTCGCACGGCTACCCCTACCGCACCGTGCGCTGGCACTTTCATCCCGAATATGAAATCCAGCTGATCACCGACACCAGCGGCAAGTACTTCGTCGGCGACTATATCGGCGATTTCGAGCCGGGCAACCTGGTCATGTCCGGCCCCAACCTGCCGCATAACTGGGTCAGCGAGCTGCCCGATAACCAGCCCGTGCCACAGCGTTGCCTGATCCTGCAATTCACGGCCGAATTCATGGCCAAGGCCATCGCCGCCTTCCCGGAATTGCAGCCGGTCGTGACCCTGCTGGACGAATCGCGCAGCGGCCTGCTGTTTACGCCGGAGGCCGGCGCCGCCGCCCGGCCCCTGATGCAGGCCTTGCTGGAAGCGCGCGGCTGCCGCCGGGTCATGCTGTTCCTGTCGCTGCTGGACCTGCTGCTGCACGACAGCGAACGCCGCAAGCTGTCCAGCCCCAGCTACCTGCCCGATCCGCACAGCTATATGGCCTCGAAGATCAACCTGGCGCTGGCCTACATCGGCAAGAACCTGTCGACCGACTTGCGCGAATCGGAACTGGCGGAACTGATCGGACAAAACGTCAGCTCCTTCTCGCGCTCGTTCAGCAAGCACACGGGAATTTCCTTTGTGCAATATGTGAACTTGCTGCGCATCAAGCTGTCCTGCGAAATGCTCAGCAACAGCGCCTTGAGCATCACGGACATCTGCTATCAGGTGGGCTTTAACAATCTGTCCAATTTCAACCGCCAGTTCCTCGCGCACAAGGGCATTTCACCGTCTAAATTCCGCCGCTACGACGGCCTCAAAACGGCGGCCCCAGGCACCTGACTCCCTTTTTCACGCTTCATGCCCCGGCAGCAGGCAAGGCAAGGCTGCCACGACACCCAAAATCCATACTAAAAACCAGGAGACGATGATGTTGAAAAGAAAATTGCTGGCCCTGTCCACGACCGCCCTGTGCACCGCCAGCCTGTCCGTGAGCGCCAGCGCCGCGCCGCTGAAGATCGGCATGTCCTTCCAGGAACTCAACAATCCGTATTTCATCACCATGAAAAAGGCGCTGGAAGAGGCGGCCGCCAGCATCGGCGCCACGGTGGTGATCACCGATGCGCGCCACGACGTGGCCAAGCAGACCAGCGACGTGGAAGACATGATCCAGAAAAAGATCGACATCCTGCTGCTCAACCCCACCGATTCGGTCGGCATCCAGTCGGCCGTCAAGTCGGCCAAGGCGGCCGGCGTGATCGTCGTCGCCGTCGATGCGAATGCCAACGGCCCCGTCGATTCCTTCGTCGGCTCGAAAAATTTCAATGCGGGCCAGCTGGCCTGCACCTACCTGGCCAAGAGTCTGGATGGCAAGGGCGACGTGGCGATCCTCGACGGCATCCCCGTCGTGCCCATCCTGGAGCGGGTGCGCGGCTGCAAGGATGCGCTGGCAGCCTTTCCTGGCATCAAGATCGTCAGCACCCAGAACGGCAAGCAGGAACGCGACCAGGCCTTGACGGTCACGGAAAACATCCTGCAGGCGCAGCCCAAGCTGAAAGGCATTTTCAGCGTCAACGATGGCGGCGCCATGGGCGCGCTGTCGGCCATCGAAGCGAGCGGCAAGGACGTGAAACTGACCAGTGTGGACGGCGCGCCGGAAGCCATCAAGGCCATGCTCAAGCCCAATTCCAGGTTCATCGCCACGGCCGCCCAGTACCCGCGCGACCAGGTGCGCCTGGCGCTGGCCATCGCCATGGCAAAGAAATGGGGCGCCAACGTGCCGGCGCAAGTGCCGGTCGACGTCAAGCTGGTGGACAAGGCAGGCGCCAAGTCCTTCAGCTGGTAAGGGCAGCGGCCACCGTGCCTGCCCACTCCCGCGGCCTGGCTGCGGGAGCTTCACCGTTACTCCGGATCCCATCATGCAGACGATCTTGCAGCTACAAAACATCACCAAGGGTTTCCCCGGCGTGAAAGCCTTGAACGACATTAACCTGAGCATCCGCCAGGGCGAAATCCACGCCCTGCTCGGTGAAAATGGCGCCGGCAAGTCAACCCTGATGAAAATTCTCAGCGGCATCTACCGGCCCGACGCGGGCAACATCGTGGTCGATGGCCAGCCCTGCGATTTTCACAGCTACAACGACGCCATCGCCGCCGGCATCGCCATCATCTTCCAGGAGTTTTCCCTGGTGCCCTACCTGAATGCGGTGGAAAACATCTTCCTGGGACGCGAGCGGACGAATGCCCTGGGCTTGCTGTCGAAAAAAGCCATGCGGCAGGAAGCGGCAGCCATCTTCGCGCGCCTGAACATCGCCATCGACCTGTCGGCCGAAGTCAGCCAGCTCAGCATCGCCCAGCAGCAGTTCGTGGAAATCGGCAAGGCCCTTTCGCTCAATGCCCGCATCCTGATCCTCGACGAACCGACGGCCACGCTGACACCCAGCGAAGCGGGGCATTTGTTTGCCATCATGCGCGAACTGCGCCAGCAAGGCGTGGCGATGATCTTCATTTCGCATCACATGGAAGAGATCTTCGACGTGTGCGACCGCATCACCGTGCTGCGCGATGGCCAGTACGTGGGCATGACGGACGTGGCCGCCACCGATATCGGCCAGCTGGTGGAAATGATGGTCGGGCGCAAGCTGGAAGCGAACTTCCCCGCCAAACCGGCGCGCCCCGCCTCGCCCGCCATCGTGCTCGACGCCCGCGACGTGCGCCTGAGCAAGAATGGCCCCGCCAACAGCTTCCAGCTGCAGCAGGGCGAAATCCTCGGCTTTGCCGGCCTGGTCGGTTCCGGCCGCACGGAACTGGCGCTGGCCGTGATGGGCGCCCACCCGGCCTGGCACAAGGAGATCCGCATCCATGGCAAGCGCGCCAGCCTGCGCGATCCGGCCGATGCCTTGCGCCACGGCATAGGCCTGTTGCCGGAAAGCCGCAAGACCGAAGGGCTGATCCTCGATTTCGACATCACGGAAAACATGTCCATCAATAACCTGGGGAAATACACGGGTGCGGGCCTGGTACGCCGCCCAGCCGAGCTGGCCGCCACGCGGGCCATGATGGCCAAGGTGGGCGTCAAGGCACCCGGCCCCGGCACGCGCGTGGGCACCCTGAGCGGCGGCAACCAGCAGAAAGTGGTGATCGCCCGCTGGCTCAACCATCACTGCAAGATCCTCATCTTCGACGAGCCCACGCGCGGCATCGACGTGGGCGCCAAGGCGGAAATCTACCGCCTGATGCGCGCCCTCACCAGCGATGGCTATTCCATCATTTTGATTTCATCGGAACTGCCGGAAATCACCGGCATGTGCGACCGGGTCGCCGTGTTCAAGCAGGGCGCCATCGTGGCCATGCTGGAAGGCACGTCCATTCACTCCAGCGAGGTAATGCGCCATGCAACAGCCGGTCAACACTGAATCCCGCGCGGCGCCACGCCGCGCCGCCCCTCCCCTGCCAGCCAGGCGCCTGTGGGCCATGCTGAAACAGTCGCCCGCCTTCCTGCCGCTGCTGGGCCTGCTGCTGGTGTCGGCCGCGATGGCGGCCACCACCGACCATTTCTTTTCCAGCGATAATCTGGTCAATATCGCGCGGCAAGTGTCGATCAACGCCATCATCGCCGTCGGCATGACGTGCGCCATCCTCAGCGGCGGCATCGACCTGTCCGTCGGCTCCGTCATGGCGCTGACGGGCACTTTGACGGCGGGCCTGATGGTGGCGGGCCTGCCGCCCGGGCTGGCCATCGCGGCCGGCCTGGCCGTGGGCATCGCCTTTGGCGTGGGCAATGGCTTCTTTGTCGCCTACGCCAGGATGCCGCCGATTATCGTCACCCTGGCCACCATGGGCATCGCCCGGGGACTGGCCCTGCTGTACACGGGCGGCTACCCGATCAACGACTTGCCGGACTGGTTCGAATTCTTTGGCCGCGGCAATGTGCTGGGCGTGCAGACGCCGATCCTGGCCATGCTGCTGGTCTTCCTCGTCGCCTATGTGCTGCTCGACCATACGCCGCTGGGCCGCTATATCTACGCCATCGGCGGCAACGAGGAAGCGACGCGCCTGAGCGGCGTGCGCGTGGCGCGCTACAAGCTGCTGGTGTATGCCATCAGCGGCGGCACGGCCGCCATCGCGGGCCTGGTGCTGACCTCGCGCCTGATGAGCGGCCAGCCGAACGCCGGCATCGGCTTCGAGCTGGACGCGATTGCCGCCGTCGTCATGGGCGGCACGGCCATCACGGGCGGGCGCGGTTCCATCGTCGGCACCCTGATCGGCGCCGTCATGCTCGGCGTGCTGAATAACGGCCTGAACATGATGGGCGTTTCGCCCTACCTGCAAAACATCATCAAGGGCGTGATCATCCTGCTCGCTATTTACATCAGCCGCAACAGCAGCAAGCGCGCCTGACCACCGTCTGACCACCTTTACCACCTGGAGCCTGCCATGAAGTACACCGAAGTCGAGATGCAAGCCGTCGTTTGCCACGGTCCGAAAGATTACCGCCTGCAAAAGATCAGCCGCCCCAAGCCGCGCCTGAACGAGTTGCTGATCCGCATCGCCGCCTGCGGCATCTGCGCCAGCGACTGCAAATGCCACTCGGGCGCCGCCATGTTCTGGGGCGGCGACGGCCAGCCGTCGTGGGTCAAGCCGCCCGTGATCCCCGGCCATGAATTCTTCGGCTACGTGGTCGAGGCGGGAGAGCACGGCGAGGAACACTTTGGCGTGAAGGTGGGCGACCGCATCATTGCCGAGCAGATCGTGCCTTGCGGCAAGTGCCGCTTTTGCAAATCGGGCAAATATTGGATGTGCGAAGTGCACAATATCTTCGGCTTCCAGCGCGAAGTGGCCGATGGCGGCATGGCCGAATACATGCGCATCCCGCCCACCGCCCTCGTGCATAAAATTCCCGAGAGCATTTCGCTGGAAGACGCGGCCATCATCGAGCCGATGGCGTGCGCCATCCACACGGTCAACCGCGCCGAAGTACAGCTCGACGACGTGGTGGTGATCGCCGGCGCCGGGCCGCTGGGGCTGATGATGACGCAGATCGCCGCCCTGAAGACGCCGAAAAAGCTGGTGGTGATCGACATGGTGCCGGAGCGCCTGGCGCTGGCGCGCGAATATGGCGCCCACGTCACCATCAATCCCGCCACCGACGATGCGCTGGCCATCATCCACGGCTTGACGGACGGCTACGGCTGCGACGTGTATATCGAGACGACGGGCGTGCCGGCCGGCGTGACGCAGGGCTTGAATGTGATCCGCAAGCTGGGCCGCTTCGTCGAATTCAGCGTCTTCGGCAAGGAAACCAGCGCCGACTGGTCCATCATCGGCGACCGCAAGGAACTCGACGTGCGCGGCGCCCACCTGGGACCGTATTGCTACCCGGTCGCCATCGACCTGCTCGAGCGCGGACTGGTCACGTCGAAAGGCATCGTCACGCACGACTTTCCGCTGGAAGACTGGGAGCAGGCGTTCGCGCTGGCCAACTCGCTCGATTCCATCAAGGTATTGCTGAAGCCAGCGCAACATTAACGGGGAAACCGGCATGGATTACGTCATCGGTGTCGATATCGGCACGCAAAGCACCAAGGCCCTGCTCGTCACCAGCGGCGGCGCCATCGTGGCCCAGCATGCACAGGGCTACCAGGTCGACACGCCGCGTCCCCTGTGGGCCGAGCAGTGGCCGGCCGTGTGGTACGACGCCGTCGTGAGCTGCGTGCGGCAGGTGCTGCATGCCAGCGGCGTGCCGGCGCAGAACGTCAAGGCCATCTGCGTGAGCAGCCTGTATGGCGGCTCCGGCATTCCCGTCGATGCCACCATGCAGCCGCTGCACCCGTGCCTGATCTGGATGGACCGGCGCGCCACCGACGAGGTGGAATGGGTCAATCAGCACGTCGATCTGGAACGGCTGTACGCGACGACAGGCAACGGCGTCGACAGCTATTACGGCTATACCAAGATGCTGTGGCTCAAGCGCCACCGCGCCGAGGTGTGGGACCGCACGCACTACTTCCTGCCGCCGAACAGCTACATCAACTATCTGCTGACGGGGGAAGTGGCCGTCGACCATAGCTCGGCCGGCAATATCGGCGGCGTGTACGACCTGGCCGCGCGCAGCTGGTCGGCCCCCATGCTGGAGGAACTCGGCATCCCCGCGCGCATGATGCCGCAGCGCCTGGTCGACTCGTCCGAGGTGGTGGGCGCCCTGCTGCCGCTGGCGGCACAGCAGCTCGGTTTGCTGGCCGGCACGCCCGTCATCGCGGGCGGGGTCGACGCGGCCGTGGCCACCTTCGCCGCCGGCGCCAGCCGCGCGGGCCAGCATGTGGCGATGATCGGTACGAGCATGTGCTGGGGCTATATCCACCAGCAAGTCGATGCGCGCCACGGCCTGATCAGCATGCCGCACGTGTTCAACAGCCAGTCCGACCTGTATGTGTTTGGCGGCGCCATCACGGCCGGCGCCTCCGTCAGCTGGTTCCGCGACGAGTTTTGCCAGACCGACGTGGAGGCGGCCAGACGGCTGGGCCATGCCGATGCGCACCAGCTGATGGAAGAGCAGGCGCAAGCCGTACCGCCCGGCGCCGATGGCGTGCTGTTCCTGCCCTATCTGATGGGCGAGCGCAGCCCCATCTGGGACGCCAGGGCCAGCGGCGCCTTCCTGGGCCTGAGCCTGTACCACAGCCGCGCCCATCTGTACCGCGCCGTGCTTGAAGGCGTGAGCTTTGCCCTGCAACACAATATCGAGGCGGGCGCCAGGGGCACCGGCACGGTCGCGCTCGACGACAAGCTGATCGTCGTCGGCGGCGCCGCGCACTCGCCCCTGTGGATGCAGATCATTGCCGACATCACGGGCTATCCCGTCTACACCATCGCGGAAAACGTCGAGGCGGCGCTGGGCGCGGCCTTGCTGGCGGCGCTCGGTGCCGGCCTGGTCAGCAAGGATGCGGCCCAGCGGGGCTGGGTCACCCTGGTGCCGCGCAGCAAGCCACAAGCGGACGCCAGCGAGGTGTACCGCCGCACCTTTTCCCTGTACCGCGATGCCTATCCCGCCTTGCGGCCCCTGATGCACCGTATCAACCACGCCAACCCAAACTGAGGATGACCATGCTATTCGATTTCCGCCACAAAAAATTCATCGTCACGGGCGCTTCCAGCGGCATCGGCCTCGTCACGGCGCGCATGCTGAGCGCGGCCGGCGCGCGCGTCATTGCCATCGGACAAAACGCCGAACGGCTGGCCGCGCTGGCAGACGAAACCGGTTGCGAACCGCTGCAGCTCGACATCAGCGACAGCGATGCCATGGCGGCCACGCTGGCGCCGCTGCGCAACATCGATGGTCTCGTCAATTGCTCCGGCATCTCGCAACTGGGGCCCAGCCTGGAAGTCGATGCGGCCAGCTTTGACCGCGTGATGGTGGTCAATGCGCGCAGCGCGGCCATGATGGCGCGCCATGTGGCGCAGGGCATGCTGCGCGAAGGACACAAGGGCAGCATCGTGAACGTTTCGAGCCAGGCGGCGCTGGTGGCGCTTGAGCATCACTTGGCGTACTGCGCCTCGAAGGCGGCCATGGATGCGATCACCCGCAGCCTGTGCCTGGAACTGGGACCGCACGGCATCCGCGTCAACAGCGTCAACCCGACCGTGACCCTGACGCCGATGGCGGAACGGGACTGGAGCGACCCGGCGAAAAGCGGCCCCATGCTGGCCGCCATCCCGCTGCGCCGTTTCGCCACCCCGGAAGAGGTAGCCAGCCCCATTTTGTTCCTGCTCAGCGACGCCGCCGCCATGATCAGCGGCGTCAGCCTGCCGATCGATGGCGGCTATACCTGCCGCTAAATCACTTGCAATTAAGCGACTTGCGGCTCGGCGGCCGGCTGCAGCAGGGCCGCCACCAGCGCCGGCAAACTGGCCATGTCGCTGAACACGACATGCGCGCCGGCCGCCTTCAGGCGTGCTTCCTGGCCGGGCGCGATATGTCCGCCGCCGATGAAGCCCAGGACCGTCATGCCCGCCGCCACGGCGGCCGTCACGCCCGTGACGCTGTCTTCCAGCACCAGGCACTGGCTTGGCGGCACGCCGAAAGCGGCCGCCGCCGCCAGGTAGACGCCCGGATGCGGCTTGGCATGGCCGACCAGGTCGGGCGTAAATACGCGCTTGTCGAACAGCGGCGCCATGCTCGTCCGCTCAAGCGCCGACAGCACGCGCGCGCTGACGCTGTTCGAGGCGACGGCCTTGGGCAGGGGAATGGCGGCCAGCGCCTGCGCCACGCCGGGCACGGCGCGCAGCTGCGCATCGCAGGCCGCGTCGACGGCGTTGCCGATGGCCATGATGTCATCAGCCGGCAATTGCGGCAGGCCCAGTTCCTTGTAGATATCCTGCATCAGCGGCACCAGGCGCTGGCCCAGGCG
Source organism: Janthinobacterium sp. BJB401 (assembly GCF_013372745.1). Classification (NCBI taxonomy): domain Bacteria; kingdom Pseudomonadati; phylum Pseudomonadota; class Betaproteobacteria; order Burkholderiales; family Oxalobacteraceae; genus Janthinobacterium; species Janthinobacterium sp. BJB401. The sequence continues at coordinate 147,058 of NZ_JABXFH010000001.1, read as the reverse complement.
CGGCTCGATCAAGCCTTGCAGGGTGACGCCCTCGGGCAGGTTTTGCAGGCGCGGCCCCAGCAATTCCAGCAGCGCTTGCAGGGCCACGGCTTCGCTGTCGATCAGCACGCCATCGCAGTCGCTGATCAGATGGGTAAAGCGCGGTGGTGTGGTGGCGGTATCAGGCATGGACTCTCCAGAAGACAACGGTGACGGGAAATGCGGCGGCCAGCCAGCCAAGGCCGGCATCGTAACGATCATAGGTGGAACAGGCGGACGCCACCACGCAGAAAACGTCTCGATGACGATACTTTTCTGCGCAGCAGGCGGCAGGCATCAATCGGCAATGAGCAATGAGCAATGGGCAATCACGCAATACCAATTCAATACCACACAATACCAGTGATTATCGCCGATTTTTGAATTCGCTGCGTTCGTCTTGACACCGGGACGCGGAAGCGTCCCGGCGATGCGGCTTATTTCAGCCAGCCGCGGTGGCGGAAGTACAGGAAGGGCGCGATGGCGCTGGTGATCATCAAGCCCCAGGCCCATGGATAGCCGAACGACCATTCCAGTTCCGGCATCAGCTTGAAGTTCATGCCGTACACACTGGCGATCAGGGTCGGCGGCAGGAAGGCCACACTGGCCACCGAGAAGATCTTGATGATCTTGTTCTGGTTGATGTTGATGAAACCGACGGTGGCATCCATCAGGAAGTTGATCTTGTCGAACAGGAAAGAGGTGTGACCGTCCAGCGATTCGATGTCGCGCAAAATCTGCCGCGCTTCCTCGAACTGCTCGGAATTGAGCAAGCGGCCGCGCATCAGGAAGCTCACGGCGCGGCGCGTATCCATCATGTTGCGGCGGATACGGCCATTCAAATCTTCCTCGTGGGCAATCGCGTTCAGCGCTTCGGCCGCGTGCGCATCGGTAAATTCCTTTTGCAGCACGCGCGTGCTGACTTCTTCCAGGTTCTGGTAGATGCCTTCGAGCACGTCGGCCGAATACTCGGCATCGGTGGCGTACAGGTCGAGCAGCACATCCATGTAGTCGGCAATCGAGCCGGGCCGCGAACGGGCGCGCATGCGCACCAGGCGGAACACGGGCAAGTCGTCCGTATGCATGGAAAACAAAATCTTGCGGGCAAGAATGAAGGCCACCGTGATGACGCGCGACGGGCCGTCGTCCTCTTCACGCAGGAAGTCCGTGCGCAGGTGCAAGTCGCCGTTTTCCGCTTCGTAATAGCGGGCCGACGCTTCGATATCCTTGACTTCGTCTTCGCCCGGCAGGGTGACGTTGTAGATGGCCTTGACCCAGGCCCGTTCATCATCGGTAGGGTCGGTCAGGTCGACCCACACCGGTTCGGCATTTTCGAGGTCTGCGCGGCTGTCGATCGGCACCTGGTTGAGCCGGCCATTCTGTAATACAAAGACATTGATCATGCGCGCTCTCAGCCGGATGTGGGGTTATCGTGATGTGCTGGCGCTGGCGCCAAAAATGAAAACAGCGCAAGTGTACCCGCAAAGGCCTTTTCACGACCACCCCCGGCACGGCTTTTTCACGGAAAAAGTGCGGCGTTGCACCAAGCGGGGCCGATTAAGATGCTGCGTCGCAATAGTGCCAATCAGGCAGCTTTAATTTTATGCAAAGAAAGCCCGCTGCACTCAAGGCAATTCCGCCGCCCCCATGCGGCGCAGGATCACGCCCGTGCGCCGGTTCAGGTAGCCCGTATCGCGGTGACGGTCATAAAAGCGGGGATTCGGCAGCATCACGGCCAGTTTCGCCGCCTGTCCCGCGCTCAGGCCCGCCGCGCTGACCTTGTAATAGTGGCGCGCGGCCGCTTCGGCGCCAAAGGTGCCCGTGCCAAACTCCACCACATTCAAATAAATCTCGAAAATGCGCTCCTTTTCCATCAGGTTTTCCAGCATGTACGTAATGATCAGTTCCTGACCCTTGCGCACATAGCTGCGCGAACCGGACAGGAACAGATTCTTCGCCAACTGCTGCGTGATGGTGGAGCCGCCCGCCACGACCTTCTGCTTCTTGCTGTTTTTTTCATACGCCTTTTGCAAGGCTTCCCAGTCCACGCCTTCGTGCTCGGAGAAATTCGCGTCTTCCGAGGCGATGATGGCCCGTTTCAGATTGTTCGAGATGCGGTTGTACGGCACCCACGTCTGCTTGATGGTGGCATTGGGATTCTTGTCCTGCAAGACGGACAATTGTTCCCGCATGAAGGCCGTGCTGGACGGGTTATGGTCGACCCACCACCAGATTTGCAGGAAGAAATACAGTTGCACGACGATAAACGCCAATATGGGGACAATGAACAGCCACTTGATCCAGCCATAGCGGCTGCCGCTGCCCCCCTTGCGCTGGCCCTTCTTGGCGGCGCTCACAGGGCACTGCGCAATTGCGCCAGCAAGTCCTGCGTCTGCGGCCGCACGCCGCGCCACACGTAAAACGCTTCGGCCGCCTGCTCCACCAGCATGCCCAGGCCGTCGCGCACCTGCGCGCCATGCTGCGCGGCAAAGTCCATGAAGACGGTGGGCTGGGCGCCGTACATCATGTCCAGCGCCAGCGTATGGCTGCCGAAGAAACCGGGCGGCACGGGCGGCAAGTCGCCCGCCAGGCTGGCCGAGGTGGCATTGATGACGATATCGAAGACGCCATCGGGCTGCGCGAAACCGCCGGCGCGCAGCTGGCCGGGGTGCGCCAGCGCGTCGGCAAACTGCGCCACCAGCGCCTCGGCCGTGGCCACGGTGCGGTTGGCAATGAAGATTTCCTGCGGTCCCTGTTCCAGCAAGGGCAGCACGACGCCGCGCGCGGCGCCGCCCGCTCCCAGCAGCAAGACGCGCTTGCCGGCGATGGCCACGCCCGCGTTGCGCACGATGTCCGCCACCAGGCCCGCGCCATCGGTATTGTCGCCAAGAATGGTGTCGCCACCGAAACGCAGGGTATTGACGGCACCGGCGGCCCTCGCCCGCGGCGTCAGCTCGCTGGCCAGCGCGCACGCGTCCAGTTTGAAGGGCACCGTCACGTTCGCGCCCTTGCCACCCTCGGCGGCGAACGTGCGGGCCGCCAGGGCAAAGCCGTCGAGCGGCGCCAGCCGGCGCTCATAGACCAACGCTTGCCCTGTCTGCAGGGCAAACGCGGCGTGGATCAATGGGGACTTGCTGTGGGCGATGGGATTGCCGAAGACACAATATTGATCGTGATTCATTGCTTGCTTGTTCAATTGCTGCCGCCAGTCAGGTTAGCTTCCATTTTTTCTTCGCGCGTAAATTTGAAGCGGGTGATGACGACCCACAGGTCATCCTTGTCACTCGACAACATGTTCGGTGGGAAACGGCCAAACGGCGCCGCGCGGCGCACGATGGCCAGGGCCGCCGCATCGAGTGCCGGATTGCCCGAGCTTTTTTCCACGCGGGCGCCGCCCTCTTTCTGGTAAATCGTGCCGTCCTGGAAGATGGGAATATAGACGACCAGTTCGCCATACATCTTGCGGCCATTCTTTTGCGGGAAATTCAGGGTACCGATTTCCTCGATGCGCTTTTGCAGGGTCTTGTAATACATGGCATAGCCGACCTCCTGCGTGCTGGGCGTAATGAAGGTCTTGCGCGGACGTTTATTCTGGTCTTCCACGGTCTGGCTGATTTCGGCCGCCATGCGCGCGATGGCCTTGCTGCTTTCCATCAAGTCCGAGCCGGTGGCCAGGGGATTGGGCTTGTCCTTTTCCGTGACGGGCGCGGCGCTGTAAGGCGTCGGCCTGGCCGCCTGCGTCAGCAGTTCCTGCTGCTTCTGCTCCAGCTCGGCAATGCGCCGGGCGCTGGCCTTGACGCTGTCGCCCTCTTCCACCTTGCGCATGTCGGGCAAGGGCGACTTGGCGCGGCCCTTGTCGGCCTGTCCGCCACCATCGAGGTTGGCTTGCGCCAGGGCATCGGCCTTCAACGGCTTGTTCGCATGCTTGGCGTTGACCAGGATCACTTCCAGGCCAGGATCGGTGGCGACGGCCCGCTGCGGGGCCGGGGCGACAAAATGCATCGCCAGCAAGGCGCCGTGGGCCAGCAGCGATACCGCCACGGCTATCATCAGGAAACGATTCTCTCGGAAAGACTTCACGCGCAACCCAGTTCGCAACAAGCACACCATACAAGATGGCTGAATTCTACGTCAAAGGGCGGTGCCGGCAACAGTTTTCAGCACCGCCTTGATGGCGTGAGGAATGCCTTACTTGACCTCGGGCTCGCTGACCACGTCTTCGCTGGCCAGTTCCGCCACTTCCGCCTCGGCGTCGCCGACCTGGTTGGCCGCTTCCGGCGCGGCTTCCGCTGCCACGTCGCCTTCATCGGCGCCTTCGTCGCCAGACTCTTCCTCATAGTCCAGCTCGGCATCGGCCGCCGCATCGGGCACGGCGGCAATTTCCAGCAGGCGCGCTTCGATGCTCAGGTCGACTTCATCCCAGCGCAGCAAGTCCAGTTTCACCTGGGCACCGCGCGCCACCGATGGCATGCCCGGCAGCTTGATGACCAGCGGAATGTCGACCAGGCGCAGGATCTCGTCTTTCAGCACGACGGCGTCGACCTGGCGCGCGTTTTCCTGGTGCAGCCAGCGCAAGCACCAGTAGCGTTCCATGTTCGACTGGAAATCGCCATACGCGGCATACGCGGCGTCGAACGCCGAGACGATGGCGAACAGATTCGCGTCGCGCGGCTTGAACGGGGCCACCAGCGGCGCCGTCACGCCATGCTCGGCGCAAGCGATGATTTGCCACTGGTTGACCAGGTCCGTGTAGCGGCGCAAAGGCGAAGTGCTCCACGCGTATTGATCCACGCCCAGGCCCTGGTGCGGCGCCGCATGGGTAACCATGCGCACCTGCATCTTTGCCGCCCAGCTATTGCCGCTGCCGCCGCCCTGGCTGCGGTAGATGCCTGGCACGCCATGGTCGTGCAGCATCTTGCCCCACGTGCTGTTGGCAAAAATCATCAGTTCGGCGACGATCTTGTCGAGCGGCGCGCCACGCTTGCGGCGCGCCACGGTGACGATGTCGTTTTCCACATAGAAATTGAAATCGACACGGTTATTCTGTTCCGGCTTCAGGCCAAACGCTTCGCGTTTCTTCATGCGGCCCTGTTCCAGTTGCTGCGCCCATTGCCACAGCACGGCAAAATCGGCCTTGTGCGGATACTCGCCCTCACCGCTGGCCAGGGTTTCCTCATTGACCAGATCGTCTAACTGGTTATGCCGCAAATTGCTGGCAATCGGCACCAGCTCGGCGCGCGTCTGCGTGCTGACCACGGCCCAGTCCGCTTTCGGATCCAAGGTCGCGTACAGCGACAGGGCCGGGCACGTCGTGCCTTCCGCCAGGGTAAACGCGTTGACGATTTCGTCGGGCAGCATGGTGATCTTGTCGCCAGGCATGTAGACGGTCGACATGCGCTGGCGCGCCATCTTGTCGATCACGTCTTCCGGACGGATGCCCAGGCCCGGCGCGGCGATGTGAATACCCACTTTCACGGTGCCATCGGGCAAGGGTTGCACGGAGAAGGCATCGTCGATCTCGGTCGTGGTTACGTCGTCGATCGAGAAGGCGGCCACGTCGGCCAGCGGCAGCTTGGCCGTCACGGAAGGCACGGGCACGTTCGGGAAACCGGCGCCTTTCGGGAAATTTTCGAAAAGGAATTTCGACAGGTGCAAGTCTTTCGGCGAAGCAATACCGCCGACGGCCAGCATCAGGCGCGGCGGCGTCGTGTGCAATTCCGTGCACGCCGCTTCCAGCGCCTTGTATTCAATCGTGTTCTTGTCCGGCTTGAACAGCAGTTGCAGCACCATGGGCTGCATCGAGGCGGGCAAGCGGTTCTGCTTCAGCTCTTCCACATAGCCTGCCTGCACCAGCGCCTGCTGCTTTTTCTTTTCGATGCCGGCCAGGGCCGCCTTCAGCGAGGCTTCCGGCGCCGCCTTGTAGCGGCCACGGCCCTTCTTGTAAAAATACACGGGCGCCGAATGCAGGGCCAGGATCAGGCCGGCCGCTTCCGGTGGCAACGGTGCATGGCCGAAATACTCGGCGCCCAGCTCGGCAAAGCCGAACTCGTCTTCGCCCGCCACTTCCCACAGGAAATCGAGGTCGATCTCGGCGGCAACGGCCTTGGCTTGCTCGAGCAACTCGGCCGGGGCCGGCTTTTCGTACTGCAGCAGCACATCCTTGACCTTGACCTTGGTGCGCTTGCCGCTGGCCATTTCGACCTGGTAGGCTTCACCCGCTTGCGACAGGACCGTGCCGACCTTGAAATCGCCGGATTCTTCAAAAAATAGATTCATTGTTATGCTTTGTTTATTAATGTGTCGGTTGCAACGGTGCGAGTGACGGACGTCAACTCCAGCACCGCCGGCAAAAATACTTCGGTTACCAGCAGCAAGCCCTGGTGACGCTGATACAGGCAGCGGCGGGCAAAAAACAGCGCCTGCTCGTCGGCGCGCCGCCCTTCCCATGCCAGCGCCGCCTGCGCCCGCTGTACCAGCGGGTGCCCGGCGCGCAAGCGGGCAAATTCCAATGCACCGCGGCGTACCATGCGGTCGCCAAACAGGGTCGTGCCCAGCGAACGTTCGCCCAGCGCGGAAAACAAAGGCCAGTCCGTGGCCGTCGCCTGCATGGGCACGACGGTATGGCCAAACACGGCCGGCTTGTCATCACAACGCAACAGCACCTCGCGTTCCCACACCCGGCCCGCGCGGTGCAAACCAATGATGGCAGCCTCGTCGCTCAAGCAACGTGCCGTTTCCTGATGCAAACATTGCACGCGAAACGCCTGGCTATGCGCTTTCAGCTTGGCCGTCAGCGAACCGCCGCCCGTGAGCCAATGGCGCAAGGCCGCCGGCGCATTGACGGCATTCACGTGCGCATGCCATTGCGCCTGCCGCAGCGAACCCGGCCTCACTTGGCCGCGTCCGCATCGATGCCGCAAAAGGCCAGCACGGGCGCCAGATAATCGGCAAATTCGCTGATGCCATGGTCGCTGCCATCGATGACCAACTGCCGCGCCCCCTGATAATGCGCCACCATGTCGCGGTAGTCGAGCACTTCATCGCCCGTGGCGGCAATCAGGAAATAGCGTTGCGGCTCAGTAATTGTCTCTACGGCAAACGTGCGCAGCTCATCGATGTATTCACGCTTGAACTCGAATGGCTTGTCCGAATGAAACTCCGTCGTCACGCCCACATGCTGTTCCAGGTCGATCAAGGGCACGATGGCGGGGTTGAGCAAGACGGCGCAGCAACCGAGCTGCTCGGCCAGCCAGGTGGCGTAATAGCCGCCGAGGGACGAGCCGATTATCGTCAGCTCGGCCGGCGCCACATCCTTGACCAATGACAAGGCTAACTCAATGGCCAGCTTGGGCGAAGCCGGCAATTGCGGGCATAGCCACTGTGCTTCGCGGCCCAGTGCCTGCATCTGCGCGGCCAGCAGGCGCGACTTCATCGACAGGGGCGACGAGCGGAATCCATGCAGGTACAGAATCATCGGCCCAGGGCCTCCAGCAATTTCTGGTGCACGCCGCCAAAGCCGCCGTTGCTCATGACCACGATCTGGTCGCCGGGACGGGCGCTGGCCGCCACGGCCGCCACCAGGGTGTCGATGTCTTCGTAGGCGCTGGCAATCTTGCCCAGCGGCGCCAGCGCGTCGCCCAGGCTCCAGCCCAGCGCTTGCTGGCTGCCGAAACCGAAGACCAGGTCGGCATCCTTGAGGCTGCCTGGCAGCGCATCTTTCATGGCGCCCAGTTTCATGGTGTTCGAGCGCGGTTCCAGCACGGCCAGGATGCGGCCGCTGCCGCCTATCTTCTGGCGCAGGCCGCCCACGGTGGTGGCAATGGCCGTCGGATGGTGCGCGAAATCGTCGTACACGGTGATGGCGTTGACCACGCCGCGCACTTCCATGCGGCGCTTGACGCTCTCGAAGCTGGCCAGCGAGGCGCACGCCTGGGCAATCGGCACGCCCACGTGGCGCGCGGCGGCAATGGCCGCCAGCGCATTGCTGCGGTTGTGCTTGCCCGTGAGCGCCCACGCCACGTGGCCTTCCTGCTGGCCATTGAAGAACACGTCGAAGCTGCCATCGGCCTGCTCTTGCAGTTGCCAGTTAGCATCTTGACCAAAACTTTCCTTTTCACTCCAGCAACCGCGCGCCAGTACGCGCTGCAGCGATGCTTCGTCGCCGTTGAAGACGAGACGGCCGATGCCGGGCACCGTGCGCACCAGATGGTGGAATTGCGTCTCGATCGCGTGCAGATCGGGGAAGATGTCGGCGTGATCATATTCCAGGTTATTCATGATGGCCGTCTTCGCGTGGTAATGCACGAACTTGCTGCGCTTGTCGAAGAAGGCCGTGTCGTATTCATCGGCTTCGATGACGAAGAAGTCCGACTCGGCGCTCTTGCCGTCGATCTTGCCGCTGAGGCGGGCGGAAATGCCAAAGTTCATCGGCACGCCGCCGATCAGGAAGCCCGGCGCGTAGCCCGCGTCTTCGAGTATCCAGGCCAGCATGGCTGATGTTGTCGTCTTGCCATGCGTGCCGGCCACGGCCAGTACCCACCGATTGCGCAAGATGTGTTCGCCGATCCACTGCGGGCCGGACACGTATGGCAAGCTGCGGTTGAGGATTTCTTCCACCAGCGGGTTGCCGCGCGAGACCACATTGCCAATCACATACAAATCCGGGTTCAGCTTGGTTTGTTCCGGATCAAAGCCCTGGATCAGTTCGATTCCCTGCGATTCCAGCTGGGTGCTCATCGGCGGATACACGTTGGCATCGCAACCGGTGACTTTATGGCCGGCTTCCTTGGCCAGGACAGCCAGGCCGCCCATGAAGGTACCGCAAATGCCGAGAATATGAATATGCATGTGATCAGTGCGAAAGGCGCACGCTTAAGTAAGTAAGACGGTGAGATAAAAAACAGCAAGTGCAGGATTTTACCTGACGCCATGACTTTTTCCGCTTCGGAGTATCATCTCGCTCATGACGAACGATGCATTTGACGATAGCGCGCAGTTGCGCCTGGAAATCGCCGCCGCTGCCGCGCGCCTCGTGGCGCAGGATGGCGCCGACTATGGCAGCGCCAAGCGCAAGGCGGCGCGGCAAGTCCTCGGCGACGCGCCGAACCGGCCCAATATACTTCCCGACAACGACATGATCGAAGAGCAGGTGCGACAATACAATGCCCTGTTCCTGGCCGACAGCCAACCGGCCCGGCTGTTCCAGCTGCGCACGATCGCGCTGCAGGTGATGGAAGCGTTGCAACAATTTCATCCTCTGCTCAGCGGCCCCGTGCTCAATGGCACGGCCGGCCCCCACGACGAGATCTATCTGCAGCTGTTTGCCGAGAGCGCCAAGGATATCCACATCTTCCTGCTGAATAAAAATGTCGTGCTCGATATGTCGGAAAGCCCGCATTTCAAGGGAGCGCGTTATGATGCGGTCGAGACAGCCAGTTTCTTGTGGAAAAACGAAGGCGTGCACGCGGCCATGTACGAGCTCGACGATATGCGCGGCGCGTTGAAAGCCAAGGCGGATGGCAAGGTGCTGCGCACCGACATCGCCGGGCTGCGCAGCCTGCTGGCCGCCAGCCTCGCCGATGGCGTGCCGGCTGCCGACTAACATTGATATAGATAAAGTTATGACAAAAAAGAATTGGATCGCCTGCGCCATCGTGGCGCTGATGTTTGCCGGCATGGGCGCTTACGTCGGTTTGAGCAAGGAAAAAGCGAAGGAAGCGGGACCGCAGACGAGCACCATCGCACCAGGCGCGACCGGCCCCGTCAACGAGCTGTATGCGCTGTCCCTGCCGGACGCGGCGGGCGCCACGCAAGCCTTGTCGCAATGGAAAGGCAAGAATTTGCTGGTCAATTTCTGGGCGCCGTGGTGCCCGCCGTGCGTTGAAGAAATGCCGGAGTTATCCGAAGTGCAAGGCCACTATGCGGGGAAAAACCTGCAGGTGATCGGTATCGGCATCGATTCGGCCAGCAATATTGCCACTTTTGCCAGCAAGGTCAAGATCGCCTATCCCGTGTATGTGTCCGGCATGAGCGGTACCGACCTGTCGCGTCATTTTGGCAATGCCACGGGCGGTTTGCCCTTTACGGTGCTGATCGGCGCCGATGGCGAAGTCAAAAAGACCTATCTGGGCCGCTTGAAATTTGATCAGTTGCGCGCCGATCTGGATAAATTGTAAATTCGGAGCGTGCTTTTTTCTCTTGCCAATGCGTATCTTTGGCGGCAAAATGCGGAACTTTCGCTAAAACGGTCTTCCATACATGGCAAAAAACCTCCTTCTGCTCAACGGTCCCAACCTGAATTTGCTGGGAACGCGCGAGCCTGAGGTCTACGGCGCCAGCACCTTGGCCGATATCGAGCAGGCAGCAATGGCGCAAGCCATGGCGGCCGGCGCCGACCTGGTCTGCTTTCAAAGCAACCATGAAGGCGCGCTGATCGACCGCATCCATGCCGCGCGAGCGGAAGGGATCGATGCCATCGTCATCAATCCGGGCGGCCTGACCCATACCAGCGTTGCCTTGCGCGATGCGCTGGCCGGGGTCGCCATCCCGTTCGTGGAAGTCCATATCTCGAATATTTATCAACGCGAAACGTTTCGACATCACTCATTTCTCAGCGCGATCGCGCAGGGGACGATCTGCGGCCTGGGTATCGATGGATATCGGTTTGCCATCGACTTTGCGCTTAAAAAACGTTAATCTACGCGATCTGCACGCATTTAGCGCGGCGATAGGTTCTTGGACATCACCGCATCACTCATAAAACAAACTACATTCCTAGGGGTTTTACATGGATCTACGAAAACTCAAGACCTTGATCGACCTGGTCGCCGAATCGGATATCGCAGAGCTGGAAGTTACCGAAGGCGAAAGCAAGGTTCGCATCGTCAAATCGTCGGCCATGCCGCAAAACCAGATGGTCATGATGCAGCCGCAAGGCATGCAAGCCCAGTACCAGCCAGCCGCGCCAGCCGCCGCCCCCGCTGCGGCAGCCGCCGTCGTGGTCGCCGCCGAGCCAACGGGCTATGTGGTCAAGTCGCCGATGGTCGGTACCTTCTACCGCTCCTCCGCTCCTGGCAGCGCCGCCTATGTTGAAGTGGGCTCTACCGTCAAGGAAGGTGATACCCTGTGCATCATCGAAGCGATGAAGCTCCTGAATGAAATCGACTCCGATAAAGCCGGTGTCGTGACCCAGATCCTGGTCGAAAACGGCCAACCGGTCGAATTCGGTCAACCCTTGTTTGTGATCGGCTAAAACCCAGTCCACACGGCCGGCAACGGCCGTTTGCAGTTTTAGCCCCTCACACTTGTTGTTTCGCCGGCTCGCCGGCTCTCACAGACATACGCGAACCTACCATGTTTGAAAAAATCCTGATTGCCAACCGTGGTGAAATTGCCCTCCGTATTCAGCGCGCCTGCCGCGAAATGGGCATTAAAACGGTTGTAGTCCACTCCGAAGCCGACAAGGACGCGAAATACGTCAAGCTGGCCGACGAATCCGTTTGTATCGGCCCGGCACAGTCGTCCCTGAGCTACCTGAACATGCCCGCCATCATCAGCGCCGCTGAAGTGACGGATGCGCAAGCGATTCACCCAGGCTATGGCTTCCTGTCGGAAAATGCCGACTTCGCCGAACGCGTCGAGAAATCGGGCTTCGTCTTCATCGGCCCCCGCTCCGAATCGATCCGTTTGATGGGCGACAAAGTGTCGGCCAAACAAACCATGATCAAGGCCGGCGTACCGTGCGTACCCGGCTCGGAAGGCGCGTTGCCGGACGATCCGAAAGCGATCGTGCAAATTGCCCGCAAGATCGGCTACCCGGTCATCATCAAGGCCGCCGGTGGCGGTGGCGGACGCGGCATGCGCGTGGTGCACACGGAAGCGGCCCTGATCAACGCCGTGGCGATGACCAAGACGGAAGCCGGCACGGCTTTCGGCAACCCTGAAGTGTATATGGAGAAGTACCTGGAAAATCCACGCCACGTGGAAATCCAGATCCTCGCCGACGAACACAAGAACGCCGTCTGGCTGGGCGAGCGCGACTGCTCCATGCAGCGCCGCCACCAGAAAGTGATCGAAGAAGCACCAGCGCCGGGCATCCCGCGCAAACTGATCGAGAAAATTGGCGACCGTTGCGCCGAAGCTTGCCGCAAGATCGGCTACCGCGGCGCCGGCACGTTTGAATTCCTGTACGAAAACGGCGAGTTCTATTTCATTGAAATGAATACCCGCGTGCAAGTGGAGCATCCCGTCACCGAGATGATCACCGGCATCGACATCGTGCAAGAGCAGATCCGCATCGCCGCCGGCGAAAAACTGCGTTTCCGCCAGCGCGACGTCTTGCTGTCGGGCCACGCCATCGAGTGCCGCATCAACGCCGAAGATCCGTTCAAGTTCACGCCATCGCCAGGCAAGATCGTGTCGTGGCATGCACCGGGCGGCCCAGGCATCCGCGTCGACTCGCACGCCTACGCCGGCTACTACGTGCCGCCGCACTACGACTCGATGATCGGCAAAGTGATCGCTTACGGCGCCACGCGCGAGCAAGCGATCCGCCGCATGCAGATCGCCCTGTCCGAAATGGTGGTCGAAGGCATCAACACGAATATCGCCCTGCACCGCGAACTGATGATCGACGCGCGCTTCATCGAAGGCGGCACCAACATTCACTATCTGGAACAGAAACTGGCCGACATGCCGGATCTGGGCAAGAACCTGAATGGCGGCAGCCCCAGCATCGCCAAGAAATCCGAAATCAAGGCGGGCGCATGAGCTGGACGGAAATCGTCATCGAAATCGCCCGTGACAACGCCGAGGCCATGTCCGACGCGTTGATGGAAGCGGGCGCCCTGTCGGTGTCGGTGGAAGACGCCGATGAAGGCACGGATGCCGAGCAGCCCCTGTTTGGCGAGCCCGGCATGGAACCGAAGGAAGCGGCGTGGGAACGCAGCCGCGTGGTGGCGCTGACGGACGTCGACGCCGACCAGGCCGCCATCGTGGCCGCCGCCGCCCAGGCGGTCGGCATGACGGAAGTGCCTGCCTTCACCATGCGCCCCGTGGAAGAGCAGGACTGGGTGCGCCTGACGCAGTCGCAATTCGCACCGATTCACATCGGCAAGAATATCTGGGTCGTGCCCAGCTGGCACGAGGCACCGGATCCTGACGGCCTGATCCTGGAACTGGACCCTGGCCTGGCCTTCGGTACGGGCAGCCATCCGACCACGCGTCTGTGCATGGAATGGCTGGAAGCGAACCCCGCTCCAGGCAAGACCGTGCTCGACTACGGTTGCGGTTCCGGCATCCTGGCCATGGTGGCCAAGAAGCTGGGCGCGCAAACGGTGGCCGGCGTCGACATCGACCCGCAAGCGATCGAATCGGCGCGCGACAATGCCGAACGCAACCAGTGCGACATCGAATATTTCTTGCCAGACACGTTTGCCACCTCGGCACACGCCACGGCCAAGTTTGACATCGTCGTCGCCAACATCCTGTCAAGCCCATTGAAGCTGATGGCGCCGATGCTGTCGGGCCGTGTCGCCGACGGCGGCGCGCTGATCCTGTCCGGCGTGCTGGCACGCCAGGCGGAAGAAGTGGCCGCTGCCTACGCACCGTTCATCCAACTGGGCGTGTGGGCCGAGCAAGACGGCTGGGTGGCCCTGCATGGCCGCCTGGGCAGCACGCAAGCGCCTGCGCCCCGCGCGGAAGGTGCATAAGCACAGCAATGGCCCTCGCCACCAAATGCCCCCATTGCAACACGATATTTCGGGTCGCTGCTGACCAGTTGAAGTTACGTGGGGGCATCGTGCGCTGTGGCACGTGCAGGGAAGTGTTTGACGGCAATGCCGCGCTGGTCGATCCAGCCGCGGCATCGCCGTTTTTAACCTCCGCTCCCGGCACTGCCGCCCCGCTGCCGACCGATTATCCGCTTGACGCCAGCCTGCCGTCCGCCACGGACGACGAACCCATTTATTCCCTCGACTTCGACACCTCATTCGACCCGTTCGGCATCCTGCCGGAAACGGCGCAGCTCAAGGACGATGAAGACGATGGCGAGCACATCGAACTGGACCTCGACGTGGCCCTGCCCGAAGAGGCGCCTGCCGCCGCACCGCTCGACATACCGCTCGATAGACCTGAACCTGAAGCAACACCGGTAGAAGCACCGGAAGCACTGCTCGAACCACCGTTGCCCCAGCCGATGGCGCCCTTCAAGCGCCGCCAGGTCGATGACGCGCCCGCCTTCGCCACGTATCTGCGCGACAGCCGCCGCGAACCGAATCTGGAAACTGGCGCCGCACCGGCGCTGCCCGCGGCCGAAAAAGTCAGCCTGGACAAGCCTGCGCCCGCACGCCGGGAACCGACGCTGGCCGACCATTCCTTTACGCCGCTGCCCGCCGCCCCAATCGCGCCGGAAGCAGCCGAAGAGCAGGAAGAACCCGTCCAGCCGCCAGCCGACGACGAGCCGGCCTTTGTGACCCTGGGCCGGCGCCGCGAACAGAGCGGCAAGGCCCTGCGCGTCGCCATGGGCGCCGGCTCGGTGGTGCTGCTGCTTTTGTTGTTCCTGCAAGTAATGACCACCTTCCGCAATCCGCTGGCGGCGCAATTTCCGCAGTGGAAGCCGACCCTGGTCACGCTGTGCAAGCTCAGCGGCTGCCAGGTCGACTTGCCGGCGCAGATCGAGGCGCTGGCCATCGAGCAAGGCGAGTTGCAGACCATCAAGGAGCACACCTTTTCCTATGTCTCGCTGCTGCGCAACCAGAGCCGCAGCGTGCAAGCCTGGCCCAGCATCGAACTGATCCTCAACGACGCCAACGACAAGCCCGTCTTGCGCCGCGTGATCGCGCCGCGCGACTATCTGCCGGCCACGATCGACGTGAGCAAGGGCTTTGCGCCGCGCTCGGAACAAACCATCAAACTGTACTTTGCATTAGACCAGCTCACGGCGTCTGGCTACCATATCGCCATCTTTTACCCTTAACCGACACTATCATGACCAAAACATCGCTGATCTGCGGCTCGCTTGCCACCGACACCATCATGCAATTCCCTGGCCGCTTCGGCGAATCCCTGCTGGCCGACCAGTTGCACAAGGTAAACGTGTCTTTCCTCGTGCCTACCATGCGCACGGAGTTCGGCGGCTGCTCGGGCAACATCGCCTACAGCCTGAAAATGCTGGGCGGCGACCCGCGCATCGTCGGCGTCATGGGGCAAGACAGCGCCGCCTACCTGGAGCGCCTGCAAAAGCTGGGCATTTCCACCGCCAACATCCTGATCAAGGCCGACAGCTACAACGCGCAGTGCTTCGTCACGGCCGACGCGGACAACAACCAGATCAATGCCTTCCACCCGGGCGCCATGTCGTTTGCGCATGAAAACCCGATCGCCAATGCCGGCCCGGCCAAGGTCGCCATCATTTCGCCGGACGGCGATCAGGGCATGCTCAAGCACGCCGCCGACCTGGCCGAACTGGGCATCCCCTTCATGTTCGATCCGGGCCAGCAGTTGCCACGTTTCAATGGCGAACAGTTGATCGACTTCATCAACAAAGCCACGTATGTGTCGGCCAACGATTATGAAATGGAAATGTTGATGGAACGCACGGGATTGACCCTGCCGGACATCGCCAGCCGCCTGGAAGCGCTGATCGTCACGCGTGGCGAAAAAGGGTCGGAAATCTATACGGACGGCAAGCGCATCGACATTCCTGTCGTGGCCGCCAAGGAAGTGCTGGACCCGACCGGTTGCGGCGACGCCTACCGTGCCGGCTTGCTGTTCGGCATCACCAACGACCTGGGCTGGGAAACCAGCGGCCGTCTGGCCAGCCTGCTGGGCGCCATCAAGATTGCCACCCAGGGCGCGCAAAACCATGTGTTTACGCCAGAGAGCATCGCCGATCAGTTCGAAGCGGCGTTTGCTTACCGCTATTAATATGTAGGTCGTAGGTCGGATTAGCGGGGCGCAGCCACGCGTAATCCGACAACATCATTGGCATGGCGGGTAACGTCGGGTTACGCTACGCTAACCCGACCTACGCCACCACATCACCATCATCGCAGCACAATAATCATCCCCACCAGCACTTGCGCAATCTGCAGCAGGATCAAAGCCACCAGCAAAGACAAATCCAGGCTGCCGACCAGCGGCACCACCTTGCGGATCGGACGCAGCAGCGGCTCGTTCAGGGCGCGTACAAACGGCGCCAGCGGCGCATGCGGGTTGACCCAGCTGAAGATGGCTTCGATGATCAGCAAGGCCATGAAACCGTAGAGTATCCATTGCAGGAAGCGTTGCAGCGACTTGAGCAGCACCACTTCGACGGGAGCGCCGGTAATAAACAGCACCGAGCTGGCCAGCAGAACGATCAGGAAGGCGCCGATCAGGCTGGCCCAGTCATACCCGCCCACGCCCGGCACCACGCGGCGCAGGGGGCGCACCAGCCAGTCGGACAATTGAAACGTGAATTGTGCCACCGACGAGGGCGGCCGCACGCGCACCGCCTGCATCCAGAAGCGCAGCAGCAACACGCCGCCCAGCAAGGTGGCGATGGTATCAACGATCAATGTAAGGATAACGATCAGCACGACTAATTCTCCAAAAAAAAACCGCTGTGTGATTGAGTCACACAGCGGCGTGTTGCCTCATCCAGGCACCCGTATCGCAGGAATTACGATGGGCGGGTGCTGGTTGGGAATGGCCAGGCTGCAGCCGGTGCCAACACGGTTTTTGCTACAGGTGCGATAGGCGCCGATGGCTTGGCGACAGGAGCTGCCTTCTTCGGTGCGGCCTTTTTAGGCGCGGCCTTCTTGGCGGCTGGCTTGGCTGCCACGGCGGCTGGTGCCGCTGGAGCTGCTGCCGGCGCTGCTGCTGGTGCGGCTGCCACGACTGGCGCTGCGGCTGGCTTGGCGGCAGGTTTCGCTGCTGCTTTCGCTGCCGGCTTCGCTGCTGGCTTGGCTGCAGCTTTTGCTGCTGGCTTCGCTACTACCTTGGCCGCTGGCTTGGCTGCAGGTTTTGCTGCAACCTTGGCGGCAGGTTTCGCTGCTGCTTTGGCTGCCGGCTTGGCTGCTGGCTTCGCTGCTGCCTTGGCTGCCGGCTTGGCTGCTGCCTTTGCTGCCGGCTTCGCTGCTACCTTGGCGGCTGGCTTGGCTGCTGCTTTGGCTGCTGGCTTCGCTGCTACCTTGGCGGCTGGCTTGGCTGCCGCTTTTGCGGCTGGCTTCGCTGCTGCCTTGGCGGCTGGCTTCGCTGCAGCTTTTGCTGCTGGCTTGGCGACGACTTTTTTCGCTGCTGGCTTGGCTGCTGCTTTGGCGGCCGGTTTCGCTGCTGCCTTGGCTGCAGGTTTCGCTGCGGCTTTTTTCACTGCTGGCTTGGCTGCAGCTTTTGCTGCTGGCTTGGCTGCAGCTTTTGCTGCTGGCTTCGCTGCTGCTTTGGCGGCTGGTTTTGCTGCGGCTTTTGCTGCTGGCTTGGCGGCCGGTTTGGCTGCGGCTTTTTTCGCGACAGGCTTGGCTGCTGCCTTGGCGGCAGGTTTCGCTGCGGCTTTCGCTGCTGGCTTGGCTGCCGGTTTCGCTGCTGCCTTGGCCGCTGGTTTCGCTGCGGCTTTCGCTACTGGCTTGGCAGCCACTTTTGCTGCAGGCTTGGCTGCGGCTTTGGCGGCTGGTTTTGCTGCTGGTTTCGCTGCGGCCTTGGCAGCTGGTTTAGCGACTGGTTTAGCGGCAACCGTCTTCGCTGCGGCTGCCGGCTTCTTCGCGGCAGGAGCAGCCTTGGCGGCTGGTTTCTTTACTTCTGATTTCTTAGCGGCTGTTGCCATTTGTCTCTCCTTCATCTGAGATGAGAAATTTAAGCTACAAGATTTAAACCCGTCCGACCCACCACAGGGATAGGCCAGGCGAATTATTCATCGGCACAAACGGTCGTTTGCGCTAATGAATTCGGCACCAGCTGAACTGCTGCAACTCCTCACGTTTGCAGCACTTCAGCCATCGTCGGTGCCACCCTGCTTTATCTCGCAGCTGGTGGCAAAGTCTGAATTCGGTCATTCGTTTTCGATGCCGTGCGTTTTTTCGCTCCTCGCATCGCGCTCGCCACAACACCGATGCGTCAAATAAAAAACCGCCATGCCTGAAAAAATTCGGGCACGGCGGCAGACGAAAACGGTGTGGTTTTGTGCATATCCGTGTAAATCTGTATCCCTGTTTTGCGAGGTTTTTTCGCTACCGCGCTGGTTAAAAAACCCCGCATTCTAACGCTCGCATTTGCAATCTCATAAAGTACACGAAAACCTTGTCAATGCGCAACCGGCACGACACGTTTTCGCCCGCTTTTTTGCACGATACGCGTGCTATCGCACAATCGCGCGGCAAATGCCGCCGCCAGCGTCTCCGGAAATGATTTTTTGGGTTCGTGATGCGGCCATTCGCGGCAGCCGAAAATCGTGGCGCAAGCGTCGTCGCATGACCCGATGATGGACGCATTTTTCTGCCGCCATGCACGCGAAAAAAAAGCGCCGTCACGATGACGGCGCTTCTTGTCGTTGACTGAAAAAGGTTTACTCCCAGTTCAGCGCACCACCCGTTTGGTACTCGGTCACGCGCGTCTCGAAGAAGTTGCGTTCCTTCTTCATGTCGATCATTTCGCTCATCCACGGGAATGGATTTTCTTCCTGGGCGAACAGCGGCTCGATGCCGATCTGCTGCGCGCGGCGGTTGGCGATGAAGCGCAAATAGCCCTTGAACATCGGCGCGTTCAGACCCAGCACGCCGCGCGGCATGGTGTCTTCCGCGTATGCGTATTCCAGTTCCACGGCCTGCATGAACAATACTTTAATCTCTTCGCGGAATTCGGCAGTCCACAGCTGCGGGTTTTCCATCTTGATCGTGTTGATCAAGTCGATGCCGAAGTTGCAGTGCATCGATTCGTCGCGCAGGATGTACTGATACTGCTCGGCCGCGCCCATCATCTTGTTCTGGCGGCCCAGCGCCAGGATCTGCGTGAAGCCGACGTAGAAGAACAGGCCCTCCATCAGGCAGGCAAACACGATCAGGGATTTCAACAGCTTCTGGTCGTTTTCCACCGTGCCGGTGACGAACGCCGGGTCGGTCAGCGTGTTGATGAACGGGATCAGGAATTCATCCTTGTCGCGGATAGACTTGACTTCGTTGTAGGCGTTGAAGATCTCGCCTTCGTCCAGGCCCAGCGATTCGACGATGTACTGGTAGGCGTGCGTGTGGATCGCTTCCTCGAACGCCTGGCGCAGCAGGTACTGGCGGCATTCCGGCGCCGTAATGTGGCGGTAGGTGCCCAGCACGATGTTGTTGGCGGCCAGCGAGTCGGCCGTCACGAAGAAGCCCAGGTTGCGCTTGACCAGGCGGCGCTCGTCGTCCGTCAGGCCGTTCGGGTTTTTCCACAGCTCGATATCGCGCTGCATGTTCACTTCCTGCGGCATCCAGTGGTTGGCGCAACCGGCCAGGTATTTGTCCCACGCCCATTTGTACTTGAACGGCACCAGCTGGTTGACGTCCGTCTTGCCGTTGATGATGCGCTTGTCGTCGGCATTCACGCGGCGCGCCACTTGCTCGGCGTTCGCTTCGGACGGCTCGGCACCTGCCGGCAGGTTCAATTCGGTATTACCCAGTGGCGCTTGCTGCGCCGGACGCGGCACAGCTGCCGACGTGGTTTCATCATCCCATGACAACGACATATTCTTCTTCCTTTCCATGCCGGCGAGCCGGCGATCCGCAACAGGCCCGTTGAATCGGACAATACGGACATTGACAACATTGAATCAGCCCAGAAGTACTGGGCTGACAACTAAAATCTTACTGGCAGGCTTCGCACTCTTCAAAGCCGTCATCACCCGGACGCAGGTAGCAGGCTTCGCCATCGGCGTCGTCCGCTGCCGCTGCCGTCACTGGCGCCACGGCCACCGCTGCTGCAGCTACCACTGCTGCCTGGGCGCTGGTTTGTGCACTTTGGGCGCTGGCCGACATGCCGCCATCGACTGCCACGGCGTTCAGGGCGCCCGTCTTGGAGGTCGATTTCTCCATGTGGGTAGCGGCGATGGTACGCAGGTAGTAGGTGGTTTTCAGGCCACGCAGCCATGCCAGCTTGTAGGTCTCGTCGAGTTTCTTGCCCGATGCGCCAGCCATGTAGATGTTCAGCGACTGGGCCTGGTCGATCCACTTCTGGCGACGCGAAGCCGCTTCCACCAGCCAGCTTGGCGACACTTCAAAGGCGGTGGCGTAGATATCGCGCAGGTCTTGCGGGATGCGGTCGATCTTCACCAGCGAGCCGTCGAAGTACTTCAGGTCGGAGATCATGACTTCATCCCACAGATCGCGCGCCTTCAGGTCGCGCACCAGGTAGCCGTTGATCTCGGTGAATTCGCCCGACAGGTTCGATTTCACGTACAGGTTCTGGAACGTCGGCTCGATACAGGCCGACACGCCGATGATGTTCGAAATCGTCGCCGTCGGGGCGATCGCCACACAGTTCGAGTTACGCATGCCGAACTTGGCGATGCGTTCGCGCACCGGGGTCCAGTCCATGGCCGACGAGGAATCGACTTCCAGGTAGCCGCCGCGCTCTTCGGCCAGCAGTTTCACCGAGTCTTGCGGCAGGATGCCGCGGTCCCACAGCGAACCGGCATACGATTCATAGCGGCCGCGCTCTTCGGCCAGTTCCGTCGACGCCAGGTAGGCGTAGTAGCAGACGGCTTCCATCGAGGTGTCGGCGAACGACACGGCGGCGTCCGAGGCGAACGGGATGCGCATCATGTGCAGGCAATCCTGGAAGCCCATCACGCCCATGCCGACCGGACGGTGGCGCATGTTCGAATTGCGCGCCTTGTCGACGGCGTAGTAATTGATGTCGATGACGTTGTCGAGCATGCGCATGGCGGTGCGCACGGTCTTGGCCAGCTTGACGTGATCGAGCTTGCCTTCCTTCATGTGCGCCGGCATGTTGACGGAACCGAGGTTGCAGACGGCGATTTCGTCAGGGCCCGTGTTCAGCGTGATTTCCGTGCACAGGTTCGAGCTGTGGACGACGCCGACGTGCGACTGCGGGCTGCGGATGTTGCAAGGATCCTTGAACGTGATCCATGGGTGGCCCGTTTCAAACAGCATCGACAGCATCTTGCGCCACAGGTCCAGCGCGGCGATCTTTTTGAAGACGCGGATTTCGCCGGCGGCGGCCTTGGCTTCGTAGCCCAGGTAAGCCTGCTCAAAGGCCTTGCCGACCTTGTCGTGCAGGTCTGGCGTGTCCGATGGCGAGAACAGGGTCCAGTCGCCTTTTTCCATGACGCGCTTCATGAACATGTCGGGAATCCAGTTCGCCGTGTTCATGTCGTGCGTGCGGCGGCGGTCGTCGCCCGTGTTCTTGCGCAGGTCGAGGAATTCCTCGATGTCCATGTGCCAGGTTTCCAGGTAGGCGCAGACGGCGCCCTTGCGCTTGCCGCCCTGGTTGACTGCCACGGCCGTGTCGTTGACCACTTTCAGGAACGGCACCACGCCTTGCGACTTGCCGTTGGTGCCCTTGATGTGGGCGCCCAGGGCGCGCACTGGCGTCCAGTCGTTGCCCAGGCCGCCGGCGAACTTGGCCAGCAATGCGTTGTCCTTGATGGCGTCGTAGATGCCTTCCAGGTCATCCGAGACGGTGCTCAGGTAGCACGACGACAGCTGCGAGCGCAGGGTGCCCGAGTTGAACAGGGTCGGGGTCGAGCTCATGAAGTCGAACGAGGACAGCAGGCTGTAGAACTCGATGGCGCGCGCTTCGCGGTCCGCTTCGTTCAGCGCCAGGCCCATGGCCACGCGCATGTAGAACGCCTGCGGCATTTCGATGCGCACGTCCTGGATGTGCAGGAAGTAGCGGTCGTACAGGGTTTGCAGGCCGATGTAGCCGAACTGCAAGTCGCGGTCGGCCACGATGGCTTTGGCCAGGCGCTCCAGGTCGAAACTGGCGAGTACCGGGTTCAGCAGCTCGGCGGCGATACCCTTGGCGATGTATTGCGGGAAATACGTCAGGTATTCGGCGGCAGCGGCCGCTTGCGGCACTTCCTTACCGAACACTTCCTTGCGCACCGTGTGCAGCAGGATGCGGGCCGTGACCTGACTGTAGGCCGGGTCTTTTTCCATCAGCGCGCGCGCCGCCAGGATGGCCGATTTGTGCAGCTCTTCGACGGGCACGCCGTCGTACAGGTTTTTCACCGTTTCCGCCAGGATGGCGTCGGCATCGACGTGCTTTTCCAGGCCGGCGCAGGCGGCGTTGATCAGGTCGCGCACTTCCTGCATGTCCAGCAGGCGGCGCACGCCGTTGTCGGTGACGTTCAGCTGGGGCGCGGTCACTTGCGCGGAAGCGCCCAGCGCTTCCTTCTGCAGGCGGCGCTCTTCCATGTGCTTGGCGCGGTACAGCACGTAGGCACGCGCCACGTCGTGCTCGCCCGAACGCATCAGCGACAGTTCCACCTGGTCTTGCACGTCTTCGATATGGAAGGTGCCGCCGCCCGGATGGCGGCGCACCAGCGCGGCGACGACGCCGTCGGTCAGCTGTTCCACCAGTTCGCGGATGCGTGCCGAGGCTGCACCCTGGCCGCCGTTAACGGCCAAAAACGCCTTGGTCATGGCGATGGCGATCTTCGAAGGCTCAAATGCCACCACCGCGCCGTTGCGGCGGATGATGCGATAGTCGCCCAATGCCGCGCCCGTGCTCGCCACGCTGTTGGCCGCGCCTGGCGCTGGCGATACTGGCGTTGGATGGATGGAAATATCTTGTGGTGATTGCATTGAAGCTCCCGTTGTCAGCTAAAGTCAGCCTGCAGTTTTGCTGCCGCGTGTGTTGTTGAATAGAACGCCCGATGGTCAGGGTTTCCTCAGGTATTTGTTGCTAAATAGTAAATTAATAATGCATAAAACAGTGTCAGAATCCATCTCGCCACACCGCACTGCCCGGCTGGCGCGAAACACGATCAAGGGTGGTGAACCGCCAGTTCCAGTGCTTTATCAGCAATCCGGGTAGCTTTGACAATAATTCTGAAAACGTCTGTGATGGCACTACATATAGTCTTTACGTCCAACTTCTGCACTAATTGTAGTGCCCATCGAAGGGCGATGCAATAGTTTTCCGGCATCCGTCGGCGTAATTTTTTGTATTTTCATATACGATTTCGGTTGACTTTTCAGGGTATGGATGGAAAGCCCAATCCCCGCGAAGTAAGCGCTAACGCAGGCTGCCCGCGCAAGGTTTCCAGCCAGCACTCTTGGTAAAAAGACCAGTCGAAAAATGGCCCCGGATCCGTCTTCCTCCCCGGCGCGATATGCTCGTGGCCGCGCACCTGCGACAAGCCGTAGCGCGCCACCAGCGCCGCCGTCAGCGCCGCCAGCACATGGTATTGGCGCCGCTGGAAGGGTACATCGTCCGCGCCTTCCATTTCGATACCGATGGAATAGCCATTGCACTGCGGGCGTCCTTCGAAGGTGGAAGCGCCCGCATGCCAGGCACGTTGATCAGCAGAAACATATTGCAGCAGCGCACCATCGCGCCGCACAAAAAAGTGCGCCGACACCTGCAAGCCACGCAGGTCGGCGAAAGAAGGATCGGCATTATAATCTACCCGGCCCGTAAACAAGTCCGACACATGCGGCCCGCCGAAGTGGCCGCCCGGCAAGCTGATGTTATGGATCACCAGCAAGTCGACTTGCACCCCGTCCGGGCGCGCGTCGTGGTGCGGCGAGTCGTAGCGCAGCGCGCCATCGCACCAGCCGTCTTCATCTATCGTCCATGCGCGCATCAAGTAGGCTTTCCTGTATCGTCAATTTCTGCATGCGGTAACGCAACTGGCGCACGCTCAGGCCCAGCTGGCGCGCCGCCCGTGCGCGGTGGTAGCGCGCCTGCACCAGCGCCAGCATGATCATGTCGCGCTCGGCCTGGCGCAAATACACGTCCAGCGGCAGGACGGGGGCCACGCCATGCGCCGCCATGCCGGGCAGGCACAGTTGCCGTTCCGGCAAGGCCGGCAGTGCCGGCGCCGCCTGCAAGGGCATGCTGCCAGCAACGGACGGCAAGGCCAGTCCGTCAAGCGCGATCACGCCGCCGTCGGCAAAGGCCAGTGCCCGCTCCAGCACGTTTTCCAGTTCGCGCACATTGCCGGGAAACGCATACGCGGCCAAGGCCGCCAGCACCGGCGGCGCCAGGCTCACTGTCCGGCGTGGCGACAGGCGCGCGAGGATCACCTCACATAATACCTGCAGATCGCCGCGCCGCTCGCGCAGCGGCGGCAGCGCCAGCTCGATCACATGCAGACGGTAAAACAGGTCCTGGCGAAACGTGCCGGCGGCCACGCCGCGCGCCAGGCCATGCTGGCTGGCGCACAGAATGCGCACGTCGACGGCTTCGTCGCTGCTGCCGCCCAGCTTGCGCACACGGCGCTCCTGCAGCACGCGCAGCAGTTTTACCTGCATGGCCAGCGGCAGGTCGTCGACTTCGTCAAGCAGCAAGCTGCCGCCATGGGCCGCCTGGAACAAACCCTGGCGCTCGTGCAGCGCACCCGTATAGGCGCCCGGCCGGCAACCGAAGAATTCCGCTTCCATCAGCGCTTCGGGAATGGCGCCGCAATTGACGGCGATAAACGGGAAGCTGGCGCGCGCGCCCTGGGCATGGATGGCGCGCGCCGCCAGTTCCTTGCCCGTGCCCGATTCGCCACGGATGGCCACAGGCGCGCCACAGCGGGCGATGCGGCCGATCTGCGCGCGCAGCGCCTGCATTGGCAGCGAATTGCCGCTCAGTTGCGGCGCCGGCGGCATGCCGGCGACAGGATGCTGGCTGGGACTGGGACGGGGGCTTGGACTTGACATGGGGAGCGCGCCTTTCCGCAATGGCGGCGACGAAGCGCCTCATGCAGATGCTACGCCGGACGGATGCCGGACGACGTTACGATACGGCTGAGCAACGCGCGCGAACCTGCCGGCCTGCCCTTACACCGTGGCGTGCGCGTGGCTGCAGTAATCGTGGCCCTTGGCCTGCACGTTTTCCGAGGCTGGGTAATACACGCCGCAATGGGCGCAGCACAGCATCAGCTCGGCATCCGGCAATTCCTGCGGCCGCGCGGGCGACGCATACGGATTGGGCTGCTGTTGCTGCTGCGCGCGAGCCCGCTGCTGCATGCCACGGATCTTGCTGCGGATAGCAAACAGCACCAGGAACACCAGCGCCAGCCAGAATAAAACACGTGTCATGCGAATCCTCGGTGTAAAACCACTTCCAGTACAAAACGGCTGCCGACATAGGCCAGCAGCAAGGTGGCGAAACCGGCCAGGGTAAAGCTCAGAGCCGTCTTGCCGCGCCAGCCGCGAAAGCGGCGCCCTGCCAGCAGCGAGGCAAACAGCAGCCACGACAGCATGGTAAACACGGATTTGTGATCCCAGTTCAAGGCCTTGCCAAACAGTTGTTCGGAAAATACGATGCCCGACAGCACGGTCAGGCTGAGCAAAACAAAACCCAGGCCGATCATGCGGAACAGCAGCTTTTCCATCGTCAGCAGGGCTGGCAGCTGGTCCAGCGCCGTGCCGATGAAACCGCGGCTTTCGCTGCGCGTATGCAAGCGCGATTCCTGCAGCGCCATCAGCACGGCGTGAAAGGCGGCAATCGTCAGGGTGCTGTAGGCGAGCACGGCCACGGCAATATGCCAGCCGAAGACGGCCGACTTGCCTTCCATGTTGACCTGGCTGCCCGGAAAGGCCCAGGCCAGGCCGATGGCGAGGACGGCGCTGGGCATGACCATGCGGCGCAGTCCATCCAGGCTGAAATTGCGGTTCTCTATCCAGTAGGCGCCCACCGACACCCACAGCGCGGCCGACAGCATGGCGGAAAAACCGAAGCGCAAGGTGCCCGGCGCCATCAGGTCGAACCACAGGGTGGCGGCGTGCGCCAGCCAGGCGACGCCGGTCAGGCCGGCAATGAGCCGGGCACGGGAAGAAGGAAGTACCGCGCACGCCGCGTACAACAGGGCGGCGATGAAAAAGAAATAGATCTGCATAGTTTAAGTTTACACCATAGCCGGCAAGCGCGATTCAGGCGACAGCCCGGGTGACAGGCACGACGCCGCCATCCAATGCCGCAAGCCTGCCATGATATCGCGCCTGAGGCATGACGGGGTGGCGCACCCTCAAGATTTCGGCAATCTTTCCTGCGGCGCACGGTCGCCGCGCCGCAGGCGCGTTGCCATCCCGATGAGCCAGTCCTATAATTATGTCCACATAGCAATATTTATCCACCCTTACGCCACCGCCCCTCGCCATGTCTTTTCGAAAATTGTCCTGGACCTGCCTCCTGCTGGCCGCCTGCACTCTATTAAGCGGCTGCATGAAAGACGCGCCTTCCCAATCCACGTACGAGGAATACTTCCGTACGTCCATCCAGAGCTATGACCTGTACAAGGAATACTTCGACATCGCGAAGCTGGAAAAGCTGAATGGCTGGAAAGAAAACGAACAGTACGAAATCAAGGGCTCGGCCGTGCTGCGCGCCAAGGTGGGCTACCTGGAATTGCTGGCCGACGTGGCCAACAAGCTCGAGGCGGAGGCGAAGACGGATGGCTCCGTGGGCATGACCATGGGCCTGGGCCTGATGGCGCGCAGCATGGGCGGCGAAAACAAGGTTTTCCGCGAATTCTGGGTACAGCAGCAGGAAAAGAAGGCGATCCCCGCGCCCCTGCTGGCACGCCAGGCGGCGATGACGGCCGAGCGTTTCGAGAACCTGCTGCAGTGGTCTGACCAGATCGTGCAAGACAATTACGGCGCCATCATCAACCGCCAGCTCAAGAAAGGCGATGAGCTGACCCGCATCTACACGCTGAGCTTCCGCCAGACCGAGAAGGGCTGGATGGGTTTTAACGCCCGCTAAGGCCACTCCTCCATCAAAAAACCTCCGCGCCATCGCTGGTCCGGAGGTTTTTTTCATGGCGGCCTGATTTACTTCACGTTCAGGCTCTTTTTCGCCTGTTCCAGCAAGTCCGTCTTGACCCAGTCCTTGGCCACGGGCGGCTTCGTCATGCGGCCCACGCCCGTTTTCACCATCACGTCGGTGGTGATCTGGATATGCTCGGGCGAGATGTCATATGAATACGGCGAATTGCTGATCGCGTCGTCGAAGTCATCCTTCGTGATCTGGCCGCGGAACACCACTTCACGCACATACTTTTCCGCCGTCGCCTTGTTGTCGATAAAGGTCTTGGTGGCTTCGACGAAGCAGCGCATGAATTTTTCCGCCACGGGACGGCGTTCCTTGTAAAACTTTTCCGTCATCACCATGGTCCGCACGGGTTCGCCGATCGGCGTGTCGTACGGCTTGATGACTTCGGTGCCGAAGCCCTTGTTGATGGCCTGCGACGATTGCGGCTCCGACTGCATCATGGCGTCGATATTCTTGCCCATCAGCGCCTGGTTCAAGTCGGCGTAGGCGAGGAACACCAGTTGCACGTCCTTGCCCTTGGTTTCGGAATACGTCAGGCCCGCTTGCGACAGCTCGGCCAGCAGCAACACTTCCTGGATGCCGCCGCGCGTCACGCCCACGCGCTTGCCCTTGAGTTCCTTGACGCTGGTAATTTTTTGCCCCGCACCCGCCACCAGGCGCGCGCCGCCCTTGGCAAAACCGGCCACCACGTAGATCGGGGCACCGCCGGCGCGGCCGGAAATGGCCGCTTCGGACGCCGTCGCGCCCACGTCCAGCTCGCCCGCGATAATCGCCTGCATCACGTCGAGGCCCTTGGCGAAGATATGCTCTTCGACCTTGATGCCGCACTTGGGCGCGATTTCCTTGATGTACGATACGGCGCCGTAATGGGCGAATTTCAAATTACCCAGGCGCACGACCTCCTGCGCCTGCACGGCGCCCATGCCGAAGGCCAGCACGAGGGCGGCGGCGATACCGCTCTTCAAGCTCACTTTGTTCAAAGTTGATTTTTTCTGCATCGGGTTCTCCTGTGGTGGTTGGTGTGTGCCCGCAAGGGCACGCGAAACACTGCTTTTATTATCAGGAGATAGTACCGCGTGTTGGAGCCAGGGCAACATTTTTTTGCCCTGGCCAGCCCATCCTGCTTAAAACGTGGCGCGCAGGGTCAGGCTCGCATTGCGTGGCGCGCCATACCAGTTGCCGCCCCCCGTGTAGCCCGTCTTTTCATAGTAGCGCTTGTCGAAGACGTTATTGACGTTCAGGGCCAGCGACCAGCGGGGATCGATGCGGTACTGCGCCAGAGCGCTCCAGACGGCATAGCCGCCCTGCGTAAACTGAAAGTCCTGCTCGCCGCCATCGCGCGTGACCACCGTGCCGCTCGTGTAGTTGGCGCTCTGGATGGCGACATTGCCGCCCACCTTCCAGGCCGACCAGGCGCCAGGCAAGGTGTACGCCGTCGACAGCTTGAACAGATGCTTGGGCGTGATGCTGCTGAAAGGCAAGCCCGTGCTGTCATTCTTGCTGTGGTTAAAGGTATAGCCGGCGGCGGCCTGCAAGCCGGGCAAGAGTTCGCCGCCCACTTCCATATCCACGCCGCGGCTGGTCACCTTGCCCTGCGGCAAATAGCAGCAATTGCCAGCATACAGGTCGGTTTCTTCCGGATAGCCAGGGTCAAGCACGGCCTCGCCACTGCGTTCGACATGGAACAGGCTGAAGGTGGCATTCAGTCGGCCCTCAAGCAATTCGCCCTTGAGGCCGCCTTCATAGCTCTTGCCCGTGATGGGCTTGAGCGAGGTGCCCGGCACTGGCCCCGCCTTGTACAGCGCCTGCGGCTTGAAGATGGCGGAATAGCTGGCATACGCCGACCACTGTGGATTGAGGTCGTAAATGATGCCGCCATACGGCGTCAGCTTGGTCGGCTCGCTGAAGCGGCTGTCCGAATCGGGCGACCAGCTTCCCGTGTCGCCGTCCAGGGATGCCACGTATTGCTTGAACTTGTAGCGGGCCAGGCGCGCGCCCAGCACCACGTGCAACTGGTCGCTGGGATGCAGGCGCACGGTGCCGTAAGCGCCATATTGTTCCTGCTCCCATGGATGGAAACGGTACCAGACAGGGCCATTATCGCCACCCGCCCAGGGCGTGGCATCGGGATCGAAGGGATTGGCCGGCGTGATGCCCGCCCCCGTCTGCCGGGCCGAATCCCAGTAGCTCGTGACCTTCTGCCGGTCGGCCCCCAGCAGCAACTCATGCGTGCGTCCCAGCAGCTTGAAATTGCCCGTCAGGTTCAGGTCCAGCACATTCTGGTGATTCCAGGCATTGTTACGCGTGCCGGCCCACACGACGCCGTCGCTGCCGCCGGGCTGCACGGCGCCAGTGGTAAACGTGCCGCGCCCCTTGGCGCTCTGCTCGACATGGCTGGCATTCAATTTCAGCTTCCAGCCAGTGGCAAAACGGTGTTCAAGCTGGGCAAACAGTTCCGTGACCTCATTGTCGACATAGCCCCAAGGCTGGCTCAGGTTGGTCGAGCGCGGCAAGTGCACATCTGCGCCGTCCGCATAGCGGGGCAAGCCGGAACCACTGCCAGTCGTATCGCGCTTGCCATGCGAACCGCCCACGGTCAATAGCGATCCCGTGGGCAGGTCCGCTTCCAGCACACCATACACGAGTGCCTTTTCCGTGCGGAAGTGGCGCATGAAGGAGCCATCATTTTCATACATGGCCACCACCCGCCCGCGCAGCCGCCCGTCGTCAGTGAGCGGGCCCGTGGCGTCGATGTCGGCGCGATAATTGCTCCAGCTGCCCGCCGACAAGCCGGCCGTCAGCTGCCGGTGCTCGAGCGGTTTCTTGCGCGCCAGGTTGATGATGCCGCCGGGATCGCCGGCACCGGCCAGCAGGCCAGACGCGCCGCGCATCACCTCGACCCGGTCGTACATCGCCATGTCCTGGATTGCCGTCGCGGTGTAGCTGCCGATATTGAAGGGCGCGCCGCCATCGATCTGCATGCTGTTGATCTGGAAGCCCCGTGAGTAGAAATTGTAGGCGTGGCCGTTTACGCGCTGCAAAGTGATGCCCGGCGTCAGCGCCATGGCGCCGCCGATATCCTTAACGTCCTGGTCATCGAGCTGCTGGCGCGTCACCACCGACACCGACTGGGGAATCTCGCGGAACGACTGGTCCGTCTTCGACGCGATGCTGGTGACGCGGCTCGTGTACGAGCCCGTTCCTTCCGTGCTGCCATCGGCGGCGCGGCGCGCGCGCACGCGGATCGCGGCCAGGGTTTGTTCGCCGGCGGCGCCGGCGGCGCTGGCAGCGGTGGCTGCGGTGGCGGGCAGCGCTTTTTGCAAGGTGTAGCTGCCGTCGCTGCGGCCGGTGATTTCCAGGCCGCTGCCGGCCAGCAGGCGCGCAAGCGCTGCGCGCGGGGTATAGCTGCCGCTCAGCGCGGGACTGCTCAGCCCCGCCGTCAGGGCTGGATCGAAGGACAGGGCGATGCCCGCTTCGACGGCCACGGTGGAGAGATTGCGGCCCAGGGGGCCGGCCGGCAGTTCAATGCTGCGCGCGGCGGGCGCGTCGAGCGACACCGCATGGGCCGGTGCAGCCATGGCCAGCATGGCAAGGTGGACGGAGAGAAAAACGATGGAACGGAGGGGGGCGGCGGGCATGACGTTTCCTTTACATGGCAATGGGATCTTCCTCCCCTTGCCAGCCCGGCGCGAAAAAAGTGTCAGGTTTCTTCAACTATTTATTCTGGCGCATCCAGGGTGACCCAGTAGCCGCCAAGACGCGTGCGCGCCGCCACCGGATAGGTCGACACCAGCATCACCAGCGCCGCATCCGTGTCCGTGATGGGAAAGGCGCCCGAGACGCGCACATTGGCCACGCGGGGATCGCAGCGCACGATGCCCGGCCGGTAACGCCCCAGTTCCAGCGCAAAATCGTGCAAACGCATGGCGTCGGCCAGCAGCATGCCGCGCCGCCACGCCAGCGCGCCGGCGTCCAGCGCAGCTGGTTCGCCGATGGCCGCCGCCGTGAAAGCTACCTGCCGCCCCGCAGGAATAATGTGCTGCGCACCGCTGCGCGCCAGCACGCGCACGCGGCTTTCCCGCACGGCCAGCGCCGTCTGGCCGTCTTCCTGGCGCACGGAAAACACCGTACCCAGCGCTTCGAGGCGGCCTTCGGCGGTGGCGACGAAGAAGGGGCGGCGCTGCGCATCGCGGGCGGTGTGCACGGCGATTTCACCGCGCCGCAGGGTCAGCAGGCGCTGCGCGCCATCGAATTGCACGTCCAGGGTGGTGGCCGTGTTGAGGCTGATGCGGCTGCCATCGGCCAGCACGATGTCGCGCCGCTCGCCCGTCGCCGTCTGGTAGTCATGGCGCCAGCCCTGCTGCTCCATCAGCAGCCAGGCGCCGGGCACCACGGCCAGCAAGGCCGCCAGTTTCAGCAGCGCGGCGCGGCGCGCCAAGGTTCGCGATGCGCGGGACCGGTCCAGCGCCGGCATGGCCAGCTCCGGCGGCAGGCCACCCAGCTTGCCCAGCAGCGCCTCGGCACGCTGCCAGGCGCGCGCATGTTCCGGGTCGCTCGCGCGCCAGCGTTCGCATTCGCGCCGCTGCTGCGCGCTGGCCGCGCCCGAGTGCAGTTGCATCAGCCAGTCAGCCGCCTGTTCGAGCACGCGCGGATCGATGGGAACGCGGGCGCCCAAGCTAGTCGCCATCGAGCCGCAGGCACGCCAGGAACGCCTGCTTCATATAGCGCTTCACGCTGGCCAGCGACACGTCCAGCCGCGCGGCGATGGCGTCATACGTCAACCCTTCCAGCTGCGACAGCAGAAAGGCGCGCCGCACGGCGGCCGGCAGGGAATCGAGCATGGCGTCGACCTGGTGCAGGGTTTCCAGGATCAGCAATTGGTCTTCGCATGAAGGCGCTTGCGCTTCGGGCAGCAGGGCGATGGCGTCAAGATAGGCGCGTTCGAGCGCCTGGCGCTGGTACCAGTTGATCAGGATACCGCGCGCCACCGTCGTCAGGTAGGCGCGCGGCTGGCTGATGGCGCCGAGGTCGCGCCGCGCCAGGATGCGGATGAAGGTGTCGTGCGCCAGGTCGGCCGCGTCGGCGGCATTGCCCAGCTTGTAGCGCAACCAGCCATGCAGCCAGCCGTGGTGCTGCTGGTACAGCGCCTGGGCGGCATGCGTGGGAGAAGAGTGGTCTTGCTGTAGGGCGAAGTCGGCGGCCGACATGGGCATCCTTTCCTGTCAGGCGCCTGGCACCAATGCAAATAAGAATTATTCTCATTTTAGCCGAAACAACAACGCCGGCGCAATGCCTGGCCGCGATGGCAGGCACTGCGCCGGCGTTTTTACAACAGCCGGCCTTACTGGCCAGCCAGCGCCACGACCGGGTCGAGTCCCGACGCCTTGCGCGCCGGCATGAAGCCAAACACCAGGCCCGTCACCACGGCGCAGGCAAATGCGCCGGCGATCGCGCTCAGGGAAAAAATCACCGGCACGTCCCATACCAGCAGCAAGCCGGCCACCGTCACGCCGACCACGATGCCAGCCACGCCGCCCACCACCGACACCAGCACGGCTTCGGTGAGGAACTGGCGCAGGATATCGCGCCGACGCGCGCCCGTCGCCATGCGGATGCCGATTTCGCGCGTGCGCTCGCGCACCGTCATCAGCATCACGTTCATGACGCCGATGCCGCCCACCACCAGCGAGACGGCGGCTATCAGGCTGAGCATCATGGTCATGTTGTCCTGCGTCTTGGCTTCGGCGGCGATCGAGGCGGCCGCGTTGCTGATGCCGTAGTCGCGGATGCGGTGGCGCTCGAACATGGTGGCGTCGACCGCCGCCTCCACCTCCGTCACGCGCTTGACGTCAGCCACCGCCATGACGGTGTACGTGGGCTCGCGCTGGCCGAAGACGCGGATGCCGGCCGTGGAAAACGGCAGCAGCAGCACGTCGTCTTCATCCTTCTCGCCCGTCAGCGCACCCTTCGCGCTCATCACCCCGATCACCTGGAAAGGCACATTGCCGATCAGGATATTCTGCCCCACGGGATTGGCCACGTCGGGCATCAGTTTTTCCGCCAGGTGCGCGCCCAGCACGGCCACGGTGGCCATCTCGCGCTCGTCTTCCTCGGTAAAGAAGCCGCCCTTGGCCACGGGCCAGGTCTGGATCTGCGGCAGGGCCGGCCCCGTGCCGCGCACATAGGTCTGCACGTCGAGGTTACCGTGGCGTATCACCTTGTTGCCCGTGACATTCGGCAGCACGTGGGTGATGCCCGGCACGTCCTTGAGCGCATCGAGGTCGGCCAGGGTGATGCTGCGTCCCGGAATGCGCGAGCTTTCGCCGCGCGACGCCATGTACAGCAAGTTTGAACCGAAGGCGCCCAATTGGGCCATCACCTGCTGGCGTGTGCCCAGGCCGATGGCCAGCATGACGATGACCGAGGCGACGCCGATGACGATGCCGAGCAAGGTCAAGCCTGTGCGGAAGCGGTTGATCCACAGCACACGCCATGCCGCGCGCGCCGCGTCGAGCAATTCCGTGCCCAGCGAGGCCCCCGTGTCATGCGCGACGCGCGACATGTCCAGCGGCGGCAAGGCCGTCGACGTGGCGGGAATGGCGATGGCGCCCGAGTCTTCGACGATTTCGCCATCACTGATCTCGATCACGCGGCGCGCCTGGGCCGCCACCTTGCGGTCATGCGTGATGAGGATGATGGTGTGGCCCGCGTCGGCCAGTTCGCCCAGCAGGGCCATGACTTCGGCGCCGCTGCTGCTATCTAACGCCCCCGTCGGTTCATCGGCGAGGATGATGCGCCCGCCATTCATCAGCGCGCGCGCGATCGACACGCGCTGCTGCTGCCCGCCCGACAACTGGTTCGGCCGGTGATCGAGCCGTTCTCCCAGTCCCAGGCGCTTGAGCAGCGCTGCGGAACGCGCATGGCGGGCGGCGGCCGGCATGCCCGCGTACAGGGCCGGCACTTCCACGTTTTCGCGCGCCGATTCCGTGGCGATCAGGTGATAACCCTGGAAGACGAAGCCGAACGCTTCGCGCCGCAGCCACGCCAGTTCATCGGGGTTCAGGCTGGCCACGTCCTGGCCGGCGAAGCGGTACGTGCCGTCGCTGGGACGGTCCAGGCATCCCAGCAAATGCATCAGGGTCGACTTGCCGGAACCGGACGCGCCGACGATGGCGACGAATTCGCCGGCGCCAATCGACAAGGTCAGGCCGCGCAGTACTTCCACGGCCGGCGCGCCGTCATGGCCGCCGTAGCGCTTGCGGATGCCGGCAAGTTCAATCAAAGGAACCGGCTGGCCAGCTTCTACGGCTTGCCCCAGCGACGCGGCCTCGCTCATCGCGCTCACAGCTGGAACCTGCTGCTGCCGCTGCCGGCCGGCTGTTCGCCCGTGACCAGCAATTCACCTTCGCGCAAGCCTTGCAGCACTTCCGCGCTGAGGCGGTTGCGCACGCCGACGGTGACGGCGCGCGTATCGACCTTGCCGTCCACATCCATCACGCGGGCCGTGAACTGCCCCGGCTTGGCGCCTTCTTCCGTCGATGGTTTCAGGGCCGGCAAGGGCACGGCCAGCACATTGTTCGCCGCCGCCGTGACGAATACCACTTGCGCCGTCATCTGCGGCATCAGTTCGCCATCGGCGTTATCGACGTCGAACAGTACTGTATACAAGATCACCTTGCTGGTCGACGGCGCCAGGGCCGTGCCGGCGGCGGAACCGCCTGGCACCGGCGGGGCCGGCAGCACTTGGCGCACCTTGCCGCTCCAGCGCCGCTGGTCGCCGCCCAGGGTGGTGAAATACACGGGCATGTCCGGGCGCACGCGGCGCACGTCCGCTTCCGACACTTCCGTCCACACCGTCATGGCCGACAGGTCGGCGATGCGCAGGATGTTCGGCGTCTGGTACGTGGCGTTCAGGGTTTGCCCCTCTTTTGCATCCAGGCCCACCACCTTGCCGGCCATGGGCGCGTAGATGCGCGTGTAACCGAGGCGCGCCTCGTCCGCCTTCAGGCTGGCCTGGGTCTGGGCTATCTGCGCCTTCAGGTGGTCGATCTTGGCGCCGGCCGAGGCCAGCGTGGCTTCGGCCGTTTCCAGGTCGGCCAAGGGCGTGGAGTCGAACTTGGCCATCTGCTTCTGGCGGCCATGCTGCTGGCCCGCCAGGCGGTGCTGCGCCTGCTGGTCGGCCAGCTGCGCGCGCAAGCCCGCCAGCGCGGCGCGGCCCGCGTCGACCGTGGCTTGCTGCACGCTGGGGTCGATCTCGGCCAGCAGCTGGCCTTTTTCCACGGCGCTGCCCGGCTGCACGTGCAAACGCGTGATCTGGCCCGACACTTGCGCGCCCACGTCGACATAGGTTTGCGGCTGCAGGGTGCCGATGGCCGTGACGCTGGCCTCAATGTTGCCCCGCTTGACGGGCGCCGTGTCGAACACGGTTTTCGGGCCGCGCGTGGCCCACAGTGCGCCGGCGCCGAACAGCGCCAGCAAGACCACGCCGCCCAGGATGCGGGCGCGGCGGGTAGGCAGGCGGGCCGCCATCAGGCAGCCGCTTTCAATACATTCAACACATCAATCGGTGTCGCCAGGCGTGAAAAGTGCATCAGTCTATCCTTGAAAATGGCGGTGAACATCACCGCAGGAACGTCACAAGACCTGCCAGCGCGGCGACGGCTGCCAGCAGGGAACTACGAAACAGCAAGCGGGGGGCATACGGCAACAGCAGGGCCACCAGCAGCGCGCCCGCCCCGATGAATCCCAGCCAGGCGACGACGCCGACGGTGGCGCTCCAGCCGGCCACGCAGGGCCAGATGGCCAGCGCCAGCAGGACGGTGCCGGCCAGTTGCAGCGCGCGCCGCACGTTTGGCGCCGCGTCCCGGCCCCAGACCTGGCCATGGTGGCGGTCCATCGCCAGCGACAGGCTGGCCATGCCCGCATACGACAGGCCCAGCGCGCACAGGATGGTATTGATCATGACTGTCCTTCCGTAGTGACGTGCAGGCTGGCCGTGGGCGCGGCGTTTTCCCTGGCCGCGGCCTTTTTAAGCGGTTTTTCCTTGCGCTTGTGGACTTTCCATGCGCCCCAGGCGGCCAGCAGGCCGAAGGCCATGCTGCCCAGCTCCACGCCGGCGCTTTCCCAGTCGCCGCGCGCGATTTGCGCCGCCAGGTTATCGCCCGTGCTCAGTACATTGAGCACCGGCAGCAGCAGGCACAGGGCGGCCAGCAAGCCCAGTTGCTCGATCCACGCGCGCTTTTCCGCACGCAGGCAGGCGTGCACCAGCATCACAAACCACACGCCGAAGAAGGCCCGCAATTCCCAGCCGGCGCGGTGCTCGATGCCGACGGGGATCAAACGGTTCGCCCACAGGAAACCCACGCAGGCGATGGACAGGCCGGCGATCGCCGCCACGTTCAGGCAGGCGATGACGCGGTACACGCGCTGTGTGTAGGCGCCGAACTCGCCGCCGGACTTCTGGCGACGCTTGACCATGAACAGGATGGCGCCCGTGCCCATCATGGCCGTGCCGGCCAGGCCGCAGAAGAAGTACAGCCAGCGCATCGGCGTGCCGCCAAAGCCCACCATGTGCAGGTTCGACATGACGGCGCGCGTCAGGCCCGCGCCGCCCGTATCCGACTCGCCCGGCAGGCGCAAGGCGACCTGCTCGCCCGTGGCCAGCGCATAGCAGGCCCGGCCCGTGTTGGCGCTGAGGCGTTCCATCGTGTCCGTATCTTCATTCCAGCCGTACATGCACACGCGCATGGACGCATCGTTCGGGTTGTCCAGCACCACGGCGCGGATTTCCTGGCCGATGGCCTGTTCGGCGCGCAGCGCGAACGATTCCAGCGCGGGAATGGCCAGCGGCTGGCCCGTTTTCACGGGTTTACCCACATCGTTCCAGTCGGCCAAAAAGGCTTTCTTGGCATTGTCCATGCCGTATTGCGCCACCACGGGGGCCGGCACATAGTCATCGCTGAAGAAGGCCAGGCCCGTGTAGGCGATCATGAACTGGAACGGCAAGGTCAGCACGGCCACCGCGTTGTGCGCGTCGAGCCACGAGCGCTGGCCCTTGGCCGGGCGAAAGGTGAAGAAATCCTTGAAGATGCGCTTGTGCGTGATGACGCCGCTCACCAGCGCCACCAGCATGATCATGGTGGTGATGGCGACGATCCATACGCCGATGCGCCCCGCGTGCAGCTCGTAGTGGAAATCGACGAAATGGTGGCCGCCGATGGTCGCGCGCGCATTTTCCTCGCGCGCATGTTCGATGACGGCGCCCGTCAGCGGATCGAGGTCCGCCGAGCCGTAGCCGCCGGCGGGCTGGAACCAGTAGGTGGACAAGCCGTGGCCGGGACGCTGCACGGGCCAGATTTCCCACATGTCCGCCTTCGGATGTTCCTTGGCCATGAAGTCGAGCGCCAGTTCCAGGCGGTGCCCACGGTCCGTGACCTTCGGCAGCGGCGGATCGTTCGCATGCGCCGCCTCTTCGAGCGCGTGTTCGGGCGTCATCCAGTGGCCGATCGGGTCGTCGAAGACGGCCAGGGTGCCGGTCAGGAAAATGGCGAACAGCAGCCAGGAAATCCACAGGCCGCTCCACGTATGCAGCCAGGCCATGGCCTGGCGCAAGCCGCCCTGCTGCGGCGTTTTCACCACTTTATCTACCTTGACGGCGTTCATGCGGCACCTCGCGACAGCAGCAGGCCAAGGCCGCCGCAGACGATGGCCGGCAGCAGCATGCCCAGCCAGGCGCGGCGCAGATCCTGCACGGCAAAGACCCAGATCACGGCGCAGGTGTAGACGACGAAGGCGCTCAGGGTGGCCGTCAGCACGGCTTCGGCGCGCGACAGCGGCAGCACGGCGGCCAGCAGCACGGCCACGCCGGACGTCAGTGCATAGCCGCCAAAGATGGCGGCCAGCACGCGCGAGAACAACATCATGTGGGCCGATTTCATCATCGCGGCGCTCCCTGCGGCATACGCTGGCGCGCGCCATCGCGGGCCAGATTCAACTGCACTTCCATAAGCCATGCATCCTTCATCAAGATAGATCATTCAAAAGCGATTATTTACAGTGTGTAGTTCAAGGTCAGCATCAGGTTGCGCGGCGTGCCCACCAGGTTGCCTACCACATCGGAGTAGATGCTCTGGTAGTAGCGCTTGTCGAGCGCATTGTTCACGTTCAGGCGCAGCTCGGCGCGGCTGTCGATCCGCCACGCCGCGTTCAGACCCACGATCGCGTAGCGGCCCTGGCGCAGATGGTAGGTGCCTTCCTTCGACTCGGTCGCGCCCTGCCCGTACACCGAAGCGCCGATGCGCCAGCCCTGCGCCGCGCCGGACAGGCGGTAGCTGGTGGCCAGCTTGAGCTGCTGGCGCGGATAGCGGCTGTTGAAATCCTTGCCGATATTGGCCGGATCGCTGTCGCGCGTAAATTGCGCCTTCACATAGGTAAAGCCGGCCGACAGCTGCCAGTCGGGCGTCAGCGCGCCCGCCACGTCCAGCTCCACGCCTTCGCTGCGCACTTCGCCCGACGCGCGCTGGCAATAGCCCCACGTGCTGCCGGGGCAGGGATCCGGGCCGGCCAGGTCGTCCACACCGCGGTTTTGCTGGCGGATCTGGAACACGGCCGCGCTGGCATTGAGGGCGCCGCCGAAGTATTCGCCTTTTACGCCCGCTTCATAGTTGGTGCCGCTGACCGGCTTCAATGGCTGCGCATTGGCGTCGGTGGCCGCTTGCGGCTGGAAGATTTCGGTCCAGCTGGCGTACACGGAATGCTGCTTATCGAGGTCATACACGACGCCGGCGTACGGTGTGAATTCGCGCGCCACCGAGTAGCCGGCATCGTCCTTGTACCAGCTCACGCGCCCGCCCAGCACCAGCGACAGCGGCTCGGCCAGGCGCATGCGCGTGCCCGCATACACGCCGCTTTGCTCGGTAATGCTGGCCGTGCCCCACTGCGCGTAATTGATGACGGGGCGCGCCACGCCGCCCGCATCCCAGTGGTAGGGGTCGATCACCGGCGCGCTCGCTTGCCGGGTGTACGCCGCCCAGCCGCCATAGCTGTTTTTCGACGAACGGCGGTGGCTGGCGCCGACCGTCAGCTCGTGCTCGCGGCCAAACAGGCTGTAGCTGCCGCTGGCATAGGCGTCGTAGCTGGTATTGGCCAGTTCGGCGCGGTAGCTTTGCGAATTGAAGCGCAGGGTGTCGCCGCGACGGTTGATGCCGGAAAACGTCGTGTCGATCTCGGGCGTCTTGCGCGTGGCGGCCAGCTTGGCCTTCCAGCCATTGCCGAAGCGGTGTTCAAGTTCCGCGAAGATGGTTTTATCCGTCTGGCGCCAGCCATCGAAGTCGGTGCCCAGGTAAGTCGAGCGGGGCAAATTCAAGAAGCTGCCGTCGGCGGCCGTCACCACGCCCGTCGCGACGCCGTCGTTATCCGTCTTGCGGTAATGCGCGCCCACGGTCAAGGTGGTGTCGGGGCGCAGATCCGCCTCGATGATGCCGTACAGCTGGTGATTGCGGCCATGCAGCACGTCGACAAAATCCTTCTTGTCCTGCACCGTCGCGACGATGCGCCCGCGCAGGGTCTTCGCTTCGTTGAGCGCGTTGGCCGCATCGGCTTCCAGGCGGTAGTTGCTCCAGCTACCCACGCTGGCCGAGAATGACGCTCGCGGCATGGCCGTCGGGCGCTTGCGCACCATGTTGATGGCCGCGCTGGGCGTGCCGCTGCCCGTCATCAAGCCCGTGGCGCCGCGCACCACCTCGATGCGGTCGTAGATGGCCAGATCGTCATTGTCGCCATTGAAGGTGCCGTTCGCGCCCAGGCTGGTAGGCAAGCCGTCGAACAGGATGTTCTCGACGGGGAAACCGCGCGCGCTGAAACTGCCCGAATCACCCGTAAAGTTGCCCTTTTGCATGACCAATCCCGTGATCGACTGTACCGCATCGTCCAGGGTCGTGATGCCCAGGTCATCGATCTGCTGGCGCGTCAGCACGCTGACCGACTGCGGCGTCTCGCGCAGCGACAGGTTCAGCTTGGTGGCCGTATTGCTCACGCCTGTCGTGTAGGAGCCGCTGCCTTCTGTTGTCGCATCGCGCCCTGCCGTGACGGACACGCCGAGCATGGTCTGTTCGGCAGCAGGGATGGCAGGCGTGGCCTGCTGCGCCAGCGCCGGCAGGCTGGCGGCCAGGCACAGGGCGGCAGCCGCTTGCGCCAGCGGACGCAATGCGCAGTGATGAGATGGCAAACTGACAAAATTCAAAGCGTGAAACATGCAAGTTCCTGATAGTAGTGGCGTCATCAGACGGTGAAAAACAGGCGCCCTACTCTGTAGGTGCCGCGAAAACGAAAAACGGGCAGTCCGGCTGCAAGTATTTTTTGTGGGGTGCTACGGCGCCGGTTCGACGCTGACCCAATACCGCGTGCGGCTCCGCACCTGCACTGGTAAGGAATTGGGCAGCATGTTCAGGATGCGCTGGGTGTCGGCCAGCGGGAACACGCCCGACAGGCGCAGCTGGGCCACTGCCGGTGCGCAATCGATCACGCCGGGGCGGTAGCGGGCCAGGTCGGCCAGGAAATCGCCGAGGGTCACGTCGTCGACGATCAGTTGCCCACGCGACCAGGCGTGCGCATACGCATCGATGGCGTGCGGCGCGTCAGGCGCCTGGCGGGAAAACGCCACGCCGTGGCCAGCCGCCAGCAGCAAGGGCGCGCCGCTGCCATCGCGGGGCAGGATTTCAACGGCGCTTTCCAACACGTCCACGGTGCTGTAGTCATCCTGCTGGCGCACGGCAAAGCGCGTGCCCAGCGCGCGCACCAGGCCTTCGCGCGTGGCCACCACCAAAGGCGCGCCGCTGCCGGCACCATGGCCGCTGGTGACGAGGATCTCGCCAGCCAGCAGCTCGATCAGGCGGCGGCTGGCATCGAAACGCACGTTCACGGCCGACCCCGTATTCAGGCTGAGCACACTGCCATCGTCCAGCACCACCTCGCGCCGCTCGCCCGTGGCCGTGCGGTAGTCGGCGCGCAGGGCGCGCACGCCATCCCAGGCATCCGTCTGCGCGGCCAGCATGCCGCCGCCGGCGGCCACGCCCAGCCACGCCAGCAACTGGCGCCGCTTGCCGTTGACGGCTTGCTGCTGCGTGCCGGCCAGCGCCTGCGCGGCCGCACCGCGGTGCAAGCCGTTGAAGCGCTGCGATACGGCTTCGATATGCCGCCAGGCCCGTTCATGTTCAGGGTCGGCCTCGCGCCAGCGCTGCCATGCGGCGTGCTGCGCCGCGTCCATCTCGCCCGACATCAGCATGGTCAGCCACTCGGCCGCCTGCTGCTGCACATCCTCGCGGATGGCCGCCGGGGCCGCAGCATTCCCCACCGTGCTCATGCCGGCAGCGAGAAAAACACCTGGCGATTGGCGCGCGTCAGGTATTGCTTGACCGAGCTGGCCGACACGTTCAGGCGCGCGGCGATCTCGGCATAGCTGAGGCCCTCCAGTTGCGCCAGCAGGAACGCCGTGCGCACGGGCGCCGGCAAGCCGTCGAGGGCCTGGTCGATTTCCTGCAAGGCTTCCAGCGCCAGCAACCGTTCCTCGGGCGCGGGCGCCAGCTCGGGCGGCAAACAGGCCAACGCCTCCAGATACGCATCTTCCAGCACTTGCCGGCGGTGGCGGTGCGCCACCAGGCGGCGCGCGATGGTGGCCAGGAAAGGCCGCGCTTCGCGGATCTGCGGCGCGGCATCGGCCGTCAGCACGCTGATGAAGGTATCTTGCGCCAGGTCCGCCGCGTCGCCTGCATTGCCCAGCTTATGCCGCAGCCAGCCCTGCAGCCAGCCGTGATGGCTGCTGTAGAGCGCGTGCAGGTCTTGTTGCTGTGCAAAATCGGCGGCCGACATGGCATCCCTTTCCGCCCGGGCGTGCGGCGCCCGAGAATGTAAATAAGAATTATTCTCATTCTAACCGCGTTCCTGCCATTCATGCAATCGCGGCATTGCCAGAAATACCAACTAATTCAAAAGCAGGCCAACCGCCAGGCGGCGCAGCGCGGGACCGCCAGCCACCCGCGATAAGGTAAAATGGCGCCCATCGTCCGGCTTTCGCCGCCCACTCCCAAGCTTTTCATTGCAGGTTCATCATGCTAGATAATCTCACCCAACGGCTTGCCAAAGTCGTCAAGACCATGCGCGGCGAGGCGCGCCTGACCGAAGCGAACACCGCCGACATGCTGCGCGAAGTGCGCCTGGCGCTGCTCGAAGCCGACGTCGCCCTGCCCGCCGTGCGCGAATTCATCGCCAAAGTCAAAGAAAAAGCCATGGGCGAGGATGTCATTTCCTCGCTCACGCCAGGCCAGGCCCTGGTGGGCGTGGTGCAGCGCGAGCTGGCCGCCCTGATGGGCGCCGACCTGGGACCGGAAGCGTCGCAGATCAGCTTTGCGCAGCAGCCGCCCGCCATCATCCTGATGGCCGGTTTGCAGGGTGTGGGTAAAACCACCACCGTCGGCAAGCTGGCGAAGTATCTGAAGGAAGAAAAGAAGAAGAAAGTGCTGACCGTCTCGGCCGACGTGTATCGCCCAGCCGCGATCGCCCAGCTGCAATCGGTCACCGCCCAGGTAGGCGCCGACTTCTTCCCGTCCACCAGCACGGACAAGCCGGTCGATATCGCGCTGGCCGCGCTGGACTGGGCGAAAAAGCATTACCACGACGTGCTGATCATCGATACGGCGGGCCGTCTCGGTATCGACGAAGAGATGATGCGCGAAATCGCCGCCGTCCACGGCGCCGTGAA
Source organism: Janthinobacterium sp. BJB401 (assembly GCF_013372745.1). NCBI lineage: Bacteria > Pseudomonadati > Pseudomonadota > Betaproteobacteria > Burkholderiales > Oxalobacteraceae > Janthinobacterium > Janthinobacterium sp. BJB401. The sequence continues at coordinate 104,334 of NZ_JABXFH010000001.1, read as the reverse complement.
ACCGATCGAAACCCTGTTTGTCGTCGACGCCATGCTGGGCCAGGACGCCATCAACACGGCCAAGGCCTTCAATGATGCGCTGCCGCTGACCGGTATCGTGCTGACCAAGCTTGACGGCGATGCGCGCGGCGGTGCGGCCCTGTCCGTGCGCCACATCACGGGCAAACCGATCAAGTTTGCCGGCGTCTCGGAAAAACTCGACGGCCTGGAAGCGTTCGACCCGACCCGCATGGCCAACCGCATCCTGGGCATGGGCGACATCCTCGCCCTGGTCGAAGAGGCGCGCAAGGGCGTCGACAGCAAGGCGGCGGCCGACCTGGCGCAGAAGATCAAGGTCGGCGGCAAGTTCGACATGAACGACTTCAAGGCGCAACTGGGCCAGATGAAGAAAATGGGCGGCATGGCCAACCTGATGGACAAGCTGCCGGCCCAGTTCCAGCAGGCCGCAGGCGGCAAGAACATGGATCAAGCCGACAAGCAGGTGCGCCGCATGTGCGGCATCATCGATTCGATGACGCCGCAGGAACGCGCCAAGCCTGAACTGATCAAGGCCACGCGCAAGCGCCGCATCGCCGCCGGCGCCGGCGTGCAGGTGCAGGAAGTGAACCGCATGCTGACGCAATTCGAGCAAATGCAGACGATGATGAAGAAATTGTCGGGCGGCGGCATGATGAAGATGATGCGCAGTATGAAAGGCATGATGCCGGGAATGAGGTAAGGAGTCAGAATCCCCGCTCACGGGGATTCTGATCGCCTTCGAGATGCCGCGGCATCTTCGTTTGAAACCCTAAAAACACCGTTCTAAATAATGCCGGATTGCATTTTCATGTGTCCGGCATCACTCTTCCCTCCCCCGGCAGCGCCCCTTCCCGCATAGCCAGCAACCATGCCATTTACGGGCAAAAACGCCGTTCTGCGCTCCCAAGCGGTGCGCCCGGGCGACAGCATTGCCATTTCCCTGCTTTTTCCTCGTGAAAACGTGAAAAACACTTGCATACAAGGTAAATCCACACCAATATTAGCCGTGCGATTAATTGCGCAATTTCCCATGTGTTTGTTAAGGAGGCTCGAAGATGGCAACAGCCAAAAAAACCCCAGTAGCAGCGCCAGCCAAAGCAGCAGCAGCCAAGCCTGCAGCCGCCAAGAAAGCAGCACCCGCAGCCAAAGCAGCAGCTAAACCAGCAGCGGCGAAGAAAGCGGCAGCACCGGCAACACCACGCAAGCCAAACGCAGCATTCATGAAAGCAATGACGCCATCGAAAGAGCTGGCCGCCGTTGTTGGCGCAGCACCACTGCCGCGCACGGAAGTGACCAAAAAGGTATGGGATTACATCAAAAAACTCGATCTGCAAGATCCGGCCAACCGCCGCATGATCAATGCGGACGACAAGCTGAAAGCAGTTTTCGGCGGCAAAGCCCAAGTCTCCATGTTTGAAATGACGAAACTGATCTCCGATCATTTGAAATAATCAGATACGCACAGGGCGTCTACGCCGTGTGAGTGCCCCGCCGCATCCGCGAGCGGGGCATTTTTTTTGGGGTCAGACCCTGTCGGGTCTGACCCCGGCCGTTGCGGGGTTTAAAAAACATGCAACCCGGCAAATACTGGGGTCGGACGGGGACGCCGAGTCCCGCAGGGTCCGACCCCAACCCATCACCCGGCCGGCTTGAATTCCCACTGCTTCCACGCCGCCCGCACGGCATTCGGATACTCGGCCCTGCCCCGGCTGCCGTTATACCGCCCCAGCGCCAGGTACAAATCACCCTTTTCCATATCCAGGTACATGCGCAAGATCGCGCAGCCGTAGCGCAGATTCGTCTGCATGTGAAACAGCTTGCTGCGGTCATGGTCGCCGATGACGCCCGTCCAGAATGGCATCACCTGCATGTAGCCACGCGCGCCGGCCAGCGAGACGGCGTATTTGCGGTAGGCCGACTCGACCTGGATCAGGCCCAGCACGAGGGCCGGTTCCAGGCCCGCGCGGCGCGCTTCATACCATACCGTTTCCAGAAATTCCGTGCGCAGCTGGGCGTCCGGCAGCTTGCGCTGCAGGCGCGACGACATCTGCGCCAGCCATTGCTGGTAGCGCTGCAAGTCGGCGGGCGTGGCAAATTTGGGTTGCGGCGGGCGTTCGTCGCGGATCGCGTGCGACAGGGCCAGACGGACGGAGTCGGCCAGCGCCTCCTCCTTCTGGTTGCCGGCCTGCGCCGGAGAGACGCAGGCCAGGCAGGCGGCCAGCGCGAGCGCGCCAGCCGTCTTGCTTACAGATAAACGCTTCACTGCGCCATTTTGCCCTGGATGAAGGCGACGATCTCGTCCGGCGCCACGCCGGAAGCTTCCGTATCGCGGCGGCCCTGGTATTCCAGCTTGCCTTCTTTCAGGCCGCGCTCGCCGATGACGATGCGGTGCGGCACGCCAATCAGTTCCCAGTCAGCAAACATGGCGCCAGGGCGCAAGCCGCGGTCGTCGACGATGACGTCCACGCCAGCGCCTTGCAGGGCCGCGTACAGCTTCTCCGTCTCTTCCTTGACCAGTTCGCTGCGGTCCATGCCCATCGGGCACAGCACGACCTCGAATGGCGCGATCGACGCGGGCCAGATGATGCCCTTGTCGTCGAAGTTCTGTTCGATGGCGGCGCCCAGGATGCGCGTCACGCCGATGCCGTAGCAACCCATCTGCAGCGGCGCAGGCTTGCCGTTTTCGTCGAGGAAGGTGGCTTTCATGCTTTCCGAGTACGCCGTACCCAGCTGGAACACGTGGCCCACTTCGATACCGCGCTCGATGGCGAGTGCGCCCTGGCCGTCCGGCGAAGCGTCACCGGCGACGACATTGCGCAAATCAGCCACGATGGCAGGCTCGGCCACGTCACGGCCCCAGTTGGCGCCCGCGTAGTGGAAACCGGCCTCATTCGCGCCGCAGACGAAGTCGCTCATGTGGGCGACCGTGCGGTCCGCCACCACGGTGACGGGGGCTTGCGTGCCGATCGGGCCCAGGTAGCCGGGAATCGTGCCGTAGACTTCCAGGATTTCCGCTTCCGTCGAGAAACGATGACCGGCCAGGCCGGCAACCTTGCCCACCTTGATGTCGTTCAATTCATGGTCGCCGCGCAGCAGCAGCATGAAGTGCTGTTTCGTGACTTTCTCGTCCTTGCCCGTCGTTTCCACCGTCAGGGCGATGGTTTTCACGGTGCGCGACAGTTCCAGGCCCAGCAAGGCGGCCACGGTTTCGCACTTGACGGTGTCCGGCGTGGCCGTTTTCGTCAGTGCCTGGGCGGCGGCTGGGCGCTCACCGGCTGGCGGCAGCGCTTCGGCCGCTTCCATGTTGGCGGCGTAATCGGAGGTCGGGCAGTACACGAGCGCGTCTTCACCCGTGTGGGCGATGACGTGAAATTCATGCGAACCGGAACCGCCGATGGCGCCGTTGTCGGCTGCCACGGCGCGGAATTTCAGGCCGAAGCGCGTGAAGATGCGCGTGTAGGCGTCAAACATGACCTTGTACGACGCTTGCATGCCGGCCAGGTCGCGGTCGAACGAGTAGGCGTCCTTCATCGTGAATTCGCGGCCGCGCATCAGGCCGAAGCGTGGGCGGCGCTCGTCGCGGAACTTGGTCTGGATATGATAAAAATTCAACGGCAGCTGGCGGTAGGACTTGATTTCCGTGCGCACGACGTCGGTGATGACTTCTTCCGACGTCGGCTGGATCGCGTATTCGCGGCCGTGGCGGTCTTTCACGCGCATCAGTTCGTCGCCCATCTTGGTCCAGCGGCCCGTCTCTTGCCACAGTTCGGCTGGCTGCACGAGCGGCATCAGCAGTTCGATACCGGCGGCTTTGTTCATCTCGTCACGGATGATGGCTTCCACCTTGCGGATCACGCGCAAGCCCATCGGCATGTAGGTATAGATGCCGGAACCGAGGCGTTTGATCATGCCTGCACGCATCATCAATTGGTGGCTGACGATTTCCGCGTCAGAAGGTGCATCTTTAAGTGTGGAAATAAAAAAACGGGAGGCGCGCATAACGGTGAATTCTTTTTAAAAAGAGAGGGTTATAATCAACCTAATTTTAAAGGATTAGCTGGCTGATGCGTCCATACTTTACACAAATGCGCTCAATTGGTGCGATTCCGGCGCTTTTCGCACCCCGAAAAGGTCACCGGCTTGCGAAGTTGTGGGTAATTATGTAAAAAAAGACGCACTGTCGCAGAAAGTTTGAGGTGCATTATGCTCGACCGTGAAGGGTTTCGGCCCAACGTCGGCATCATCCTGCTAAACGCCCAGAACGAGGTGTGGTGGGGCAAGCGGGTGCGCGAGCACTCATGGCAGTTTCCGCAAGGCGGTATCAAATATGGCGAAACACCGGAACAAGCCATGTTTCGCGAACTTGAAGAGGAAATCGGACTCAGACAGGAACACGTCAAAATTGTCGGCCGCACCCGCGACTGGCTGCGCTATGAAGTGCCAGACCACTTCATCAAGCGCGAGATTCGCGGCCATTACCGTGGCCAGAAGCAGATTTGGTTTCTGCTGAGAATGTGCGCGCGCGATAACGACGTCAATCTGCGCCTGACCGACCATCCCGAGTTCGACGCCTGGCGCTGGCATGAGTACTGGGTCCCGCTCGATGTCGTCATTGAATTTAAGCGCGATGTTTACCAGCGCGCCTTGCAGGAGCTGTCCCGCTTCCTGACCTGGCCCGTGCATGGCAACGCACAGCAAGCGCACCGCCACACGTCGCGCTACCTGCGCCAGCCCCATGCGCCACGGGCGCAGGATGGTACGGCACTGGCCAAGCCTTGCGACGGCATCGCCGCCGAAGGGTGTACGCCGGAGCTGATTCTGCCAGGCAAGGAGTAGTCCGCCGCACCATGAACGCACTCTCCCACGCAAAAGGGGCAGCCTGACCAGGCTGCCCCTTTTTTCATGCCGGCAGGAAACTTCCCTTCCGGTCAGGCTGACTTAGTTTGCCGCAGGCGCCGGTGCCACATCCAAGGTGATCGCTTTCAAGCCGAGGATATTGCTGCTGTAGTGGCGGATCTTGTTGGCCAGGGCTGGATCGTTGTTCAGCTTTTGGCCATACGACGGCACCATTTCCACCATCTTCGCTTGCCACTCCGGCGTGGCCAGACGGCTCTTGAATGCCGTTTGCAGCACCTTGATCATGATCGGCGGCGCGGTCGAAGCGCCTGGCGATGCGCCCAGCAGGGCAACGATGCTGCCATCGGCGGCGCCGACGACTTCCGTACCGAACTGCAGCAAGCCGCCTTTGACAGGGTCATCCTTGACGATCTGCACGCGCTGGCCGGCGTTTTGCAAGGTCCAGTCTTCCATCTTGGCGTTCGGCAAGTACTCGCGCAGGGTGTTCAAACGGTCTTCCGGCGAGTTCATGACCTGTTCCACCAGGTATTTCGTCAGCGGAATATTGTCGTAGCCGGCTTGCAGCATCGGTTTCACATTGCCCGTGCCGATCGAGGCAGGCAAGTCGATCCAGGAACCGTTTTTCAGGAACTTGGTCGAGAAGGTGGCAAACGGGCCAAACAGCAGGGCTTTCTTGCCGTCGATGATGCGCGTATCGAGATGCGGCACAGACATCGGCGGCGAACCGACGGACGCCTTGCCGTAGACCTTGGCCGCATGCGCCGCCACCAGTTCCGGATTCGTGGTCACCAGCCATTGGCCGCCGACCGGCACGCCGCCGTAGCCCTTGGCTTCAGGAATGCCCGATTTTTCCAGCAGCGGCAGCGAACCGCCGCCGGCGCCGATGAAGACGAACTTGGCGCGCATGGTCTTTTCCTTGCCGGCGGCCAGGTCTTTCACCGTGACGTTCCACACGCCATCGGCGCCGCGCTGGATGTCTTCCACCTGATGGCGCAGGTGCAAGACCATGCCGTGGCTGTCCGTCAGGTATTTCACGAGACCGCGCGTGAGGTTGCCGAAATTGACGTCGGTACCGATTTCCATGCGCGTCGCGGCCACTTTCTGGCCCTTGTCGCGGCCTTGCATGACGAGCGGCGCCCATTGTTCGATCTGCGCCTGGTCTTCCGAGAACAGCATGCCCTTGAACAGGTTTTCCTTTTGCAGCGCGGCATAGCGCTTCTTCAAAAAGGCAATATTGTCGTCGCCCCACACAAAGGCCATGTGCGGCACATTGTTGATGAAGGTTTGCGGCGCACCCAGATGCTTGTTGGCGACCTGATAGGCCCAGAATTGCTTGGAAATTTCGAATTGCTCGTTGATGGCAACGGCTTTCTTGGTCTCGATGCTGCCATCGGCCGCTTCCGGCGTGTAGTTCAGTTCGGCAAACGCCGAGTGGCCCGTGCCCGCGTTATTCATCGCGTCCGAACTTTCGGCGGCCACGGAATCGAGGCGCTCGACCATTTCCATCGTCAGCGACGGGTCGAGTTCCTTGAGCATGCTGCCCAGGGTGGCGCTCATGGTGCCGGCGCCGATCAGCAGCACGTCGACCGGTTTTTCGGACGAGGCCGGAGGGGTCTTGTTACATGCCGCCAGGATCAGGCACGACATCAAAAGTAATAGCGATTTACGCATGGGTAACTCCGTTATGAATACTGAGGGGTGGCTCTTCCAGGCCACCGGGCGGCAAGTGCCAGATCATCGGAAATGGCTATCCCTCCAGCAAAAAAACGGCCGGATCAAAGGATAACGATGGTGATGAAGCAAGCATGCTGCCGCCGCGCCGCAAGTTGCGGCAGCGATCGGGTGGCGATGGTGCGGACAAGGAAAACACGGCGCCGCTGCTGTGATGGCCCTCGCGCGGGGCCAAGCTCACAACACGGCGAATGTCCATAGCAAATATCAAGAACAGCGATTTTATCACCGTTATTTGCCCTTGCCGGGCCCTCAGGATCGTGGATAACACTTACTGTGGAGTATTAATTTAACGGTAACCAGGCGTTAAAATCCAGTTGATGCAGCAATGCACGGCGCAATACGGAGCAAGATACGGATGGCGGGCCCGTATCCATCGTGGTGTGATAACGCTTTGACCACACCGGAGCTTGACCATGTCTTTTCGTATCCGCGGCCTGTTGCCCACCCCTTTCCTGGCCTGTTTCGGCCTGCCCGACGCCGAACTGGCCGCGCTGGGCATGATCCGCCACGTGGTCGACAGCCAGCCCGGTTATCCGGACCGCATCGAACTGCGCGACGCGGCGATCGGCGACACGGTGCTGCTGCTGAACCATGTTTGCCAGGATGCGGACACGCCCTACCGGGCCTCGCACGCCATCTTTATCCGTGAGGGAGCCACGCAAACCTATGACGCCGTCGACCAGGTGCCGGAATCGATGCGCATTCGGCTGCTGTCGCTGCGCGGCTATACGGAAGATGGGATGATGGTCGACGCCGATGTGGTGGAAGGCACGGCCATCGAAACCGTGATCGCGCGGCTGTTTGAGAACCCGGCTGTCAGCTATATCCACGTGCACAATGCCAAGCGTGGTTGTTATGCGGGCAGGATCGACCGGGCCTGAGAACTTATCACGGCTACGCGGTACAATATCGCCTGCCCTTTTCAGCCCCGTGCCAAAACGATGTTCAATCCTTCTTCCGACGATGTGCGCCGCTTCTTTTGCGACACCTTGCGCAAGCACCGCGCCCATGACATCCTCACGCCGATGGAAGCCATCGCACTCGACTGGATCCTCGAACATCCCGAGTATGAAAGCGAGCTCTCCGACGTCGAAGCGGCGCTGGCGCGCGATTACTCCGTCGAAGGGGGACAAGCCAATCCTTTCCTGCACCTGTCCATGCATCTGTCGATCACGGAGCAAGTGCAGGTGGACCAGCCGCGCGGTATCCGCCCGGCCGTCCAGCAGCTGACCCAGCGCCTCGATTCGGCCCATGCGGCCCAGCACGAAGTGATGGAATGCCTGGGCCAGATGATCTGGGCTTCGCAGCGCTCGGGTTTGCCGCCGGACACGGAAGCGTATATCGACTGCGTCCGCAGGCGCTAACCGGGCCGCACCGCCTGCGGCTGCAGTACAGGTGCTTTCGGCGCCTTGCCCAGCAACCCCAGCACCACCTGCAGCGCCATGGCCACCGCGCCGACGATGAAGACCACGTCGCCGAAGGTGCGTATCCAGCGCAGGTTCTGCAACAGCGGCTGCTGCATGAATGCCTCGCTGCGCGCATACCACAGGCCTTCCGTCACGCTGGCGTGGAACTGGATGATGCCTATCGGCAGCAAGCTGGTAAAGATCATCAGCACCAGTCCCGCATTCAAGCCCCAGAACGCCGTCTTCATCAAGGCAGGGCTGAAGCGGTAGTCGGGCCGCAGATAGCGCAGCACCAGCAAGGTAAAGCCCAGCGCCAGGAAACCGTACACGCCGAACAGCGCCGCATGCGCATGCACGGGGGTCGTGTTCAGGCCCTGGATATAGTACAAGGCCACGGGCGGGTTGATCATGAAGCCCAGCACGCCCGCGCCCAGCATGTTCCAGAAGGCGACGGCGACAAAGCACATCATGGGCCAGCGCAACTGCTCCATCCACGGCGCGCGCTCCTTCAAGCGCCAGTTTTCCCACGCTTCATGCCCCAGCACGATCAGCGGCACCACTTCCAGCGCGCTGAAGCTCGCGCCGATGGCCATCACGGGCGTGGTGGTGCCGGCGAAGTACAGGTGGTGGAAGGTGCCGGGTATCCCGCCCAGCATGAACAGCGAGGCCGACGCCAGGCTGGCCGTCGTGGCCATGCGCACCGACACCAGGCCCAGAGTCGAGAAGATGAAGGCCAGCGCCGTCGTGGCGAACACTTCGAAGAAGCCTTCCACCCACAGGTGCACCACCCACCAGCGCCAGTACTCCATCACGGACAAATGCGTGCGCTCGCCGTAGAACAGGCCGGCGCCGTAGAACAGGCCGATGGCGCCGACGGATGCGGTCAGCAGCGCCAGCAGGTTCTTGTCACCGCCCGGCTTGCGCAGGGCCGGCACGACGCCGCGCAGCATCAGCACGAGCCACAGCAGGATGCCGATATATTTACCGATCTGCCACAAGCGTCCCAGGTCCACATACTCATAACCCTGGTGGCCCAGCCAGAAATTCCACTCGGGCGGCATCACTTGCGCAATGGCCAGGTAGTTGCCGATGAACGAACCGACGACGACCGCGACGAGGGCCCAGAACAGCACGTCGACACCGAGGCGCTGCCACTTGGGGTCTTTGCCGCCATTGATCAGGGGCGCGAGGAACAGGCCGGCGGCCAGGAAGCCCGTGGCGATCCAGAACAGCGCGGCCTGGATATGCCAGGTACGCGTGAGCGCATACGGGAACCAGCGCGACACGTCGACGCCGTAGAACTGCTGCCCTTCCACCGTGTAGTGCGCCGTAAAGCCGCCGATGAAGACCTGGAAGGTAAACAGCGCCACCACCAGGAACAGATATTTCCCCAGTCCCCGCTGCGAAGGCGTCAGGGCGAACGTGGTGAGCGGATCGCGCGGACCGGCGGCCGGCAGCGCTTCATCGTGGTCGCGCAAGAAGGCCCAGCCCCAGACGAGGAAGCCCACGCCGGCCAGCAGCACCACCACGCTGGCAACGGACCAGACGAGGTTTTCGCCGCTGGGCTGGTTGCCGATCAGCGGTTCATGCGGCCAGTTGTTCGTATAGGTCACTTTCTGGCCCGGACGTTCGGTGGCGGCGGCCCACGCTGTCCAGAAGAAGAACTGCGTCATCTGCGCGCGCCGCTCGGCGCTGGGCAGGGTGTTTTCCTTCATGGCGAAATGCTCGCGGCTTTTTTGCAGCGCCGGCGCGTCGGAGAACAGCTGGTCGTAGTAGTGCGCCGTGTTGGCGATGGCTTGCACGCGGCGCGGCGACAGGCGCAGCACTTGCGCATCATCGGTGCGGTTGCCGCGGTATTCGAGCTTGAGCGCTTCGCGCAGCGCCGCCTGCGCGGGGCCGTCGAGCGCCGCATACGCCTTGCCATGCTGCTCTTGCGCGGCCAGTTCCAGCCAGGCCGTCAGTTCGCGGTGCAGCCAGTCGGCCGTCCAGTCGGGCGCCTGGTAGGCGCCGTGGCCCCAGATGGAACCGAGCTGCATGCCGCCGACCGATTGCCAGGCCGTCTGGCCATCGAGGATGCCCTCGCGGTCGAACAGCTGCCGGCCATCCTGCGCCAGCACTTGCGCGGGGATGGGCGGCGCCTGCCGGTAGACTTCCGTGCCGTAGTAGCCGAGCAGCGAAAACGTCACGATCAGCACACCGATCAGGGTGAACCAGAGTTTTTTGTAGGGACCCATGGGTCTTTCCTTTGTCAGTGCACCACGGCCGGCGCAAAGCGCTCGAACAGGATATTGTTTTCAGTGTGAATATGCGCCATCAGGTCTTCGCGGAAGGTGCGCAAGCCCGTGTACAGCGCGCGCCAGGTGGTGCAGGCGCCGCCAGGTGCGGTGATGTCGTTCGTCATCGCCTCCATCGCGCGCAAGGCCACGCCGTGGTCGTCGTGCTCCATGCGCATCACGTTGATCGGTGCGCCGGCCCGGGGGCCCTGGCCGCGCACGATCATGGGGAACAGCACGTCTTCTTCCTTGCGCATATGGCTTTCCAGCTCCTGCGCCATGGCCGACAGGTGTTCGGCCAGCCCGTGCGGACAGTCGGCGCGGTCGCCATGCACCTGCTCGACCTTGCGTGCCAGGCGTATCAGCTCGGGCAGCTGCTCGCGGTGCACGGCGTGGTAGCGCGCCAGGATGTGCTCCACCAGTTCGGTGGCCGAGGCCTCCTGCCAGTCACGCTCGCCGCTGGCGTCAGCCCGTCCTGCCAGCACTTGCAGTTCCTTGACGATGGGCGCCGTGTCCACGCCGGCCGCTTCGGCCGCCGCGCGCAGGGTCTTGTTGCCGCCGCAGCAGAAATCCAGGCGGTGGGCATCGAACAGGCGCGTGGCGCCGGGGATGCGGCGGGCCAGCTGGCCCAGGGATAGCTCGATCATGTCCATAATGGTTCCTTGAGGATGAATGGGGTTTATTGATGGGCACCAGCGTGGTAGACGCCAGGCACAGGTTCGCCAGTCACTTCCAGCACGCCCACGGCGCCCTTGCCGGCGCGCGACAGCGCATGGTCGACCAGCAGATAGCTGCCCGGATGCTGTACCTTGAGTTCGACGATGGTCGCGCCGCCCGGCGCCACGAGCGTCGTTTGCACGTCGTGTTTCGGGCTGCTGATCGAGCCTTCGCTGTACACCTTGTCGAAGATCTCGCCGATGATGTGGAACGATGAAATCTTGTTCGGGCCGCCGACGCCGAAATAGATGCGCACCGTTTCGCCGACCTTCGCCTGCAGTTTGTGCGTCTTGCTCAGGGCGCCCACTTCGCCATTGAAGACGTAGTAGTCGGGCAGTTCATTCGCCATTTTTTCCAGGTTCGCTTCCTGGTGCACGGGCGCGCCGTGCGGACGGCCCGTGTACATCTCGCCCTGCATCACGTAGTACTCGCGGTCGACTTTCGACAAGCCGCCTTCCGGTTCGACCAGGATCATGCCGTACATGCCGGCCGCGATATGCTGCGGCACCAGCGGCGTGGCGCAGTGGTACACGAACAGGCCCGGATTGAGCGCCTTGAAGGTGACGGTTTTTTCCTGCCCCGGCGCCACCTGCGTATGCTGTCCGCCGCCATGGCCGCCCGTCACGGCGTGCAGGTCGATCGAGTGGATCATCTTGCTGTCCTTGGCGTTGAACAGGGTCAGTTCCACCGTGTCGCCCACCTTCGCGCGCAGCATGGGGCCGGGCACCTGGCGGTTGAAGGTCCAGTAGGTAAAACTGGTGCCGTCATCGAGCTTGCCCGGCAGTTCCACCGTCTCCATCCGGTATTTCAGGGTTTGCGGCGCGCGCGCGCCGATGGCGGATGGCACAGAGGCCGGATTGGCCGCCACGTTGACGGCAGATGGGTCGGGGCCGCGCATCGGCGACGGGGCGGGCGTGTACAGGGCCAGCGCCGCGGCCTGGCTCGATTCGCTGGCAGCCTTCGGTGCCGCCGTCTCGGCCAGCGACGTGCCGCTTACTTCCAGCTTGCCTTCCATGCCGATCTGGCGGTGGCCGGGAATCGAGCAGTAATAGGTGAACGTGCCGGCGCGCGTGACCTTGAAGCGCACGGTGGTGCTGCCGCTGTTGGCGCTGAACTTGGCGGATGCCACGTTCAGTTCCGGGATCAGCAGATCGTGCTCGGCGCCTTCACCGCTTTTCAGCACCAGTTCCACCGTGTCGCCCACCTTGGCCGCCAGCACGGGGTTGACCTGGCCCTTGGCGTCGATGAACACCATCTTGCCATCGACGATATTGGTTTGCAGTTCATAGCGCTTGAGCGTTGCAGCTACAGGTTTGGCGGCGGTGGCGGCAGCGCTGGCCGGGAGGCTCGCCTGGGCTTGCACGGACAGGGGCATGGCCAGTACGCAGACGGCGGCGGCGATGGCGCGGAGGGAGGGAGTCGTTTTCATCAAGCTTTCCTTGGTCTTGTATGCCGGTTCGGCACCCTTACCTAGGCAATCCGTGTGCCAGGAAAAACTTGTTTTAAATCAACGATTTGAAAAATGCAGGGTCGGTATGACCCTCTTTGGACGTGGTCCGTTGTACCCTGCATGGTACTTATGACCACCACCGCCATCCACCTGCTGTTACTGACCGACCTGGTCGCCGACCTGCCCGTGGCCGTGCGCCTGCAGCGCCTCGTCGGCAGCCTGCGCGCGCACTTCGGCTGCGAGGCCGTGGCCTTGCTCAAACTCGATGGCGAGCATTTACGCCCCGTGGCGATGGCCGGCCTGGCCAGCGACGCGCTGGGACGCCGCTTTGCCGTCGCCGACCATCCGCGCCTGGCCGCCATCCTGCAGCGGCGCGGCGTGCTGTGCTTCCATCACGACAGCTCGCTGCCCGATCCCTACGATGGCCTGATCGCCGAGCGTGCCGGCGAACCGCTGCCCGTGCACGACTGCATGGGCATGGCGCTGGACCTGGAAGGCGAACGCTGGGGCGTGATCACGCTCGACGCGCTGCAGGTGGGCACCTTCGATACGCAGGCGCAGCGCGACTTGGGCGAGCTGGCCTGCGCCATCGAGGCGGCCGTGCGCGTGACGCGCCTGGAGACGGAAATCCGCGCCCTGCGCCTGTCGGGCGGCGCCATGCTGGCCGATGCGCAGGCGCCGCGCGAGGAACATGACTTCGTCGGCCAGAGCAGCGCCATCACGCACTTGCTGCACGAATTGCAGGTGGTGGCCGATTCCGAACTGCCCGTGCTGCTGCTGGGAGAAACGGGCGTGGGCAAGGAGCTGTGCGCGCACCGCCTGCACCGGCTGTCGCGCCGCGCGGGCAAGCCCCTGATCCACGTCAATTGCGCGGCCTTGCCCGAGTCCCTGGCCGAAAGCGAATTGTTCGGCCATGTGCGCGGTGCGTTTTCCGGCGCCGTCAGCGACCGGCCCGGGCGCTTCGAGGCGGCCGAAGGGGGTACCCTGTTTCTCGATGAAGTGGGGGAATTGCCATTGTCCATCCAGGCCAAGCTGCTGCGTACCTTGCAAAATGGCGAAATCCAGCGCCTGGGCGCGGACCGGCCGCGCCGGGTCAACGTGCGCGTGATCGCCGCCACCAACCGCAGCCTGCGCGAACATGTGCGCGACGGCTCGTTCCGCGCCGACCTGTATCACCGTTTATCCGTGTATCCCGTGCCGATTCCGCCGCTGCGCGAGCGGGGCAATGACGTGCTGCTGCTGGCCGGAGGCTTCCTGGAACTGAACCGCGCGCGCCTGGGCTTGCGCAGCCTGCGCCTGTCCGCCGCGGCGGAAAACGCCTTGTGCCATTACCGCTGGCCTGGCAACGTGCGGGAACTCGAACATGTGATCAGCCGGGCAGCCCTGAAAGCCGTGATCCGCGGCGCGGACCGCAAGGATATCGTGACACTGGAAACGGATATGCTCGACCTCGATGCGCTGGAAGCGCCGGCCGGCACGGACGCGCTGCCGCTGGCGCCAGCCGCGTGCGGCACGCCGCCGGCGCCGCTGCTATCGATGCATCAGATCGTGGAAGCGAGCCAGCGCCAGGCCATCCGGCAAGCGCTGATCCTGCATCAGGATAACTGGGCCGCCGCCGCGCGCCAGCTGGGACTCGACGCCAGCAATCTGCATAAGCTGGCGCGCCGGGTGGGGCTGAAAGCCTGAGCCGGCGATACCGCTCAGCGGTGAGTCACCAGGCTGCTCGGCAAGCTGTGCAAGTAGGCGGCCAGGTCCTTGATGTCCTGGTTGCTCAGCGGTTTTACCTGGCCCGTCATGATGGCGTTGTTGCGGCCGTTGGGCTTGTCGCCCCGTTTATACGCGGTCAGGGCGTGTTCCAGGTAGTCCTTGTGCTGGCCCGCCAGTTTCGGGTACGACGGGTCGATGGGTGAGCCGTAATCCTTGCCGTGGCAGGTGGCGCAGCTGTATTTTTCGGCCAGGGCTTTACCTGTATTGATATTGCCTGCGGCGCTGGCGGAAAACGAGACGGTGGCGCAAACGAGGGCGGCGAGTAATTTTTTCATCGGGCTGGTCCTCAGTTCGTCTTGGCTTGTTGCGCATAATACGCGGCGACATCGGCGATATCCTGGTCCGACAGGCTGCTGGCGATGCCCTTCATGCTGGGGTGCTTGCGGTCGCCCTTCTTGTAGGCTTGCAACGCATTCTCGATATATTTTGCCGGCTGGCCGCCGATCATCGGCACCTGGAATACTTCAGGGAAGGTTGCCTTGTAACCGGGAATGCCGTGGCAGCCGATACACATTTCCACCTTGGCAGGGGCTGCCTTGGCGTTTCCTACAATGTCAGCCGCTGTGACGGCATTTGCTATGCCGGCAAGCACGAGAAGTGCAAATATTTTTTTCATAGTGGCAATGTGAACAAAGGTAATCGGAGAAACGCCAGAGCTGGTTTTTATTGATTTTATGTATTGACAATTAAGGTTGCCAATTAATCTGCTGCTTGCCGATTCTAGCCAAGATATTCTTGCAAGTCCACCTATAAAACCCGCATTGTAGGCAGGCAGGCACAGGCCGCCCGCGTGACGCTGGGCCACAGTTCTGTTTATACTCACCATTTCCCCACTTTGGCAGACCGCTCATGCAAGCACAGCACACCCAGCAAGGCCAACGCTTCGAAGGTTCCGACAGCTATGTCGCCACCGCCGACCTGAAACTGGCCGTGAATGCGGCGCTGACCCTGCAACGCCCGCTGCTGATCAAGGGCGAGCCGGGCACGGGCAAGACCATGCTGGCCGAGGAAGTGGCCGCCGCGCTGAACATGCCGCTGATGCAATGGCATATCAAATCGACCACCAAGGCGCAGCAGGGCCTGTACGAATACGACGCCGTCTCGCGCCTGCGCGATTCGCAGCTGGGCGACGAGCGCGTGCGCGACATCCAGAACTACATCGTCAAGGGCGTGCTGTGGCAGGCCTTCACGGCGCCTGAACCGGTGGTGCTACTGATCGATGAAATCGACAAGGCCGACATCGAATTCCCCAACGACCTGCTGCGCGAACTGGACCGCATGGAATTCTATGTGTATGAAACGCGCGAAATGGTCACGGCGCGCCACCGTCCGCTCGTCATCATCACCTCGAACAACGAGAAGGAGTTGCCGGACGCCTTTTTGCGCCGCTGCTTCTTCCATTACATCAAATTCCCGGACAAGGACACGATGGAGCAAATCGTCGCCGTCCACTACCCGCACCTGAAACAGGAATTGCTGGCGCAGGCGCTGCAAACCTTCTATGAAGTGCGCGACGTGCCGGGCCTGAAGAAAAAACCGTCGACGTCGGAATTCCTCGACTGGCTCAAACTCCTGCTGGCCGAGGACATCCCGGCCGAAGCCTTGCGCAGCAAGGACAACAAGGCCGTCGTGCCGCCGCTGCACGGCGCGCTGCTGAAAAACGAGCAGGACGTGCACCTGTTCGAGCGCCTGATGTTCATGTCGCGCACCAACCGTTAAGGAGCGCCGGTGAACGACATCAGCCCCGACAAAGTCTTCGTCCCCCTGGAACTGCACGGCATCCGCCTCGAAGCGCTGGCGCCGCACCATGCGGCCGGCCTGCGCGCGGCGGCCATGGATGGCGAACTGTGGAACTTGCGCGTCACCTCCGTGCCGGAGCCGGACCAGGTGGACCAGTACATTTTCAAGGGCATCGAGATGCGCCCTTCGCGCTTCGCCTTTGCCGTCATCGATGCGGCCAGTGGCGAGGTGCTGGGCACCACCAGCTACCACGACGTGGTGCCAGAGGTAAAACGCCTGGAAATCGGCTACACCTGGTATGCGAAGCGCTGCCAGCGCAGCCACGTCAACACCACCTGCAAATTGCTGCTCCTGACGCACGCCTTCGACACGCTCGGCTGCGCGCTGGTGGGCCTGCGCACCGACAATTTCAACCATGCCTCGCAGGCGGCCATCGAACGCCTGGGCGCGAAAAAGGACGGCGTGCTGCGCCACCATGCGTTGCGCCGCGACGGCACCGTGCGCGACACGGTCATGTACAGCATCACGCGCGGCGAGTGGCCGGAGATTGCCGCCCATTTGCGCTACAAGCTGGCGCAGCGCCCCATCGCCGCGCTGCCCCGCGCGGGGGAACCCGCGCCATGCTGATCGATTTCTTCTTCACGCTCAAGGATGCGAAGATTCCCGTCTCGATCAAGGAATTTTTGACCTTGCTTGAGGCGCTGCAAAAGAACGTCATCGACGCGTCGATGGATGACTTTTACTATCTGGCGCGCCTGACCCTGGTCAAGGATGAAGCCCATTTCGACAAGTTCGACCGCGCGTTTGCGCAGTACTTCAAGGGCGTCAATGCGGCCTTCGACACGAACGCGGCGATACCGCTTGACTGGCTGCTGAAACGCATGCAGCGCGAGCTGTCCGAAGAACAGAAGGCGCAGCTGGAAAAATTCGGCTACGACAAGCTGATGGACCGCCTCAATGAACTGCTGAAGGAGCAGAAGGAGCGCCACGAAGGCGGCAGCAAGTGGATCGGCACGGGCGGCACTTCACCGTTCGGCAATGGCGGCACGAACCCTGAAGGCATCCGCATCGGCGGCAAGGGCGGCAACCGCACGGCCGTGAAAGTGTGGGAAGCGCGCAGCTACAAGGATTACGACGGCGAGCGCGAACTGGGCACGCGCAACATCAAGGTGGCCTTGCGCCGCCTGCGCAAGTTCGCGCGCGAAGGCGCGGAAGACGAACTGGCGCTGGACGCCACCATCGCCGCCACGGCGAACAACGCGGGCTACCTCGACATCAGGATGCGGCCCGAGCGCAAGAACCGCATCAAGGTGCTGATGCTGTTGGATGTGGGCGGCAGCATGGACGACCATATCGAGCGCACCGAGGAACTGTTCTCGGCGGCGAAGACGGAATTCAAGAACATGGAGTTCTTTTACTTCCATAACTGCGTCTACGATTACCTGTGGAAGAACAACCGGCGCCGCAACGCCGAACGTTTTCCCACCTGGGACGTGCTGCGCAAATACCCGCCCGACACCAAGCTGATCTTCGTCGGCGACGCCACCATGAGCCCCTATGAAATCCTGCAGCCGGGCGGCAGCGTCGAATACAACAACGAGGAAGCGGGATCGACGTGGCTGGCGCGCTTTACCCAGGCGTTCCCGAAATTCATCTGGCTCAATCCCGAATCGGAGGGTTTGTGGCAATACCGCCAGTCGATCGGCGTAATGCGGCAGTTGATGAACAACCGCATGTTCCCCCTGTCGATCGACGGGCTGGAACGGGGCATGCGCCTGCTCAGTAAATAAAAACGCATAACAAAAAGTCCATGGCGGCAGGGGGCCGCCATGCCGTACACTGCGACACGGCACTACCGTGCGGAGCATCTCCGCCGCGGGCGGGTACCATACGCTGATACCAGCCCTGCCCAACCTGCTGCATCCTGTGCGCGGCCGCCATGGCCGCGACACTGTTCGATTGCGCACATCGTGCGCGCCTTCTGCTCCGGTAGAATCGGCGCATCGCTCTGCGCAAACCATGCACCACCGCTGCACCACGACATTGCCGCGCCAGCCCCCGTGCTGCCGGCCGGTGCCAGCGCCATTTTCAAAGGAATGAGCATGCAAAGTCTGATCTCGATCGCCGCCGACCTGTCCTGGCCGTTCGCCATCACCCTGGCCTGGGTGGTGGGCGAATTTGGCCACCGCTGGACTGGCCTGCCGCGCATCAGTTTTTACGGCGTGATCGGTTTCGTCCTCGCCCAGACGCAGGTGGGCATCCTGCCGCAGACGGACGCCGGCCCCATGCTGGTGCTGGCCGACGTGGCCTTCGGCCTGATCCTGTTCGAGGTCGGCTACCGCATCAACCTGCGCTGGCTGAAGAACAACCCGTGGATCGCCGTCACGGGCCTGGTCGAATCCTTGCTGACCTTTGCCGTCGTCTACTTCATCGGCATCGAATTCGGCAGCACCTCGATGACGGCGCTGCTGCTGGCATCGCTCGCCATGTCCACCTCGCCGGCCACCATCATGCGCGTCATCAACGAGGAACGCAGTTCGGGCCAGGTCACGGAACGCATCGTCCACCTCACGGCCTTGAATTGCGTACTGGCCGTCTTCACGTTCAACATCATCGTCGGCTTCTGGATGTTCCAGAGCTCCACCGACCTGATCGAGGCGAGCAGCAGCAGCGCCGCCGTGCTGGCCGCCTCGGTGGCCGCCGGCACCGTCTTCGGCATCGTCGTGCCGGCCATGCTGCGCCGCCTGGGCAACATGGCGCAGGACGCCACCGTGGCGTTCGCGCTGTCGGTGATGCTGCTCGTCGCCCTGACCTACACCACCAGCCTGTCGCCGCTGCTGGCCACGCTCACCTTCGGCCTGGTGGCGCGCCACCGCCGTGTCGCCTTCAGCCAGGCGCAGCGCAATTTCGGCGCCATGGGCGAGCTGCTGACGGTGCTGCTGTTCGTATATGCCGCCTCGACCCTGGAATGGGCCAGCGTGACGGCCGGCGCGGGCCTGGCCCTGGCCGTCGTCGGCGGACGCTTGCTGACGAAGGTCGTTGGCGTGGCCGCGTTTTCGCACGTGAGCGGCATTTCCTGGCGCAAGGGCGTGCTGACGGGCGTGGCGCTGACGCCCGTCTCCGTCTTCATCATCCTGCTGCTGGAACACGCGCGCCAGCATGGCGTGAACTTCGGCGACGAATTGAACGCCCTGGCCGCCATTACCCTGGGCCTGGAACTGGTCGGCCCCGTACTGGTGCAGCGCGTGCTGATGCTGGCCAAAGAAACCCATGAAATCAAGGAGCGCTAAATGCCGCTGGAACCCTTTGGCCAATCGGCCGCGCTGACCTTCGGCGTCGAACTCGAACTGCAACTGGTGAACCTGTCGGACTATGACTTGACGGCCGCCAGCCCCGACCTGCTGCATCTGCTGAACAAAAAACCGTTCCCTGGCAACGTCACGCCGGAAATCACCGAGAGCATGATCGAGATTAACTCGAGCGTGCACACGCATCACGGTCCCCTGCTGGAACAGTTGCAGGAAATCCGCGACACCCTGGTCACGGCCGGCGACAAACTCAATATCGGCATCGCGGGCGGCGGCACGCACCCGTTCCAGCAATGGTCGTCGCAAAAGATATTTTCCAAGCCCCGCTTCCAGGAGATTTCGGAACTGTACGGCTACCTGGCCAAGCAGTTCACCATCTTCGGCCAGCACGTGCACATCGGCTGCGCCTCGGGCGACGACGCCATGTTCCTGCTGCATTCGCTGAACCGCTACATCCCCCACTTCATCGCCCTGTCGGCGTCTTCTCCCTACGTGCAGGGACGCGACACCCTGTTCGATTCGGCCCGCCTGAACTCCGTGTTCGCGTTTCCCATGAGCGGACGCGCGCCGTTCACCCTCAGCTGGGACCAGTTCTCCAACGAGTATTTCGCCAAGATGGAGAACACGGGCATCATCAAGAGCATGAAGGATTTTTACTGGGATATCCGTCCCAAGCCTGAATTCGGCACCATCGAACTGCGCGTGTGCGACACGCCGCTGACGGTGGAACGGGCCGCCGCGCTGGCCGCCTATCTGCAGGCGCTATGCCGCTACCTGCTCGAACGACGCGAAACCCCGCCGGTGGAAGACGATTACCTCGTGTATAACTACAACCGCTTCCAGGCTTGCCGCTTCGGCCTCGATGGCGCCATCACGCATCCGAAAACCTACGAAACGATGTCCCTGCGCGAAGACATCATGACCACCCTGCGCAAGATGGAACCGCACGCCGAGGCGCTGGGCAGCACGCCAGCCCTGAAACACCTGTCGGACGTGGCCAAGCAGTGGAGCGATGCGCAATACCTGCGCAAGCAGCGCAATGTGCAGGGCAGCGCGGAGGGGATGGTTGATTCGGCGATCAGATGCTTCCGGGGCGAACCGATGAATTACTGAGGATGCACAAGTGTAATCCGACTGGCGCCGCCAACAATGTTGTCGGATTACGGTCCTTCGGGCCTAATCCGACCTACCCGCTTTTACCCCGACAACGCATGATACTGATGTTGATCAGCCTGGGACCGTAGGTCGGATTAGCGGCATAGCCGCGTAATCCGACAACATTGCGAGCGCGGGATAAAAAATACATGACGGGCCTGGGTCGGTTCCAGACGGGCTTTTACGGCGAACCGCGCAATGTCATGCTGACCGTGCGCACGAAGTTTTAATCAGCTTCCATACAGCGCCAGCGCCCAGGCTGGCGGGCGCAAGTCCAGGGCCAGCGACAGGTAAGCGGGATCGAAGCGCGCCGCCAGCAGGTACACATTGGCGGCGCCCTTCGGCTCCCAATTCCCCGTAAAGCCCTTTTCGCCGGCCGCCACGCGCTTGCGGTCGAAGGGCACGGCGCTTTTGGCGAATTCCTCGTGCGTCTTTTTTCCCTGCGCATATGGCGCCAGCCAGGCCAGCGCCTCGGCAAGGCGCCGCGCTTCCGGCGCGCCATACCAGTCGTCGCCATGCGCCTGCGCCATCAAAGCCGTGGTCAGCAGCGGCTCCAGGCTGTAGGTGGTGTAATGCAGGGCGTCGCGCTGCTCGAAGTCGAAGGGCACGCCGCCGGCGCCGATATTGCGCGGCACGTGCGCCAGGAAGCGCTCCTTCGCGCGCGCGATCAGCAAGGCGTCGCCCGTGACATACGCGGCGGCCGTGCCGATCTTGATGCGGTGGCTATGCCAGTTGTTGCGCGCCGTGGACGGGCCGCCCACCTTGATGGGATCACTCAGATACCCTTGTGCCAGGGTGCAGCAAAACGCCTGTACCTGCTCGCGCTCGACGCCGTTCAAGCGCTCCTGTACCAGGTCAAAGCCCATCAGCAGGCTGGCCAGCTCCGTCTCGTCGACGGGGCTGAACGAGGGTGCATAGCCGCCGCTCCAGGCCAGCAGCAGCTGGCGCGCCGCCTCGAAATGCGCCATCTCGCCCGACAGCCGCCAGGCCAGCGCCTGCAAGCGCGCCTGGCGCCAGTCTTCCTGCGCCTGCTGACTGGTCTCGCGCCCGCCCTCTCCCTTCAGCAAGCCGCCCGTGCGCACTTCGGCCATCAGATGCACGGGCCGCGCCGCATCCTTGCGCGCCGCCTTGAGCACTTGTTCCGCAATGGCCGGCGCCACCCGCGCCTTGAGCGTGCGGGCACGTGCAGCAGACGTCAGCGCAAACGCCAGCGGCCCCTCATGCGGGCGCGGCGCCGCGCGCAAGCCCGCCAGGGGCAGCGCCAGCAGGCCGGCCAGCAGCGTGCGCCGGCGGATCAGATGCGTACTCAAAACCGCGTCTCCCGCGCCGCGCGCAAGAAATTATCGAGGATGGGCGTGCAATCGAGCAGCTCGACGCCGCCCGCCGAATGGAATTCCGGATGCCACTGCAAGCCCATGACGAAACGCGCCCGCTGATAGCGGATGGCTTCGACGATATTGTCCCCTTGCGAATACGCTTCCACGGTGACGTCGCGCCCCAGGTCCTTGACCGACTGGTGGTGGATGGAATTGACGAGCGCCTCGCCCGCCTTCGGGAACATGCCCGCCAGCGACGAGCCTTTCGGGAAGACGATGGTGTGACGGTGACGGTCATACAGGTCGTTGACGTGCGAGGTGGCGCCTTCCACGTCCGAGGCGATGTCCTGGTACAGGGTGCCGCCAAAGCCCACGTTGATCAGTTGACAGCCGCGGCATATACCCAGCACGGGTTTGCCCGCGTCGACGAATTCGTGCAGCAGTTCCAGTTCGTACAGGTCGCGCGCGCGGTCACCGTTCCATTCGGGCCGCGTGGCGGCCTCGGAATACGTCTGCGGCGAGACGTCGGCGCCGCCCTGCAGCACCAGGCCATCGAGGTGGCGCGCGTAGTGGCGCAGGGTGATGTTACTCGGGTGTAGCTGGCCGCTGGTATTGACGGTCGGGATCATGAACACCAGCACGTCGCGCGACATGACCCACTGCGCGATCGACTCTTCCAGGTATTGCAGGTTCTTGCTGCGCAGGCCAATGGCGCCAGGCTCGGGGTGGAAAATGCGCGCCGAGATGCCGATGCGCAGGGTGCGCCGCATGAAATCGCGGCTGGCCTTGTCGCGCATGGAACGGTAGCGCGACGAGATAACCCGCCAGGCCAGCGCCAGCGGCGTGTCGTTATCCTTCAGGTAGCGGGGGGCGGCGTCGCGCGCGCGGTGCTCGTCATCGGGCGCCCGGCGGCCCACCCGGTCGGGCCGCGCCGGTGCTGGCTCTGGTGGCGCTGGATCGGTGGACGGGGGCTGCTGGGGATCTTTTTCGTCTGACATGGCGGGGCTGACTGAAAGCGGAGAACGGTTTCAATATAAACCCCTGCCTCCGAAAGCACGATTCAATTTTGTAACAAAAGCATACCTGCGGGGCATCCACGCAACACGCCGGCGGCAAACGCATACGATCCGTTTACGCCGGCGGCCCCGCTTTTTAGAGAATCTTTACGCCCCCGCTGCTAATCTTGAACGTACCTCAACCACCGCTGCAAAGCCACCATGGAACCCCATTCACGCCTGTCCGCACATCACGCACTGCCCCACCGCCACACCCGTCTGCCCACCTTCCTCATGCACATCACGGTCGATAAAGCCTGTCTGGCCGAGCTGCGCCAGCTGGTCGTCAGGACGTGCGGCGGCATGCTGTCGTTCATGCGCGTCGAGGCGGTCGACCATGCCGAACGCATGAAAGTGTGGCTGTGCGTGACGGAACCTGCCCTGCGCCTGACCATGGACGCCGTCATGCGCCTGCTGCCAGCGGCGGAATTTGGCCGCATCAGCCAGGGGAAATCGCTATGAACCAGTATGCCTGCGACCACGCGATGTCGTCGATGCGCATCACCGCGCACTTCCAGGGCATCTGGGTGCCGATGGTCACGCCCTTCCATGATGGCGATGGCGACATCGACTTCGGCGCGGCCCAGCAGCTCGCGTGCGAGCTGGCCGCCAGCGGCATCGATGGCCTGGTGGTGTGCGGCACCACGGGCGAAGCGGCCATGCTGAGCGCCGCCGAACAGACCATGTTGTTAGATAGCGTGCTCGAAGCCGTCGACCCCCGCTTCCCCGTCGTGATGGGGATAGGCGGCAGCGATACGCGCAGCGTCGTCTCCGCCGTGCAGCGCTACAACGACCACCCGCTGGCCGGCCTGCTGGTCTCCGCTCCCGCCTATGTGCGCCCTTCGCAGGACGGCATCGCGCGCCACTTCCAGGCCATCGCCGCCGCCACCGACCAATCCATCGTGCTGTACAACGTGCCGGCCCGCACGGGCGTCAATATCGAACCGCAGACGGCGGCGCTGCTGGCGCGCGACTCGCACTTCGTCGCCATCAAGGAAGCGGGCGGCAAGCTGCAGCAGCTGGGCGAACTGCTACTCGACACGCGCCTGGACGTCTTGTGCGGCGACGATGCGCTGCTGCTGGCCAGCCTGTCCATGGGCGGCCACGGCGCCATGTCGGCCGCCGCCCAGGTGCGTCCCGACCTGTATGCGCAGCTGTACCACCTGGTCAAACAGGGCCGCCACGGCGCCGCCGGCGCCCTGTTCAAGACCATGCTGCCCGTCATCCGCCTGCTGTTTGCCGAACCGAATCCCGCTCCCGTCAAGGCGGCGCTGGCCATGCAGGGCAAGCTGCGCAACGCCTTGCGCCTGCCGATGACACCGATGTCGGCCGCCGGCCAGGCCGCCCTGGCCGCGACGCTCGAACCCCTGCTGGCACTGCCCGCATGGACAGCCAGCGACAGGGATGCGCCGCGCGAAGGCTGTCTGCTGCAGCTGGTCTCCCCTGCCAACATCATGCCAGCCGTGCGCCAAGATGATCATCGCCATCACGGATGAACGCGGGGGAATGGAGAAATCCATCCTGGCCGGGCGGCTGGCCGCTTCGCGCGCGCTGGCCGGACGCAAAGTATTGCTGCTCGATGCCGATCCGCGCCTGGGCGCCATGGCGCAGGCCAGGAATATGCACGACGGCGCCATGCACGGCAGCCTGACGCGGCCGCGCCTGATGGCGCGCGCCATCAGCGCCAAGGGCTTGCAACCGGAGCTCGAACACCTGGTGCACTGCTACCATGACATCGTCATCGACAGCGAGGGCCGCGACTCCATGGGCAGCCGTTCGGCCCTGATCGCCGCGCGCGTACTGGTGGTGCCGCTCGACGGTGTCGTCGACGCCACTGCGCAATCAGGGCTGGCGCGCCGCATCGCGCACGCGCGCAGCGTCAACCCCGAGCAGCGCGTCCTGCTGGCAACGGACACCCAGGCGGCACCCGCCCATGCCCTGGCCACGCAGATTCCGGCCGCCCGCGTGGTCAGCCTGGGACAGCTGTATTGCGCCGTTTTCAACCTGCGCTCTTAAACGCTAAAAAGGCGGCGCATGCGCCGCCTCTCCTCTCCGTCAACTCAATCCATTAAAACGTCTTGCTGACCGTCAGCTGCAGCGCCGTCTTGCCCATGAATTTGCCATTCACGGGCGACGCATAGGCCGACTTGCCCGCGTTCGTGCCGATCACGGCCAGCGCGCCTGTCACGACGCCGAAATCGCGCGTGACGCCCACTTTCCAGTCCGTATAGCTCGATGCATCATTGTTTTTCACCTTCTGGTGGCCCGCGTGCAGGTTGCCGGTCCAGCCGTTCGTCAGGTCGATCGTCGCGCCGATATCGAGGTAGCCGCTGTTCTTGCTATTGACGATGCCGAACAGGTTCGAGACGGCATGCGAATACTTGATATAAGCGGGGCCATACGACAGCTGGCCGTAGACTTCCTGCGTATCCGCGTTGGCCAGGCCGATATTCTTCAAGCCGTTGTCCGCATACACATACGCCAGCACGCCGACGTCATAGCCAACGTCGCTGGTCAACTGGCCGCGCTTGCCCGCATACAGGTCCACTTCCACGTCGCCGCTGCCGCCCGCATCCTTGGTCCACTTGATGGTGGAAGCCCAGGCGCCCGCGTACAGGCCCGTCGGGTTGTTGACGTAGTCGGCGCCGCCCTGCAGCGCCGGTTTCAAGCGCGTTTGCGAGATCCCGCGGTAGCGGTAGTCGGATACGCCGGCCACGTTGAAGCTGACGTCATTATCGGGCTTGGCCTCGTCCGCGTGGGCCAGGCTGCCCGTAAAAGCAGTGGCGACGGCAAGTGCAAGTAGCATTTTGTTCATGGTTGTTCTTCTTCATGGGTGGTATGGGCCTTTGCCAACATGGCGCAGCTGGCCCGCCGCTGCAAAAAATCGCTGCAAAAATTTTAAGTAAAGCGTCCCCCTGGCGCGCGCAGCGCCTGTTTCAAACGGGGGAAAAGAATCGGTTTAGAGCGGCAGCAGCAAGCGGTAGCCGACGGCCGTTTCCGTCAGCAAGTACTGCGGCTGGGCCGGATCGGCTTCCAGCTTCTGGCGCAGATGGCCCATGTAGATGCGCAGGTAGTGGCCGTTTTCG
Organism: Janthinobacterium sp. BJB401; assembly: GCF_013372745.1. Taxonomy (NCBI): domain Bacteria; kingdom Pseudomonadati; phylum Pseudomonadota; class Betaproteobacteria; order Burkholderiales; family Oxalobacteraceae; genus Janthinobacterium; species Janthinobacterium sp. BJB401. The sequence continues at coordinate 78,452 of NZ_JABXFH010000001.1, read as the reverse complement.
CTGTTCGACGGCCCCCACACTTCGCGCAGCAGCTGCGGATTGGTGACCACCCTGCCCGCGTTTTTCACGAGCACGGACAACAAACGAAATTCCGTCGGCGTCATGTGCACCAGCTGCTTGTTGCGCGTGACCAGCCGGTCCTTCAGATCGACGCGCACGTCGCCGAACTGCACCACGCCATCATCGCTGGCGGTGGGCTGGCGCTGGCGGCGCAGGGTGGCGCGCACGCGGGCCAGCAATTCGCCCACGCCAAACGGCTTGGTCAGATAGTCGTCGGCGCCCGCGTCGAGCGCGCGGATCTTGTCCTGCTCGTCGACCCGCGCCGACAGCACGATGATGGGCACGGCCGACCATTTGCGGATGTCGGCGATGAAGTCGATGCCGTCGCCATCGGGCAAGCCCAGGTCCAGCACGATCAGGTCGGGCCGGCGCGTGCCCGCATCGATCAGGCCCCGCTGCATGGTGGCGGACTCGAAAATCTGCCAGCCCTCGTCTTCCAGCGCGGCGCGCACGAAGCGGCGGATTTGCGGTTCATCCTCGACCAGCAAGGCGGTGGCGGAAGGTTCGTTCATGTTGGTTTTCCTGTTTCATGATCATTGGCGTCGTCGGGCTCGAGCTCCGGCGGCGCCGGGGGCGTGCCCAGCGGCAGGCTGAAGACGATGGCGGCGCCCTGTCCCGGCGCGTGCGGCGGTGCATGGATGGTGCCGCCGTGGGCTTCGACGATGGCGCGGCAGATGGCCAGCCCCAGTCCGACGCCCGGCTTGTTCGATTCGCGCTCGCCGCGCGTGAATTTTTCAAAGATGGCTTCTTCACGGCCGGGCGGCAAGCCCGGGCCGTTGTCAGACACCGTCACCTGCAAAAACTGGCCGTGCACCCCGGCCGCGACCGTGATGGTGCTGCCGGGCGGCGTGTACTTGGCCGCGTTTTCCAGCAGGTTGCACAGCACACGCTCGACCAGCACGGCGTCATAGCGCACCAGCGGCAAGTCCGGCGCCAGCTGCGTCAGCACGGCATGCTGCTGCAATTGCGGACCGCTGGCGCGCAGCGCGCTGCCCACCACTTCTTCCAGCGCCTGCCATTGCAGGTTCAGGCGCACCTGGCCGCTCTCGATGCGCGCCATGTCCAGCAAGTTCGCCACCAGGGCGCTCATACGCACGGTTTCGGACTGCAGCGAGCGCGCCATATCCAGCTGCGCGGGCGACAGCGCAGGCCGGGACAAGGCCAGCGATTCGGCCAGGCCCACCAGCGACGTCAAGGGCGTGCGCAAGTCGTGCGACAGGGCCGCCAGCAGCGAATTGCGCAGCCGTTCGGACTCCATCTGCAGCAGCGCGCCCTGGGCCACGTCGATGTAATGCACGCGTTCGAGGGCGATGGCCGCCAGGGCGGCAAAGGTATCGAGGTGCTGGCGCTGTTCCGGCACCAGCAGCCAGCGCCCCCGCTGCGCGCCCTCGAGCGGCAGCAGCGCCAGCACGCCGCGCGTGCGCATCGGCGCGATCAGCGGCAGGTAGAAAATGGGCGACGCCGGCAAGGTGTCGGTGCCCGTCCCAGCCGCCTGCGCATGGTCGAAGGCCCACTGCGCGATGCCGATATCGAGCGCCTCGCCGCCGTTCGGGGCCTGCAAGCTGCCCTCGTCGTCGGGCAGCAGCAAGGTGGCGCGCGCGCGGAAAGCCCGTTCGATGGCGCTTTTCGTGATGTCGAAAATCTGTTCCGTCTGCAGCACGCCGGACAGCTCGCGCGAAAATTCGTACAGGGCGCGGGCGCGTGCTTCGCGGTGCGAAGCCACGCGCGCCTGGAAGCGCAGGCCAGCCGTCAGGTGGCCCGTGATCAGGCCCACGGCCAGCATCACGCCAAACGTGATCACGTACTGGAAATCGCCCACGGCAAACGAAAAGCGCGGTGGCACGAAGACGAAATCAAAACAGGCCACGCCCACCAGGCTGGCCAGCGCCGCCGGCCCGCGCCCCAGGCGCACGGCCACCAGCACCACCGTCAGCAAGGACAGCATGGCGATATTGGCCAGGTCAAGATAAGGCTGCAAGGGGAGCAAGGCGAGGGCCGTGGCCAGGCTGGCGCCGGCGGCCAATATGTAACGCCAATGGCGCGAGGACCGGCGCGGCGCTTCCGCATCCTCGCCTGCCGCGCGCCGGGGCGCCGCATCGGCTGGCGGCAAGCCCACCTCGATCAAATCGATATCGGGCGCCAGGCTGGCCATGCGCGCGGCCGGGGGCGCCTGCCACAGGCGCGCCAGCACATTGAAGTTGGCATGGCCACGGCCCACGATGACTTTCGAGATATTCGCATTGCGCGCATAGTCGACCACGGCGCCGGCGATGTCGGCCGACGGCACAATGGCCGTGCGCGCACCCAGGTCCTGCGCCAGTTTCAAGGTTTTCAGGATGCGCTCGCGCTGGCCCGCCGGCAGACGCTGCAAACGCGGCGTTTCCACGTACAGCGCATGCCATTCCGCATTCAGCTGGCTGGCCAGGCGCGCCGTGCTGCGGATCACATGCTCGCCACCCGCATGCGGCCCCACGCAGGCCAGCAGCGCGGCGCCCGTCTTCCATACAGGGTTAATCGATTTTTCGACGCGGTAGGCTTGCACGTCGTCCTGCACCCGGTCCGCCGTGCGGCGCAAGGCCAGTTCGCGCAGCGCGATCAAATTCCCCTTGCGGAAAAAATGCTGCGACGCCCGCTCGGCCTGCTGCGGCTGATACACCTTGCCCTGCTTCAGGCGGCGCAGCAGTTCATCGGCGGGGATATCGACCAGCACCACTTCATCGGCGCGGTCGAACACCGTATCGGGCAAGGTTTCGGCCACGCGCACGCCGGTAATCCCCCCCACCACGTCGTTGAGGCTTTCCAGGTGCTGCACGTTGACGGTCGACAGCACGTCGATGCCGGCCGCCAGCAATTCCTCGACATCCTGCCAGCGCTTCGGATGGCGCGAACCGGCCACGTTCGAATGGGCCAGTTCATCCATCAGTATCAGCGGCGGCGCGCGCCGCAAGGCTTCGTCAAGATCGAATTCGTACAGGGTCTTGCCCCGGTACTCGATGGCCTTCAGGGGCAGCACGGGCAGCCCGTCAAGCTGGGCCGCCGTATCCTGGCGCCCATGCGTCTCCACCACGCCCACCAGCAAATCCTGGCCATCGGCCAGCAATTTGCGGGCGGCGGCCAGCATCGCATAGGTCTTGCCGACGCCGGCCGAAGCGCCAAAATAGATGCGCAGCCGGCCGCGCGCGGCTTTCTTTTCCTGCGCCTGCACTTGCGCCAGCAGGGCATCAGGGTCGGGGCGTTGGCTGTCGTTGGGGAGCATGTTGTATTTTAATCTTCTTGGGCTTTGTAGGTCGGATTAGCGCGCAAGCGCGTAATCCGACAACATCGTTGGCCTGGACAGTGGTGGTGTCGGCTTACGCTGCGCTAAGCCGACCTACGCCGACCCAGGCCGACGTTTGCTGACCTGCGCGCCGTTGCCAGCTTACTTTGCCATGGCATCGAGCGCCAGATTCAGTTCCAGCACATTCACGCGTGGTTCGCCGAAAAAGCCGATATACGCGGTTTTCTGCACCTTGGCGATGGCGTTTTCCACCTGCGCCAGCGGCACGGCGCGCACGCGGGCCACGCGCGGCGCCTGGTACAGGGCTGCCGCCAGGCTGATTTCCGGGTCCAGGCCGCTGCTCGACGCCGTCACCAGGTCGACGGGGATGGCGCGCGTATTGCCTGGGTCAGCCTCCTTCAGGGCGGCGATGCGCGCCTTGACGGCGTCCACCAGGGCCGGATTGGTCGGCCCTTGGTTCGAGCCGCCCGAGCCGGCGCCGTTATTGGCCATCGGCGCGGTGGCCGATGGACGGCCCCAGAAATATTTGGGCGAGGTGAAGGACTGGCCGATCAGGGTCGAGCCGACGGGTTTTCCGCCACGCTCGACGATGCTGCCGTTGACTTCATCGCTGAAAGCCAGCTGCCCGATGCCGGCCGTGGCAAACGGATAGACCACGCCGCAGATCACGGTCAGCGCGGCAAACAGGACCAGGGCGGGACGTACGATAGTGCTCATGATGGTTCCTTTAGACTAAATTGAGTGCGGACAGCAGCATGTCGATCAGCTTGATCCCGATGAAGGGCAGGATGATGCCGCCCAGGCCGTAGATCAGCAGATTGCGGCGCAACAGGCTGGCCGCGCCGATGGCCCGGTATTGCACGCCTTTGAGCGCCAGCGGAATGAGCACGACGATGATCAGGGCATTGAAGATCACGGCCGACATGATGGCCGACGCGGGGCTGGCCAGGTGCATGATGTCGAGCGCCTTCAGTTGCGGATACGTGCCCACGAAGGCGGCCGGGATGATGGCAAAGTACTTGGCGATGTCGTTCGAAATCGAGAACGTCGTCAGCGAGCCGCGCGTCATCAGCATCTGCTTGCCGATTTCAACGATTTCCAGCAGCTTGGTCGGGTTCGAATCCAGGTCGACCATATTGCCCGCCTCCTTTGCCGCCTGCGTGCCCGAGTTCATGGCCACGGCCACGTCGGCCTGCGCCAGCGCCGGGGCGTCGTTGGTGCCGTCGCCCGTCATCGCCACCAGGCGGCCTTCGGCCTGGTAGCTGCGGATCAGTTTCAGTTTGTCTTCCGGCGTCGCTTCGGCGAGGAAATCGTCCACGCCCGCCTCGGCGGCAATGGCCGCTGCCGTCAGCTTGTTGTCGCCCGTGATCATGACGGTCTTGATGCCCATGCGGCGCAGTTCCGCGAAGCGCTCCTTGATGCCGCCCTTGACGATATCCTTCAGCTCCACGGCGCCCATCACGCGGCCATCGTCGACCACCACCAGCGGCGTGCTGCCGCGGCGCGCGATGTCGTCGACGGCGCGCCCCACCTCGGCCGGATACGGCTGGCCCAGCGATTCCACATACTTTTTCATGGAATCGGCCGCGCCCTTGCGCAGCTGGCGTACCTGCTGCTCGCCAGGGATATCCACGCCGCTCATGCGCGTTTGCGCCGTGAAGGGCACGAAGGTGGCGTGCAGGCTGGCCATCTCGCGTTCGCGGATGTTGAACTTTTGCTTGGCCAGCACGACGATGCTGCGCCCTTCCGGCGTTTCATCGGCAAGCGAGGCCAGCTGCGCCGCATCGGCCAGCTGCTGCTCCGTCACGCCGGGGGCCGGCACGAAGCTCGACGCCTGGCGGTTGCCCAGGGTGATGGTGCCCGTTTTATCGAGCAGCAGCACGTCCACGTCGCCGGCCGCTTCCACGGCGCGGCCCGAGGTGGCGATCACATTGGCCTGCATCATGCGGCTCATGCCGGCCACGCCGATGGCGGACAACAGACCGCCGATGGTGGTCGGAATCAGGCACACGAGCAGCGCGATCAGCACGGTGATCGTCACCGGCGTGCCACTGCCGGCCGCCGCCACGGAAAACAGCGAATACGGCAGCAAGGTCACGGTGACGATCAGGAACACGATCGACAGGGCCACCAGTAAAATCGTCAGGGCGATTTCATTTGGCGTCTTCTGGCGCTTGGCGCCTTCGACCATGGCGATCATGCGGTCGATGAACGCTTCACCGGGGTTGACGGAAACGCGCACCAGCAGCCAGTCCGACAGCACGCGGGTGCCGCCCGTGACGGCGGAAAAGTCGCCACCCGATTCGCGGATGACGGGCGCCGATTCGCCCGTGATGGCGCTTTCGTCGACGGAAGCCACGCCGGCCGTCACTTCGCCATCGGCGGGAATCACGTCACCCGCCTCGACCAGCACCGTCATGCCCTTGCGCAGGTCGGTGGCCGGCGTGGGCAGCCAGGAAGTGCCGTATTTCGGCGTCTGCATTTTCTTTGCCATCACCGTTTGCTTGAGGGCGCGCAGCGAAGCCGCCTGGGCCTTGCTGCGGCCTTCGGCCAGCGCTTCGGCGAAATTCGCGAACAGCACGGTAAACCACAGCCACACGGCGACGGCGAGGATGAAGCCGAACGGCGCTTCGCCCTGGCCACCGCTGATCCCGGCCTGGGTCGCCAGCAGGCTCGTGATGATGCTGCCCACGTAGACGACGAACATCACGGGGCTGCGCCACTGCGTGCGGGGGTCGAGTTTTTTGAACGCATCGATGACGGCGGGGCCGATCAGTGCGGAATCGAACAAAGTCAGGCTTGTGCGTGACATGGTAGCCTCTTATTTGATGAAAAGTTGCAGGTGTTCGACGATCGGGCCCAGGGCCAGCGCGGGAACGTAATTCAATACGCCAACCAGCACGACGACGCCGATCAGCAAGCCGATGAACATGGGGCCGTGCGTGGGCATGGTGCCGGCATTGGCCGACAGGCGCTGTTTGGCCGCCAGCGAACCGGCCACCGCCAGCACGGGCACGATCACGCCGAAGCGGCCGAACCACATGGCGATCGCCAGCATCACGTTGTAGAACGGCGTGTTGGCGGACAGGCCGGCAAACGCGCTGCCGTTGTTGTTGGCGGCCGACGTGAAGGCGTAGAGGATTTCCGAGAAGCCGTGCGCGCCCGGATTGGCCACGCCGACCGTGCCCGGTTCGACCATCACGGCGATCGCCGTGCCCGTCAAGACCAGGGCTGGCGTAATCAGGATGGCCAGCGAGACCATCTTCATTTCATACGCCTGGATTTTCTTGCCCAGGTATTCAGGCGTGCGGCCTATCATCAGGCCGGCGATGAAGACGGCCAGGATAGCGAACATCAGCATGCCGTACAGACCCGTGCCCACGCCGCCGAAGACCACTTCGCCGAACTGCATCAGCAGCAGCGGCACCATGCCGCCCAGGGGCATGTAGGAGTCGTGCATGGAATTGACGGCGCCGCACGATGCCGCCGTCGTCACCGCCGCAAACAGGGTCGAGGAGCTGATGCCGAAGCGCGTTTCCTTGCCTTCCATATTGCCGCCCGATTGCAGGCTGCTGGCCTGCTGATCCACGCCCAGCGCTTGCAAGGCGGGATTGGCTTGCTGCTCGGCGCTCATCACGCCGGCCGTCATGACGACAAAGATCAGGCTCATGGCGGCCAGCACGGCCCAGCCCTGGCGCAGGTCGCCCACCATGCGGCCGAAGGTGAAGCACAGGCCGGCGGGAATGATGAAGATGGCCAGCATCTGCAGGAAGTTCGACAGCACGGTCGGATTTTCATACGGGTGCGAGGAATTGGCATTAAAGAAGCCGCCGCCATTCGTGCCCAACAGCTTGATCGATTCCTGCGACGCGACGGGGCCCATGGCGATCGTCTGCGTGGTCGCCACTTGCGCTTCCATCACGGGTTTGCCGGCGGTATCGAGCACGGGCTGGCCGTCGGCCGTCATTTTCGGCGTTTCATACGCCACGTGGTCGAGCAGGGTTACTTCCTTGTAGGCGGAAAAATTCTGGATCATGCCTTCGCCCATGAAGACGACGGACAGGGCCAGGGACAGCGGCAGCAGGATGTACAGGGTCGAGCGCACCAGGTCGACCCAGAAATTGCCGATCGATTTGCCCGAACGCGAAGCGAAGCCGCGCACCAGCGCGAAGATCACGGCGATGCCGGTGGCCGCCGAGAAGAAGTTCTGGCACGCCATGCCCAGCATCTGGGTCAGATAGCTCATGGTCTGTTCGCCGCCATAGCCCTGCCAGTTGGTATTGGCGACGAAGCTGACGGTGGTATTGAACGAGGAATCGGGGCTGACGGCGCCCAGGCCCTGTGGATTCAACGGTAAAAAGCCCTGCAGGCGCTGCAGGCCGTAGACGAAGACGGCGCCCACGGTATTGAAGACGATCAGGGCGATGGCATAGCTTTTCCAGCCCATGGCCTTGTCGGCGGGCAGGCCGGACCAGCGGTACAGCAGGTTTTCCAGCTTTTGCAGCCAGCCCAGGCCGCGCACGGGCGCATCGCCGGCCACCTTGGCCATGTACAGGCCCAGCGGATAGCCGGCGGCCAGCAGCACGGCCAGGAAAGCTACCAATAACAGTATCGATTGCGTCGTCATCACAGTTCCTCCGCCTTCAGCAGCGCTACCAGCAGGTACACGAGCAGGCCAGCCGAGACGACGGCGCCCAGCACATAAAACGCGTTCATTTGACGCTCCCTAATTTGTCGCAGGCGACGGCAAAGCCGGCCGCCACGACGAAAAACACGGCAATCAAGCCGAGATACACGAGATCCATTCCCACCCTCACACAGGTTTGTTTTGATAGTGAGCAGATTAGCCAAAAGGGTCTAAAAAATTCGTAAAGACTGGGGAGGTGCATGTAAACAAGATGTAAAAACGGGAGCTTTACCGCATAAAATCCATCACAATTGGCGCAAAACCACGCGCGCGGCGCACTGTTGTTGCCTTGGAGTAGCGCTATTGCTCACGGGACAAGATAGAATGCGCGAGCGTCCGCACAAGGACGCCAAGCCTGCCGCACTGCCCTCCCCCAGTGACGCTGGACGGGATATACTGTATATTCATACAGTTATCGCCGCCGCTGTCATTGCGCCCGCAGTGCCCTGGCCTGGCGTTCCAACCACTGTCTTTACTTAGCTTGAACACGTATGGCCACTAAAAAACCAGCATCCGACTACAGCGAATCATCCATCCGTGTCCTGAAAGGACTGGAACCCGTCAAGCAGCGCCCGGGGATGTACACCCGCACTGAAAATCCGCTGCACATCATTCAGGAAGTGATCGACAATGCCTCCGACGAGGCGCTGGGCGGTCATTGCACGCATATCGCCGTCACGCAAAACACGGACGGCAGCATCACCGTCGAAGACAATGGCCGCGGCATTCCCGTCGGCCTGCACCCGGAAGAAGGCGTGCCGACGGTGGAAATCGTGTTTACACGGCTGCACGCGGGCGGCAAGTTCGACAAGGGTTCGGGCGGCGCCTACGCGTTCTCGGGCGGTCTGCACGGCGTCGGCGTGTCCGTCACCAATGCGCTGTCGACGCGCCTGGAAATCACCGTCTGGCGCAAGGAAAGCGACGGCAACGGCCTGCACCACATGGTGTTTGCGAATGGCGACGTGATCGAGCCCTTGACTTCCCGCCCCGCCCCGCGCGACGGCAAAAAATCGGGTACGCGCGTCACCGCCTGGCCCGATGCGAAATACTTTGATTCGCCGAACATCTCGCAAACGGAGCTGCAACGCCTGCTGCGCTCGAAAGCCGTGCTGCTGCCGGGCGTGACCGTCACACTCACCAACGCGAAAACGGGCGACACGCAAACATGGCAGTACGCGGAAGGCTTGCGCGGCTACCTGACCGAAACGCTGGCGCAGGTATCGAATGGCGAAACCCTGATTCCCCTGTTCGAAGGCGCGCAATACGCTGGCCCGGATTCGGAAGGCTTTGCCGAAGGCGAAGGCGCGGCCTGGGTGGTGGCATGGACGGAAGAAGGCGCCATCGTGCGCGAATCGTATGTCAACCTGATCCCCACCTCGAATGGCGGCACGCACGAATCGGGCTTGCGCGACGGCCTGTTCGGCGCCGTGAAAAACTTCGTCGAAATGCATTCGCTGCTGCCCAAAGGCGTCAAATTGCTGCCGGAAGACGTGTTCGCGCGCGCTTCGTTCGTGCTGTCGGCCAAGGTGCTGGACCCGCAATTCCAGGGCCAGATCAAGGAGCGTCTGAATTCGCGCGACGCCGTGCGCCTCGTCTCGACCTTCACCAAGCCGCCGCTGGAACTGTGGCTGAACCAGCACGTCGACTACGGCAAGAAGCTGGCCGATCTCGTGATCAAACAGGCGCAGTCGCGCCAGCGCTCGCTGCAAAAAGTGGAAAAGAAAAAATCCTCAGGCGTCGCCGTCCTTCCCGGCAAGCTGACCGACTGCGAATCGTCGGACATCGCGCGCAATGAACTGTTCCTCGTCGAGGGCGACTCGGCGGGCGGTTCGGCCAAGATGGGCCGCGACAAGGAATTCCAGGCGATCCTGCCCCTGCGCGGCAAGGTCTTGAATTCGTGGGAAACGGACCGCGACCGCCTGTTCGCCAATAACGAAATCCACGATATTGCGGTCGCCATCGGCGTCGATCCGCACAGCGTGGGCGACTCGCCCGACCTGTCCGGCCTGCGCTACGGCAAGATCTGCATCCTGTCCGACGCGGACGTGGACGGCTCGCACATCCAGGTACTGCTGCTGACCTTATTCTTCAAGCACTTCCCCGTCCTGATCAACAAGGGCCACATCTGCATCGCCCGCCCGCCGTTGTACCGCGTGGACGCGCCAGCGCGCGGCAAGAAGCCGATGCAGAAAATCTACGCGCTCGACGACGGCGAACTGGTCGCCATCGAAGACAAGCTGCGCAAGGAAGGCGTGAAACAGGGCGCCTGGTCGATCTCGCGCTTCAAGGGCCTGGGAGAAATGAACGCCGAGCAGCTGTGGGAAACGACGATGAACCCGGACACGCGCCGCCTGCTGCCCGTGACCTTGGGTGAAGTCGACCACATGGCCTCGGCCTCGCGCTTCAATATGTTGATGGGCAAGGGCGAAGCGGCCGGGCGCCGCGCCTGGATCGAGGAACACGGCAATGAGGCGGAGGCAGATATCTGATGATCATCGGCATCGACCTGGGCACCACCAACAGCCTGGTCGCCATCTGGCGCGACGGCAAGGCTTCCATCATCCCGAATGCGCTCGGCGAGCACCTGACGCCGTCGTGCGTGAGCATCGATGACGACGGCACCGTGCTGGTGGGCCGCGCCGCGCGCGAGCGCCTGCAGACGCACCCGCAACTGACGGCGGCCGTCTTCAAGCGCTACATGGGCAGTGAAAAGAAGATCACCCTCGGCACGCAGCAATTCCGTCCGGAAGAACTGTCGTCGATGGTGCTGCGCGCGCTGAAGGAAGATGCCGAAGCCTTCCTCGGCCACAAGGTCGAGGAAGCCATCATCACCGTGCCCGCGTATTTCAGCGATGCGCAGCGCAAGGCCACGCGCATCGCCGGCCAGCTGGCGGGCTTGCGCGTGGAGCGCCTGCTCAACGAGCCGACGGCCGCCGCGCTGGCCTACGGCATCCGCGACAAGGAACAGGAAAGCAAATTTCTCGTCTTCGACCTGGGCGGCGGCACCTTCGACGTGTCGATCCTCGAACTGTTCGAAGGCGTGATGGAAGTGCGGGCCTCGGCCGGCGACAATTTTCTGGGCGGCGAAGACTTCGTCACCGTGCTGGTCGACGCTTTCATGGAAGGCAGCGGCTTGCGCGACGCCGTCGGCAGCCGCCTGCTCGACCCGCGCCAGCAACAACTGCTGCGCGATGAAGCCGAGCGCGTCAAGCGCCTGCTGTCGGACCAGCCGTCCGCGCGCATGGCCACGCGCTACCAGGACAAGGAATACAGCTGGGAGATCGGCGAAGACAAACTGGCGCAGCTGTGCGAGCCCCTGCTGGCCCGCTTGCGCCTGCCCGTGGAACGGGCGCTGCGCGACGCCACCATCCGCGCCGCGGAACTGAATGAAGTGGTGCTGGCCGGCGGCGCCACGCGCATGCCGCTGGTGCGCAAACTCGTCTCGCGCATGTTCGGCCGCTTCCCTGCCATCCACCTGGACCCGGACGAAGCCGTGGCGCTGGGCGCCGCCGTGCAGGCTGGCCTCAAGATGCGCGACGCGGCCCTGGACGAAGTGGTCATGACGGACGTGGCGCCGTACTCGCTGGGCATTTCCATTTCGCGCCAGGTCGGCGCGAACCAGTATGAAGGCGGGCATTACCTGCCCATCATCGAGCGCAACTCCGTGGTGCCCGTCTCGCGCACGGAAAACATCACCACCATCCACGACAACCAGAAGGAAATCAACGTGGCGATCTTCCAGGGCGAGTCGCGCCTGGTGGCCGACAACGTTTTCCTTGGCAAGATCAGCTTCCCGATCCCCGCGAAAAAGGCGGGCGAGATCGGCATCGACGTGCGCTTCACCTACGACGTCAGCGGCGTGCTGGAAGCGGAAGTGACGGTGCTGGCCACGCAGGAACGCCACAAGATGATCATCAGCGACAACGCGGGCGTGATGACGCCGGAACAGATCGAGCAGCGTTTTGCGGAACTGGCCGACCTGAAGATCCACCCGCGCGAGCAGATGGAAAACCGTACCCTGGTCACGCGCGCCGACCGCCTGTACGAACAGTCGCTGGGCGACGTGCGCCAGTACCTGGCGGCGCACACGGCCAATTTCCAGGCCGCGCTGGAAACGCAGGACCCGAACACCATCCGCAAGGCGCGCCAGGCGCTCGACGAGGTATTGCGCCAGGTCGAGAGCGAGAGCTTCCTGTAGATGGACGGCGGCATGGACAACGGACAGCGCAGCCTGTGGGCAATCCTGGGCACGGAGCCGACGGGCGACGAGCGCGCCCTCAAGCGCGCGTATGCGAAGCGCCTGAAGGTGACGCGTCCCGAAGACGATCCTGCCGCTTTCCAGGAGCTGCGCGAAGCGTATGAGTACGCGCTGCGCCATGCGCACCTGTTTGCCGAGGAGTTCCCGGAAGCGCAAGCGGCAGTGGCAGCGGTAGAAACGCCGGTCATGGAAACAGCCGAACTGTGGGGCGTCATCGACGAACCCGCGCGGGAAGCGCAGGAGCCGCACGAACCGCCTGCGGAACTGTGGGGCGTCATTGCCCAGGAACCCGCACCGCCATCCGAATTATGGGGCGTGGTCGCCATCGATCCGGCGCAGGAAGCGGCCAGCCTGTGGCAGGCATTCCTCGAGCATTCGCGGCACGCCGATGCCAGCGAGGTACTGGCCGGCATCCTGCAGGACGACGCCATGCTCAACCTCGACGTGCGCGAGGAATTCGACCTGTGTGCCCTGCGCTACTGCGCCAGCGCCGGCTATGACCTGGCGCTACGTGAGGCCCTGTTCGAACAGTTGGGCTGGGACCGCGATTTTTCCTACCTGGCGCGCAGCCATGGGGACCTGGTGCGCGCTGCCGTGCAGCGCTACCGGGCCGACCGTTCGTTCGCCCATTTCAGCGACAACCGCGACAGCTACCCGGGCCTCGATTGCATCATGTCGCAGCAATCGCCAAGCGCCTATGCGCGCCAGCTGTTCGACCAAAAATTCACGCTGCAGCTGCGCGAGCTGCTGCACGCGATACGCTGGCAGCACGCCGAGATGCTGGCCTGGAAGCTCGATACGGACCTGTTCGAGCAATGGGAACACGCCGTCCATGCCAAGCGCTACTTCAAGCAGACGGCGCTGGCCTCGGGCGGCCTCGGTTTCGTGCTGCACTTCATGCTCGCGGGCGTGCTCGATGCTGCCGGCTTCAAGCTCGCTGACACGGCCGCATATGCCAGCCTGCTGGGCTTCCAGGCGCTGGCCTTTTCCCTGCTGGCCATGCATGCCTTGCGCTGGCCAACGCCGCTGTTCGCGCGCCTGGAAGCGCTGCAAGAAGCGCTGCAGGACCGCCTGCCCATGCTGTGGCAGCGGCCCGGCTTGCGGCAACTGGGCTGGATCGCACCCTACCTCGTGCTGGCACTGCTGCTGTTCCTGCCCGAGCGCAGCGACAGCATGCGCCTCGTCACCGCGGCCGGCTTGTGCGCGTCGGCCCTGCTCGCGTATGCGATGAACCGCCAGCTGCTGCATGGCATGCTGCTGCTCCTGTGTCTGGGCCTGTCGCTGTTCGCGGCCATGTTCATGAGCGGCAGGGGCCCGTCGGCGCTGGCCATCGGCGAGGCCATGCCATTGATATTTTGCCTGGCGGCGCTGGCCCTGCGCTGCGCCACCGGCCTGTATGGCGATGGCGGCTTCCCCGAGGCGCTCTTGCCCCGCCTGCGCGCGGCATGGCTGATCGGCTGCGCGGGCTTGCTGTCGCTACTGTATGTGCAGCAGCTGCCGGCCGCCTTGGTCGGCGCCGCGCTGTATGCCTGGTCGTGCGCCGGCTTGCTGTTTTCCCCCACCGATTTCAAATGGAAGACGATCTGGCCGGTGGTGCTGGTGCCGTCACTCGCCAGTGTCGTGCTGGCCGGCCACGCCCCGGCCATCCGCGCCATGCCGATGCTGCATCACAGCGTCGAGCTGGCTCTGGCTGTGCTGTATTTCACCCTGCGCTATATGTATCTGACGTACGGCAAGTCCTTTTCCAAATCACGGCTGTCATAATCAGCCCCACGAATTCAACCGCAACCACTTAACACCGAAACAAGCGCCATGTCCACACAAACCAATTTATTTGACGATGCCCAGCCTGAGCCGATCGAGCCGGATGAACCGGTATTCGACGGCGAAGCGCTGACCCTGTCCACCTTTGCCGAGCGCGCCTATCTCGATTACGCCATCTCCGTCGTCAAGGGCCGCGCCCTGCCCGACGTGTGCGACGGCCAGAAGCCGGTGCAGCGCCGCATCCTGTATGCGATGAATGAGCTGGGCCTGAACTCCACGGCGAAGCCGCGCAAATCGGCGGCCGTGGTCGGCGACGTGCTCGGTAAATTGCATCCGCACGGCGACCAGTCCGTGTACGACGCGCTGGTGCGCATGGCGCAGGATTTTTCCTTGCGCTACCCGCTGATCGACGGCCAGGGCAACTTCGGCTCGCGCGACGGCGACGGCGCGGCGGCCATGCGTTACACGGAAGCGCGTCTGACGCCGATCGCCAAGCTGCTGATGGATGAAATCGGCATGGGCACGGTGGACTTCCAGCCCAACTACGACGGTTCGACGGAAGAACCGAAGCTGCTGCCGGCGCGCCTGCCGATGGTGCTGCTGAACGGCGCCTCCGGCATCGCCGTGGGCCTGGCGACGGAAATCCCGTCGCACAACCTGGCCGAAGTGGCCAAGGCGGCTGTCGCCATGATCCGCGATCCGAAAATGACGCACGCCGAACTGATGGCCATCATTCCCGGCCCCGACTTCCCCGGCGGCGGCCAGATCATCACGCCGCCGTCGCAAATCCAGGACATGTACGCGGGCGGCCGTGGCAGCATGAAGGTGCGCGCGCGCTGGAAAATCGAAGAGCTGGCGCGCGGCCAGTGGCAAGCCGTCGTGACGGAACTGCCGCCCGGTACCTCGTCGCAAAAGGTGCTGGAAGAAATCGAAGAGCTGACGAATCCGAAGATCAAGCTGGGCAAGAAGGCGCTGTCGCCGGACCAGGTGGCCCTGAAGGCGCTGATCCTCAATTCGCTCGACACCATCCGCGACGAATCGGGCCGCGCCGCCCCCGTGCGCCTCGTGTTCGAGCCGAAATCGAAGAACCAGGACCAGACGGAATTCATGCTGATGCTGCTGGCGCACACGTCGCTGGAATCGTCGACCTCGATCAACCTGGTGATGATCGGTGGCGATGGCCGTCCGCGCCAAAAAGGGCTGGGCGACATCCTGCGCGAGTGGATCGATTTCCGCTTCGAAACCGTCACGCGCCGCACCGGCTACAAACTGGGCAAGGTCAAGGACCGCATCCATATCCTGGAAGGGCGCGAAGCGATCCTGCTCAATATCGACAAGGTGATCCAGATCATCCGCAATTCGGATGAGCCGAAGGCGGCCCTGATCGAAGCGTTCAAACTGTCCGAACGCCAGGCCGACGACATCCTGGAAATCCGCTTGCGTCAGCTGGCGCGCCTGGAAACGATCAAGATCCAGCAGGAGCTGGCCGAGCTGCGCAAGGAAGAAAAGTCCTTGCAAGACCTGCTCGACAACCCGGGCTCGATGAAGCGCGCCGTCATCCGCGAAATCGAAACGGACGCCAAGCAGTTCGGCGACGCGCGCCGCACCCTGATCGAGGAAGCGCAGAAAGCCGTGGCGGAACAAAAGGTGGTCGATGAACCGGTCACCGTCATCATTTCGGAAAAAGGCTGGGTGCGCGCGCGCACCGGCATCGGCCATGATGCGGCGCAGTTCACGTTCAAGGCGGGCGACAGCCTGCATGGCGCCTTCGAGTGCCGCACGGTCGACACCCTGCTGGGCTTTGGCAACAACGGCAAGATTTACTCGGTTCCCGTCTCCGCGCTGCCCAATGCACGCGGCGACGGTGTGCCGATCACGACCTTGTGCGACCTGAGCGGCGGCACGCCCGGCAACGCCGTGCGCATCCTGCACTACTTTGCGGGCAATGGCGCCACCAATTTGCTGCTGGCGTCGAGCGCAGGCTACGGCTTCATCGCCAAGGCGGGCGACATGACGAGCCGTCTGAAAGGCGGCAAGGCCTTCATCACCCTGGACGACGGCGACCTGCCGCTCGAACCGAAAATCATCCCCGAGGCGGCCAGTGCCCTGGCCTGCCTGACGGAAGGCGCGCGCCTGCTGGTGTTCGGCCTCGATGAAATGAAAACCCTGTCCAAGGGCGGCACCGGCGTCAAGCTGATCGACCTCGATGCGAAAGACAAGCTGCTGGCCGTGCAGCCGATCACGCAGCGCGGCGTGGTGGTCTCGGGCATCGGCCGGGCCTCGAAACCGCAGGATGCGTCGCTGGGCGCCACGGCCCTGGCCGAGCATTTCGGCAAGCGCGCGAAAAAGGGCAAGGCGCTGGCGGCCAAGCTGAAACCGGTGTCGATGGCGGCCATCGGCTGACCGGCATCGCGCCACACGAAAAGACAGGTTCGCCTGTCTTTTTTTTCGCCTGGCGCATCTAGCGGCGGCAGGGATAAATAATTTTACAAATACATCCCCCGATCCCGTTACTCCTGCAGGCATGCCACCGGCATGCCGCCAACTGACAGGAGAACAAGGATGACAAACAAGGTTTCAGGCAGGCTGCCATGCAGCGTCTGACCCCGGCCGAGCGGCTGGTGGCGGCCATGGCGGCCGAAGGATTGCCGTATAAAAGCATCGCCAGGGAACTGGGCAAGTCGCCAGCCACCGTGCGCAACCAGCTGCATGCGATTTACCAGAAACTGGGCGTGGGCAACCGCACGGCGCTCGCGCACAAGCTGCGCGGCCAGCCTTAGCGCCGCGCCAGGCGCAGCACGTCGGGTGTCGCTTCGACGATGTCGATCACGTCCTGCGCGCCTGCGCCATCACCGAGCGCATAGCGGCCCATGCCCAGGGGCACCAGCCGGGTCACGGGGCCGGCGCGGGGCCGGTCGTCGGGGCCGGGCGCCATGGACGTCAAGGTTGCCGCCCCTTGCGCCATGGCGCCGGCCGGCGTGCCGAATTCCAGCACCTTGCGTCCCTTGCGGCTGGGAGGGAACGCGAACGTGGCCGTGGGCCGGTACACCTCGATACCGTCCGCATCCTCCTCGAACGAGTGCGTCCAGCTGCCGCTGGGCAGTGCCGTTGTCATGCCGTGCATGGCGATTCCTCCCTCATAAACACGATACCACGCCGCCCAGGCTTTCATAACCGCTCACGGACGGCGACCAGGCCGCGCCGTTCCACGCCTTGTGGAACAGGGCGCCGTTCGTGCCCGTGACAAACACGTCGAGGCGGTTCGGCGCCCAGGCCGTGGCGCGCGGCCGCGAGGTGCACACGCCGCCCAGGTTGTCAAAACCCGTCACGGAGGGCGACCAGGCGGATCCATTCCAGGCCTTGTGGTACAGGGCGCTGTCCGTGCCGATGACGAACAGGTCGAGCCGGTTCGGCCCCCACGACACGGCTTCCACCTCGCCCACGCAAACGCCGCCCAGGCGCTCGAAACCATCGTTGGAAGGCCCCCATTTCGCGCCATCCCACCATTTGTGATACAGGGCGCCGTCGGTACCCGTGACGAAAACGTCGAGGCGGTTCGGTCCCCACGCCACGGCTTTCGGCGACGAGGTGCAGATGCCGCCCAGCCGCTCATAGCCCGTCAGCGACGGTCCCCAGGCCGTGCCGTTCCACCACTTGTGGTACAGGGCCCGGTCCGTGCCGACGACGAACACGTCCAGGCGGTTCGGCCCCCACGCCACGGCTTCCGGCTGGCCCAGGCAAACGCCGCCCATGGCTTCGTAGCCCGTCAGCGACGGTCCCCAGGCGGACCCGTTCCACCACTTGTGATACAGGCCGCGGTCCGTGCCGACGACAAACACGTCGAGGCGGTTCGGTCCCCAGGCCACGGCGCGCGGGTCGCCCACGCACAAGCCGCCCATCGCTTCATAGCCGGTCAGCGACGGCCCCCAGGCAGTGCCGTTCCACCATTTGTGGAACAAGCCGCTGTCGGTGCCCGTGACGAATACGTCGAGCCGGTTCGGCGCCCACGACACCACCTGCGGCGCACTGGTGCAAATGCCGCCCTGCCCTTCATAGCCGGTGACGGACGGCGCCCAGGCGGTGCCATTCCAGGCCTTGTGATACAGCGCGCGATCCGTGCCCACCACGAAGACGTCGAGGCGGTTCGCGCCCCAGGCGACGACGGGAGAAGAGCTCTGGCGCGGCGTGGCGCCTGCGCCCGTCCCTCCCGTGCCGATGCTGGCGCGCGGGCCATCGAGGCAAGCCTGCATGCGCGCCACCTGGCCGGCCGTGAACATGAACATGGCGGGATCGTCGACGTAATCCATGTAATTCATGAACATGTCGCCATTCGGCCCGTTATTGCACGACACCTGGGGAAACGAGGGCTGGCCCGTGTTCGGCCCGCCCTGGTTCGGCGTGTCGGCCACGTTGTCCGTGCCCGAGCAACCGGTGCCGTCGTCGCCCCAGATATGGTTCAGATTCAGCCAGTGGCCAATTTCATGCGTGGCCGTGCGCCCCAGGTGGAACGGCGGCGCCGCCGTGCCCGTCGTGCCAAAGGCCGATTGCAGGATCACCACGCCGTCGGTCGCAGCCTGGCCGCCGGGAAACTGCGCATAGCCGAGTAAGCCGCCGCCAAGCTGGCAGACCCAGATATTCAGGTAGCTGTCGGCCGGCCAGGCATCCATGCCGCCCGTCGCCTGCGACTTGACGGCATCGTCCGCGCCAAACGAGGCCACCGTCGTCTGGCGCCGCTCGATGCCGCTGGTGGCCGCGCCATGCGGATCGTTCGTGGCCAGCGCGAACTCCACGCGCGCGTCGGCCGTCAGCGGCAGGAATGGCGCTGGCGTACTGTTCACATCTGGGTTGACGCGCCGGAAATCGCGGTTCAGCACATCGATCTGGCTGGCGATCTGCGCATCCGAAATATTCTGCGCGGCCGTATTCCACACCACGTGCACGACCACCGGGATGTGCGTCACGCCGGCACGCCCCGCAATGCTGGCGTCGCCCTCGTACAACCCGGCCAGGTTTTCGATATCGGCGCGCACGTTCGCATACGACGGGTCTTCTGTCAGCAGGCGCCGATGCACATCCATCGTGGCGCAGGTGCGCGTCTGCGGCGTGCCGCCGCCCTGCCCCCCATCACCGCCATTGCCTCCGCTATCGCCACCATCGCCGCCCATGCCGCCACCGCCGACCTGCATGCAGCTGGCGCCTGCCATGCCCTGCGGCGCCTGCTGCATGCCGCCGCCCGGCATGGCGTAGGCATCCGCGGCGGACGCCCCCTGGGTGAGCGCCGCCTGGTCGGCATATGACACGCCCAGGCGCAGCCCCGGCATGGCGTCGCCGCCCGCCGCATCGGCGCCAGCCTGCATGTCGCCCTCGACCGGCATGGACTGCGTGGCGGACATGGCTGGCGCGCCTTCCGCCGACCCGGTGGCCGGTGATTTTTTCGTTTTAGCGGTGCTCATGATGTCTCCTTCGTCTGTTTGCCAGTTCACTATGGCACGGCGAAAAGCGGAGCATTTGCGCCAGATCAAGACTGGCAAGCGCAAGCAAGGAAAAGTGCTGGACGAAAAAAAAAGACAGCCGAAGCTGTCTTTTGGGCTTGCAGGCCGTGGCCCGCAAACAGGGAATTACTTGGCGGCGGCGGCCTTGACTTCAGCGTCTGCCTTGGCCTTGACTTCTTCCGTCTTGGTGGCGGCGATGGCTTTATCGGCGTTCGCTTCCACTTTTTCCTTGGCGACCTTGGCGTCCGCTTTCACGGCGGTTTTGCCCGCTTTCGCATCGGCCTTGGCGGCGGCCTTGTCAGCCTTGGCTTGCGCCTTCATCTTGTCTTCCGGATCGGCATCGACCACTTTGTCGTGGGCCTTGGCCTTGGTTTTGTTCGCCTTGTGCTGGGCATCGGCTTTCTTTTCGTCAGCCTTCATTTCAGCCTTGGCGACGTTGGCGTCAGCCTTGGCATCGACTTTGGCTTCCTTGTTGGCAGCCTTGTTGATGTCATGCTGCGCAGACGCCTGAGCGCTGGCAACGGCTGGGGTAACTGGCGTTTGCGCGATGGCAGCGGTGGCAAACAGGGTGGCGATCAGGGCGGCGAGTAATTTGTTCATGATGAGACCTTTCAATATGGTTTAATTTTATTCTTACTAAAGGCGGGCAAAATGTTCAAAATTTGCCAGGCATCGCGCTGTTTCTTGATGTAGCGCAATGGCATGACTTCATAGTAAAGATAACGGGCAAACCACACAGTGCGTTAGCGCACTCAACGGAAAATATGTGCAAATCAGCAAATTTCCCATTGGGTGCGATGCAGGTCTCAGTTCCTCATGCGCCCACGGCCAAGGCCGCATGGCGGGCAGCCACCCACTCCTCATTCGCCGGCTCCACGCCCACCACGATGCGGCTGGCATCGGTGGAAATACGGCTGGCGTTGCGCGCATTGGCCTGCGCATCGAGCACGGGGCCGATGAACCCCAGTTCGGCGCAGATGCGCTGGCGCAGCTCGGCGCTGTGCTCGCCGATACCGGCCGTAAACACCAGCATGTCCAGGCCACCCAGCACGGCGGTCAGGGCGCCGATCTCGCGCACGATGCGGCGGATATACAAGGCCAGCGCGGCGCGGATGCGCTCGCCCGTGGCATCTTGCCGGTCCTGCTGCGCCAGCAGCACCGGCGGATCGGCCGACACGCCCGACACGCCCAGCAAGCCCGATTCGTGGTACAGCACATGCGCCACTTTTTCCAGCGACAGTTTTTCGATTTCCATCAGGTAGATCACGGCGCCCGGATCGAGCGAACCGCAGCGCGTGCCCATCATCAGGCCGTCGAGCGCGGAAAAGCCCATGGTGGTGGCCACGCTATGCAAATTATCCATGGCGCACAGGCTGGCGCCGCTGCCCAGGTGGGCGACGATGACCTTGCCGCGCGCGACGGCGCCAAAACGCTGCTCCAGCACCAGCGACTGGTATTCGTACGACAGGCCGTGGAAGCCATAGCGGCGCAAGCCCCGCTCCCACGCATCGTAAGGCAGGGCCAGCATCTGCTCGACCTGCGGCACCGTGTGGTGGAAGGCCGTATCGAAGCACGCCACCTGGGCGATGTCGGGCCGCGATTCGAGCAGCACCTCGATCGCTTCGAGCGCGAACGGCTGGTGCAGGGGCGCCAGCGGCACATAACTTTTCAGGTCGGCCAGCACCTTGAAATCGATGCGCACGGGGGCGAAATACTTGCTGCCGCCATGCACCACGCGGTGCGCCACGGCGCGCAAGGAACGCCCGTCCAGCTGCGCCACCACTTGCGCGCGGATGTATTCGAGCGCCGCGTGATGCGGCTGCGCCGGATCGAGCTGCAAGGCGACTGCCGGCAAACCGCCGGCCCGGTAGGTGGCGTTTTCGCGGCCGATGCCTTCGACCTTGCCGCTCCATTGCGCCTGCTGCGGCAGCACGCCGCCCGCCTGCTCGAACAGGGCGAACTTGATGCTCGACGAGCCGCAATTGAGCACCAGGATCAGGGCGCCATCGGCATGTTGGACTGCTGCGTTCATGGCGGCGTGCTCCGGTAATGGTTGGCCAGCATCACGGCGATGGCGCACGAGGCGATGCGGCTGGCGCGCGAGTCGGCGCGGCTGGTGAGGATGACGGGGATTTTCGCGCCCAGCACGATGCCGGCGCTGTCCGCGTCGCCCATGTATTCGAGCTGCTTGGCCAGCATATTGCCGCTTTCCAGATCGGGCACCAGCAAGATGTCGGCACGGCCAGCCACTTCCGAGACGATGCCCTTGACGGTGGCGGCGGCGATCGACACGGCGTTATCAAAAGCCAACGGGCCGTCGAGGATGGCGCCCGTGATCTGGCCACGGTCGGCCATCTTGCACAGGGCGGCCGCGTCCAGCGTGGCCGGCATGTCCGCATTCACCGTTTCCACGGCGGCCAGGATGGCCACGCGCGGGCAGACCACGCCGATCACGTGCGCCAGGTCGATGGCGTTGCGCACGATGTCGGCCTTCATGGCCAGGTTGGGCGCGATATTGATGGCCGCGTCCGTGATGATGAAGGGGCGCGGATACGCGGGTGTCTGCATCAGGAAGCAGTGGCTGATGCGGCGCTTGGTGCGCAGGCCGGCGCTGGCCGACAGTACGGCCGACATCAGTTCATCCGTGTGCAGGCTGCCCTTCATCAAGGCTTCCACTTCGCCCTTGCCCGCCAGTTCGGCGCCGCGCGCGGCGGCCGCATGGCTATGCTCGACGTCCTCGATGGCGATGCCTTCCAGGCTCAGGCCCGCCGCCAGCGCCACCGCTTCCAGGCGCGCGCGCGGCGCCACCAGCACGGGCGTGATCAGGCCAGCCGCATAGGCGTCCAGCGCGCCCGCCAGGCTCAGTTCATCGCAGGGGTGGATCACGGCCACCCTGATCGGGCCCAGGGTGCGCGCCTGCTCCAGCAGGCGGCGCGTGCCGTCGCCGTTATGCAGGCGTACTTCGGGGAGGGTGGCGCGCTTGCGTTCGATCTGTTCGGCGGGCGCGATCACCTGCGCTTCGCCGTCGAGCACCACGGCGCCATGCTGGTTGACGCAGCGGCAAGCCAGGGTCACGTGGCGGTTGCGCGGCTCGCGCGCCGTGACGGTGACGCTGATGGCCAGCGTATCGCCCACGCGCACGGGCTGCAAAAAGCGCAGGGTCTGCCCCGTGTAGACGGTGCCGGCGCCGGGCAGGCGCGTGCCCAGCACGGCGGAAATGAGGGCCGCGCCCCACATGCCGTGGGCGATCACGCCTTCGTAGCGGGTGGCGGCGGCAAATTCCGTATCGAGGTGCTGCGGGTTGTCGTCGCCCGACATCACCGCGAACAGAGCGATGTCGTCCATGCTCAGGGTGCGCGTGATGCTGGCCGTGTCGCCGATGGCGATCTGGTCGAAGGTGCGGTTGCGTACGATATTCAGATCATCGTCTTGGGTAGTAGTCATCGTGGTCTTCTAGGCAGGAGTAATGTGTTTGGCCGGTCTGGCTTTCGGTTCAGTCCTGGATGCGCGCACAACCGACTGCTGCTCCTTGACCGCGCGGTCAAAGACGTCCAGCATCTGCTGCAGGCTCGCTTCCTCGTCCGGCGTCGGCGCCTCGGGTACTTGCAGCACTTGCTGCAGCCACTCGGCCAGCGCGCCGATGTCGTCCGGCCTGGCGCGCGACAGCAAGTCCGGCAAGGCGGCGATGGCGGTATCGAAATCATGCAGCATCAGGCGCGCCTGCTGGCGCACGATGCCGCGGAATTCCTCCATGTTGACATCCTGCCGGTATTGCGGCTTGATCAGTTTGAGGGCCAGGTTGACCCTGCGCTCGTCGGCGATCATGCGGAAGCGGTAGATGTAGAACAGCGCGCGCACGGCCGCTTCCACCAGGCCGCCGCGCTGCATGTCCTCGTCCATCTTGCGCGTTTCGCAGCGCACGTATTCACCATGCTCGGGCGAGATGCCGGGATGCGGGCGCGGCGGCGTCGTGTCGCCGATGGCTTGTCCCGTCAGCGCCTGCACCAGGGGTGAACCGTACACCAGGTCGAAGGTGGTTTCCTGCACCGTATCGCGCCAGTCGCGCCAGCCGTTCAAGCCAGCCGTGATGGCGCCGGAAATGGCTTCCTGCATGGCCAGCAGCGGGTTATCGGGCGATACGGGCTGGCGCTGGGCGCGCACTTTGTCGGCCTCTTTGGCCACCAGCCTGGCGAGCGGATTGTGGTCCGTCCAGCGCTCGTACGACACGCGCAGCGGATGCGCGAGCTGCAAAAAGCGCGCCGATTGCGGCGTGACCATGGCGCGCACCCACGGCTGCGCAAACGTGCGGTACAGGGCCAGGTTCACTTCGGACACGCGCGCGGCGGCGGCGAACTTGCGGTCGTTTTCCACGCTCGGCTGCACGATGGCGCGCACGTCGTCGATGCCGCGGTGCTCGACCTGCAGCACATAGTCGCCGCTGGCCAGGTCCGCGTTCGGCGTATCGGGCGTCTTGTCGACGATCCGCGCTTCGTAGATGCCGGCCGGCAGCAGGTTGATCAGGTCGATATTGCTGGCGAATTTCTGGTGTTCCTTGTGCCCCACCTTGGCCGACACAAAAATGCCCAGGTGGCCGATGCTGTCATGCACGGCGTAGACGATGGTCTGGTCGTGCAGCAGCACGTCCTTGTCGTCGCGGTACAGGTCCGTGATCCAGCCCAGGGCCTGCGGCGGCGGCGTGATGTTGTCGCCATTCGAGCAGAACACGACGATGGGCGAACGGATGTTGCGCAAATCCAGGCGCACGCCATCCGAGGTGATCAATTCAGCCGTGGCCAGGCGGTTGCCGATGAACAGATTGTCGACGATGTACTGCATCTCGACGTCGTTCAGAAAGACGTGGCCGCCCCAGTATTTTTCGAATTCCAGGTAGCGTGGCGCTTCCGTGTCGATGTTCGCGTACAGGTTGTACTGCTTGCCCCACAGGGTATTGGCCGGATTGAGCTTTTCGAAATTCTGCACCAGGCTGGCGCCGTCGAAGCGGCCCTTGCCCAGGTCGCCCGCCAAGGCCGTGGCCCAGCTGCCGCCCATCAGGCCGCCCGCGTAGCGCATCGGATTGCGGCCATGCCAGCCGGCCCAGTACGACACGGGCGCGCCGGCCACGATGATGGGGCCGAACAATTCCGGGCGCATGGCCGCCGTCATGAGGATTTGCCAGCCCGCCTGGCAATTGCCGATGACGACGGGTTTACCCTCGCTGAGCGGATGCAGGGCGATGACTTTTTCCAGGAAGGCCGCCTCGGCGTGCATCACGTCTTCCACCGTCTGTCCCGGCACGGGATCGGGCAGGAAGCCGATGAAGTAGCACGGGTGGCCGGCGCGCAGGGCCACGCCGATCTCGCTCTCGGCCTTGAAACCGCCGATGCCGGGACCGTGTCCCGCGCGCGGATCGACGACGACGAAGGGGCGCTTCGATGGATCGGGTTCGGGCGCATCGGGCGTCAGGATGCGCGCCAGGCCATAGTTGACGGGGCGCGCCAGCTCCAGGCCCGACAGCACCAGTTCGGCGGGGAAGTCCAGCACGTTCGGCACTTCCTCGGCCATGTGCTCCTGGTACTGGTTGCCGCGCCGGCGCATCACGTCCGCATACAGCACGATGCGCTGCCACGAGTCGCGCGCATAGTCGCCCAGCACGCCCAGCGACGGCAAGCCGCCGGTGGAGAAAAATGGTGCAGCTTCGATCTTCATGGCTATCCTTTTCATGCAAAAAACGCCGGACCATTCCGGCGCGGGAGCTATGCCATCTGGCTGATGGTCTTGCGAAAACGGGCAAGGGCAAACGTGAACAGGGCCGTGCCGATGGCCAGCAGGGCCAGGAACGGCTTCCACACCACATCGATGCCGGCGCCCCGGTACAGAATCGCCTGGCTCAATTCGACGAAATGCGTGGTCGGCGCGATCAGCATGATGTTCTGCACCAGCTCGGGCATGCTTTCGCGCGGCGTGCTGCCGCCGGACAGCATCTGCAGCGGCAGCAGCACGAGGATCAGGAGCATGCCGAACTGCGGCATGCTGCGCGCCACGGTGGCGAGGAAAATGCCCATCGACGTGGTGGCAAACAAGTGCAGTGCCGCGCCGCACAGGAACAGCGCGATCGAGCCTTCGATGGGCACGTGCAGCATGCCGCGCACCACAAGGTTCAGCGACAGGGCGGCGGCCAGCAGCACCACGAGGCCCATCGACCAGACCTTGCCCAGCATGATCTCCGCCGGCGTCACGGGCATCACCAGCAAGTGCTCGATGGTGCCGTGTTCGCGCTCGCGTATCAGCGCCGCCCCCGTCAAAATGATCGACAGCATCGTCACCTGGTTGATGAGCTCCATCAGCGAGCCAAACCACGCCTGGCTCAGCGACGGGTTGAAGCGCGCACGCATCACCAGTTCCACGGGCGAGACGGTCGCACCGCGATAACGTTTGGCGAATTCGGAGATTTCACCGGCGACGATCTGCTGGATGTAGCCGCTGCCGCTGAAGGCCTGGCTCATGCGCGTGGCGTCCACGTTCAGCTGCAGCTCCGCCTGGCGTCCGCCCAGCACGTCCGCCTGCAGCTTGGGCGGTATCGTCAGCACGAAGGTGTACTGGCCCGCGTCCAGGCCCGCATCGACCTGGCTCTGGTTGATCATGGCCGGCGGCGTGAACTGCGGCGGGAAGAAGGCCAAGGCGATGCGCCCGGACAGCGGCGAGCCATCCTCGTCGACGATGGCGATCGACGCCATGTGCAGAGTTTCCGGCTTGGCCGTGGCGGCCACGTAGATGGCCAAAGTAAACGTGTAGAGAATCAGGATCAGCATCATCGGATCGCGGATCAGGCTCCAGATTTCCTTCACGCCCAGGCGGTAGATATTTTCAAGGTGGCGCATATCAGCTCTCCTGTTTCTTCAGCAGCGCCACGGTCACGCCGAGGATCACGGGGATGGCGATGATCAATGGCCAGAACGAGGCGTGCAGGTCGCCAAAGCCCAGCGCCTTGTTGAACACGCCCCGGCTGATATTGAGCATGTGCGTGGCCGGGTACATCAGGCCGATGGCCTTGCCCACGCCTTCCATCGACGAGACGGGATTGAGCAGGCCGGAAAACTGGATGGCCGGGATCATGGTGCCGATCATCGTCACGAACAGGGCCGCGATCTGGCTGCGCGTAAAGGTCGAGGCGAACAGGCCAATGCCGGTGGCGCAGATATTGAAGATGAAAGTGGCGCCGATCAAGGTCAGCAAGCTGCCCTTGATCGGCACGCCGAAGGCGGTGACCGCCAGCAGCGCCATGAGGAGGAAGTTGAACATGGCCAGCGCCACATATGGCACCTGCTTGCCAAGCAAGAATTCCAGGCGCGTGACGGGCGTCACGTACAGGTTGATGATGGAACCGAGTTCCTTTTCGCGCACCACGGACAGCGCCGCCAGCATGGCCGGCAGCATCAGCAGCAGCAAGGGAATCACGGCCGGCACCATGGCCGGCAGGCTTTTCACGTCGGGGTTGTAGCGGTAGCGGGTCTGGATGGCGACGGGGTTGTTCATCTTGATGCCGTAACGGTGCAAGGCCTGGTCGGCCAGCCACAGCTGGTGCATGCCCTGCACGTAGCCTTGCACGGTTTCCGCGCGCATCGGCATGGCGCCATCGATCCACGCGCCCACCTGCGCCGGCGCGCCGCGCTGCACGTCGCGCGCAAAGCCGGGCGGAATCTCGATGGCCAGCGACAGTTCGCCGCTGCGCATGCGCTTGTCGATATCGGCATAGTCGCGCAGGGGCGGGCGCTCGACGAAGTAGCGCGAGCCGGCCAGGTTATTCGTGTAATTCTGGCTCAACGTCGTCTGGTCGTGGTCGAGCACCGCGTAGCTCAAGTCCTCGACGTCGAGGCTGATGCCGAAGCCGATGACGAACAGCAGCAGCACGGAGCCGCCCAGCGCCAGGGTCAGGCGCACGGGATCGCGCCGCAGCTCCAGCGTCTCTCGCCACATGTAGCTGAGCATGCGGCCCAGGCTGAAGCGGCTGCGCCGGTGCTTCTGCTGTGGTGCGGCCGCTTCAGCCTTCTGCACGGGCGCCTCGCTTTCCTGCGCTTCGGCGGCTGCCGTACCGCCGCCCGCCTCTTCCAGGTAGGCGATGAAGGCCGCTTCCAGCGACGGCGCGCCCTTCTTGCGCACCAGTTCGGCCGGCGCATCGCTGACCAGCACTTTACCCGCGTGCATCAGCGAGATGCGGTCGCAGCGCTCGGCCTCGTTCATGAAGTGGGTGGAAATGAAAATGGTGACGTGGTCGCGCCGCGCCAGCTCGATCATCAGGCGCCAGAAATTGTCGCGCGCGATCGGGTCGACGCCGGACGTCGGCTCATCGAGGATCAGCATTTCCGGCTTGTGCACCATGGCCACGGCCAAGGACAGCCGCTGGCGTATGCCCAGCGGCAGGCTGTCAGGCAAGTCGTCCATCACCGCGCGCAAATCGAAGCGCTGCGCCATCTCGGCGATGCGCGCCCCTATTTCGCCCTCTGGCACGTGGAACAGGCGCGCGTGCAGCACCAGGTTCTGGCGCACCGTCAGCTCGCTGTACAGCGAGAAGGCCTGCGACATGTAGCCGACCCGGCGGCGCGTGTCGATATCGCTGGAGTCGACCTCCTTGCCGAACAGCCAGGCCTTGCCTTCCGTGGCCGGCAGCAGGCCCGTGAGCATTTTCATGGTGGTCGACTTGCCGCAGCCGTTCGAACCGAGAAAGCCGAAGATCTCGCCGCGGCCGATGCGGAAATTCACATGGTCGACGGCCGTGAAATCGCCGAAGCGCATGGTCAGATCCTGCGCCTCGATGGCGACGTCCTGCGCGCTGGCCGCGTCCAGCGGCGTGAT
This sequence comes from Janthinobacterium sp. BJB401, assembly GCF_013372745.1. Classification (NCBI taxonomy): domain Bacteria; kingdom Pseudomonadati; phylum Pseudomonadota; class Betaproteobacteria; order Burkholderiales; family Oxalobacteraceae; genus Janthinobacterium; species Janthinobacterium sp. BJB401. The sequence continues at coordinate 50,064 of NZ_JABXFH010000001.1, read as the reverse complement.
CACCACAGGCTGGTGGCCAGCGCGCTTGGCTTCCGGCAGCAGCTTGATGAAGGCCGCTTCCAGGGTATCGCTTTGCGTGCGCGCCAGCAGTTCGGCCGGCGTGCCCGTATCGAGCACCTTGCCGTCATCCATGGCCACGAGCCAATCGAAGCGCTGCGCCTCGTCCATGTAGGCCGTGGCCACCATCACGCTCATTTGCGGGCGCTGCACGCGGATGCCGGCTATCAGGTCCCAGAACTGCGCGCGCGCCAGCGGATCGACGCCGGTGGTCGGTTCATCGAGAATCAGCAGGTCCGGATCGTGGATCAGCGCGCAGCACAGGCCCAGCTTCTGCTTCATGCCGCCTGACAGCTTGCCGGCCGGACGCGCAAGGAAGGACTGCAAGCCCGTGCTGCGGGTCAGCTGGTCGATGCGGCGGCGGCGTTCGGCCGCGTCGTGGCCGAACAGGCGCGCGAAAAACTGCAGGTTTTCCTCGACCGACAGGGTCGGATACAGATTCTTGCCCAGGCCCTGCGGCATGTAGGCGATGCGGGGGCAAACGTCGTCGCGGTGGCGCGCGTCGCGCATGTCGCCGCCGAGCGCCATCACTGTGCCCTGCTGCACGGCGCGCGCGCCGGCCACCAGCGACAGCAGACTCGATTTGCCCACGCCATCGGGCCCGATCAGGCCCACCATACGGCCGGCCGGCACGTCGAGGTCGATGCCGTCCAGCGCCACCGTCTTGCCGTAATGCTGGCTGACGCCCTTGATGCTGACGACTGGTGAAATGGAAGCCACGGTCACTGCGGGACCTTGGCCGTCAGTTCAGCGGGCCATGGCTGCTTGGCATCGAGACGCACCCAGGCCACGCCGGGCAAGCCCACTTTGACGAGGGCCAGATGCTTTTGCAGCAGCTCGCGGCTGATCTGCGCTTTCACGCGGAACATCAGTTTCTGGCGTTCGCTGGCCGTTTCCACGGTTTTTGGCGTGAACTGCGCGCTGGCGGCGACAAACGAGATCGTCGCGGGAATCACATAGTTCGGCGCCGCATCGAGGATGATGCGCACTTCGCCGCCCAGCGCCACCTTGCCGGCCGCCGTCTCGGGCAGGAAGAAGGTCATGTAGACGTCCGACAGGTCGACCAGGTTGAGCACCTTGCCACCGCCCGCCAGCACTTCGCCCTGCTGCGCCACCAGATATTGCACGCGGCCGTCGCGCGGCGCCGCCAACTGGCCGTCGGCCAGGTCGGCATCGATGCGCGCCGTGGTCGCCTCGGCTGCGACGACGGCGGAGCGCGAGCCGACCACCTGCGCTTTTGCCGCGTCGATGGCCGCTTGCGCCGCCGTCACTTGCGCCTTGGCCGCATTCAGGGCGGCGGCCACGCTGCGCACGCGGGCGCGGTCGTCGTCGAGTTCCTGCACCGAGGAAGCGCCCTCTTTCGACAAGGTTTCGGAGCGGGCCAGGCGGCGTTTGGCCGCATCGAGTTCGCTTTCGCGCTGCGCCACCATGGCCAGCGCGGCCGCCTTGTCGCTTTCGCGCACGGCCACCTGCGCCTGCACGCCGACCACGGCGTCCAGCGCCTGCTGCTGGCGCGCGCGCGCCTCGTCGCGCTGGGCCGTCAGCGAATCGACCTGCATGCTGGCCAGCGGCTGGCCCGCCTTGACGAAGTCGCCCTCGCGCACGAGGATCTCCTTGACCCGGCCCGCCAGCTTGGTGGCGACGTCGACTTCCGTCGCTTCGATACGGCCATTGCCGCTGACAAAACCTTCGCCAGGGCCCGTGGGACGCATTTTTTGCCAGGCCACATAGCCCAGCACGAGAACGGCCACGACCAGCGCCGCGGGGATGAGTTTTTTCTTCAATTGAGCATTCATGGTATCGGGGCGATCAAATTAGTGGGTGGAAGCGGCGGCGGAGGCGACGGGTGTGCCGCCGCCCAGGGCGGCATACAGGCTGACCTGGCTCGACAGCAACGCGCGGCGCGTCTGCACCAGCTGCTGCTCCACCGTCAGCAAGTCGCGCTGCGCATCGAGCACTTCCAGGTAGGGCGCGGCGCCATTGTCGTAGCGCAGCTTGGCCAGGCGCGCCCGTTCGCTCTGCGCGGCCAGGGTCGTCTTGCCGATGTCGACCTGCAGCGCCAGCCAGCGCCGGTTCGACAGCGCATCGGCCACTTCGCGGAAGGCGCCCTGCACGCTCTTTTCATAATTGGCCACGGCCACGTCGCGGCGCACTTCGGCCAGGTCCATATTCGCGCGCAGGCGGCCCGCGTCAAAGATCGGCAGCACCAGGCGCGGCGCGAGATTCCAGGCGCCGCTGCCCGAATCGAACAGGCCGTTCAATTCCGCGCTGGCCGTGCCGTAGGCAGCCGTCAGCGAAATCGTCGGGAAGAAGGCGGCGCGCGCGGCGCCGATATTGGCTTGCGCGGCGCGCAACTGGTGTTCGGCCGCGATCAGGTCGGGGCGCTGCGTGAGCAAAGCCGAGGGCAGGCCCGCATGCAGCGGCTGCAGCACGCTGGCGTCGTCGAAGCGACTCACCTCACCAGCCACCGGCGTCAGGTCGACGGGGCCGCCCACCAACTGCGCCAGCGCATGCGCCTGCACGGCGCGCGCCTGCTCCAGCTGGGCCGACAGCGAGAGGGCCTGGCTGAGCAGGGTTTCCACCTGCGTCAAGTCCAGCTTGGAAATCGACCCGACTTCAAAACGGCGCGTGAAGATGCGCAGCGATTCGGCGCGGCTGTCGACCGTGGCGCGCGCCAGTTCCACCCGTTCATCGAGTTCGCGCAAGCCCAGGTAGCCATTGGCCACCTGCGCCACCAGGGCCACGCCGACGGCGCGGCGCGCCTCGTCGCTGGCCAGCAGGGTTTGCAGCGCGCTGTCCTTCAGGCTGCGCACCCTGCCCCAGAAATCGAGTTCCCAGGCGCTCACGTTCAAGCCCGTTTGGTACTGCGCGCTCGTCATGGCGCGGCCCGTCGGACTCAGGTCGGCCGGCACGCGCGCGCGGCTGCCGGAGGCGCCCAGCGCGATGGTGGGAAACTGTTCCGCGCGCACGATGCCATACGCGGCGCGCGCCTCTTCCACGCGCAGGGCGGCGATGCGGATGTCGCGGTTGCTGGCCAGCGCCTGCGCAATCATCGCCTGCAGGCGCGGGTCGGCAAAGTAGGCTTGCCAGGCGACGTCGGGCGCGCTTGCGCCGGCCGTATCGGTTTCCGGGTACTGCGCCGCCACGGGTGGCGGCGGTGGCGCATACGGCGGCGCCATCGAGGCGCAGCCGGCCAGGGCCAGCGTGGTGGCCAGCGCGGCCATCCTGGCGCGGTGTGGCAAAGTAAAAACAGCCTTGGTCATCATCTTCCAGTCAATTCAGAATGTTGTAGCCGCCATCGACATACAGGGTGCCGCCCGTGATGGCGCGCGCGCCGTCACCGGCGAGGAAGGCGCACAGCGCGCCCACGTCCTCGATGGTGGCCAGGCGCCGCATGGGCGAGCGTTCGATGGCGTCAGCCATCAGGCGGTCGAAATGGGCGATGCCGGAAGCGGCCCGCGTCTCCAGGGGACCGGGCGAAATGGCGTTCACGCGGATGCCTTGCGGGCCCAGTTCCGCAGCGAGGTAGCGCACCGACGCTTCCAGCGCCGCTTTTACGGGACCCATCACGCCATAGTCGGCGATGACTTCCTCGGCGCCCAGGTAACTCATGGTGGTCAAGCTGCCGCCGTCCGGCATCAGCGGTTCGGCCAGTTTCGCCATGCGCATGAAGGAGTGGCAGGAGACATCCATCGCCTGCGCAAAGCCGTCGGCGGAACTGTCCGTCACGCGACCATGCAGGTCCTGCTTCGGCGCATAGGCGATGGAGTGGACAACGAAATCGAGCCGTCCCCACTGCCGTTCGATCTGCGCGAACAGCGCTTCCAATTGGCCCGGCACAGCCACGTCGAGCGGCGCCATGATGGCCGCCTGCACTTGCTGCGCCAGCGGCTCCACGTGCGGCCTGGCCTTGTCATTGAGCCAGGTCACGGCCAGTTCGGCGCCGGCCGCGCGCAGAGCGCTGGCGCAGCCCCAGGCGATGCTTTGCGTGTTGGCAATGCCCACCACCAGACCCCGCTTGCCCTGCAAAGGCAGGTGCCGCAAGGGGGCCGTCATGCCTGAAGTGGACGCAGGGCGGGCCACGGCGTGGCCGCCTGCACGCAGCGCACGGCGCCGGCATGCATGGCGGCGGCGCACATGGCCAGGGTCACGCCGCCGGCGCGCGCATACGGCAAGGCAATCGGAGAGTGGGGGTGTAAGGTACTGCACGCGTCAGGCGCGGGGGTCTGCATCTTCATGAATCGGCTTCCGTCACTGAAATTCGAGGCACGCACCAGTGCATTTTCGGGGAACTGGTGCGGGGCGAAAATTACTCTACAGCATTTAGATACGTGATTCGCGATGAGGCCGGTCCGCATGCATAACGCTTTTGAGCTAGGTCAACTATAAGTGCGATTGCGGCAATGCAACATTGATATACATCAAATTCTACATCAATATTATTTAAATGAACTAATTGACAAGCAAGCGAATCGCGGTGCTCATTTGATAGCAACATGGGGCTGGCGTGCGTAAAAGCGGCCGCGCAAAGGAAGGGGAGATTGCCTGGAAAACAAGCTGTGCTGCGCCATGGCGCGAGGCGCCAGGCGGAAAATGGTAAAAAATGGGGGCCATGCTATTGCGTTGCAACATGGCCCGCCTTGCCTCACTGCTTATGGGAATGACAGAAGCGGTCTTATTTGCCCGATGCCGGGGCGGGACGCGAATACAGGTCGATGATGGTGCTGATGCCATCCTGGCACACGGAGCAGAACGTCTCGCTGCGGTCGAACATGATGCACTGCATCTCGGGACGGTAGTAGCCGGACGACTCGTAGTTCGCGCCTTCGAAGGCGCCCACCGCATGGCGCTGCGGCGCCTTCGAGAACAGCTGCTGCGTGTACGCCAGGTCGGCCTTGAACAAATCGCTCATCTCGCTTTCGGGACGGTTGGCCGCGCGCAGGGCGGCGCGCTGCTGCTGATATTCGCGCGCATGGCTGTCGTACGCTTCCTTCGGCCACGGCGTGGGCAGCGGCGTGCCCGCCTTCACATGGTTCTTCCATTTCAGCCTGGCCGGATCGCGCAGGGCGGTGGCGTTCGGCTCCCACGGTTCCTGGCGCTCGCCATTCGACTGATAGGCCACGGGCGAAGTGTAGTACTCGTCGGCCAGGCCGGCGAAATGGTGGCCGAATTCATGCACGAACAGGTAGTTGGCCCAGTCATTGTTCGCCGCCGCCGTGCTGAACTGCCCGAAGATGCCGCCGCCGCCATAGGTATCGTTATTGACGAGGATTTCAATGAACTCATACGGCGCGTACTGCGCCAGGTCGCGCAGTGCGCGGTTGTCCGTCGTCAGCACATAACGCTCGCTGCCGAAGATGTCGTAGCGCGTGCCCAAGGGTGACGCGTGATGCACGCCCGTCGAAGGGCGCGACACGCCCGATTCCTGCGTCGGCAAGGCCATGGCCCACACATTAAAATCATTGGCCCGCTCGCGGAATGGCGAGACGGTGAAAAGATGGTCGGCCAGCTTGCGCGCCGTCGCTTCGAACTTGCCCATTTCGGCCGCCGTGTAGCCATCGCCCATGATCAGCAGGTCGACCTTGTCGCTGGATGGACCACTGATGCGGATCGGGATCGGCTTGACGGGCGCCGGCGGCTGCTTGCGGATCACGTCCTGCGCGGCAGGATCGACATCGGTGCTCCACACCACGGAAAACAGGCCGCGCTCGTCGCGTTTCAGGATGCGCACGCGCACGGGGTGCTCGGGCTGCGGGAAGCGCACGGATTCCTGGAAGGCGCGCGTCGTGGTTTTCGCTTCATCGGTGCTGGCCCATTCGCCGAAGATGGTGGAAAAACCGCGCGAGTACAGCACTTTGCCCGACTTGATGTCGACCACTTCCAGCAGGTTGTTGCCGCGGTTGCTGTCGTCGATGGGACGCGCCAGGTTGCCCGGCCATGGCAGGGGCTCGACCAGCACGCGCTCGACCGCATAATGCTCGCCCAGCGCATTGCCGCTGTGCTGGTAATCGAGGCGCATGGTGGCCGGCTGGGCGACACTGGCAGCGTGCGCGGCAGGGACGATGCCGAAGGCCAGCGCCAGCGCGCAGAGGAAGGATCGAATCGGAGTCTGCTGCATGTCATTCCTAAAACGGTAGAAAAACAGGTGAAGGGAACGGTTTTCCAAACAATCGGCGGGCCTGCCGGCAGGCGCGGGAAAAACCGCTGCGGCACATTGTAGCGACAGGAAGCGAGCGTGCAAAGCGCCCTTTTCAGCCGGTTCGCTTGACCACGCGAGCCAATCGGCCTATATTAGACTGACCAGTCGATTAATTAAAGGCAAATCCATGCGCACCATCGATCCCGATAAACACGCGGCCCGCCGCGACGCCATTCTCGCCGCCGCGCGCCACTGCTTTGCGCGCAAGGGCTTTCACCAGACCAGCACCGCCGCCATCTGCGCGCAAGCGGGCATGAGTCCCGGCAATCTGTTTCATTACTTCCCCAGCAAACAAGCCATCATCGCCGCCATCGTCGACCAGGAAGGCAGCGAGACGGCCGCCTACTTCGCCGGCGTGCAAGGCAGCGCCGATGCCTACGGCGCACTGCTCGACTTCATGGATTTGGTGCTGGCGCTGGCGGCCGACGCGGATTTTGCGGGACTGGCGCTGGACATTGCCGCCGAAGCGATGCGCGACACGGATATCGCGGCCAGGGTGGCGCGCAACGACGCCAGCCTGCGCGGCGGCCTGCAAGCCTTGCTGGAAGAGGCGGCCGCAGGAGGCCAGGTCGACGCCGCGCTGGACGCGGCGCAAACGGCCAGCTGGATCGCCGCGCTGATCGACGGCATCTTCAACCGGGTCGCCGTCGATCCCCGTTATGCACCGCTGGCGCAACGCGCCAGCCTGCACCTGCTGTTGGCGCGCTTCCTGCGCCCTGCCCTGGCATGAGCGCCGTCATGCAAACGCAGCCCGCGCGCATCGCCGACGTCGACGCCCTGCGCGGCTGCGCCCTGTTCGGTATTTTGGTCGTCAATATCGGCGCCTTCGCCACGCCCTGGTTCGGCCTGGGCTTGACCGATCCCGCCTTTCCCGGCGGCGTGGACCGCGCCACCCACTTCCTCGTCGCGCTGCTGTTCGAGACCAAGTTCTACCTGCTGTTTTCCTTCCTGTTCGGCTACAGCTTCACCTTGCAGATGCAGGCGGCCGCGCGCGCCGAGGCGCCGTTCGTGCCACGCATGCTGCGTCGCCAGGCGGGCCTGTGGCTGATCGGCGCCCTGCATGCCGTGCTCCTGTTCCACGGCGACATACTCACGACCTACGCATTGCTGGGCATCGTGCTGCTGGCGCTGCACCGCTGCGGCGAACGCCAGGCATTGTCCCTGGCGTTGACGCTCGTCGCCGTCTGCGTGGCATTCTGGGCGGGCATGGCCTGGCTGCAAAGCCTGCAGCCGGCGGGCGACACCGCCGACAACGCCGTGGCGATGGCGCAAAAGGCGGCAAGCGCGCTGGCCGCCTATCGCGCCACGCCGGCCGCCGTCATCCATCAGCACCTGCGCGAACTGAATGACATCTGGCTCGTCCTGCTGCTGGTGCAGGCGCCGTGTGCGCTGGCCATGTTCCTGTGCGGCCTGGCCGCCGGCAAGCGCGAGATGCTGCTGCACGCCAGCGATTATCTGCCGCTGCGCCGCCGCCTGCTGTGGGCCGGCGCGCTGGCGGGGCTGCCCGGCGCCGCCTTCTATGCGTGGACGTCCGTGTATGGTGACAGCCAGACATGGCAGGTGGCGGGACTGGCCGTGGGCCTGGCCACCGCTCCGTTGCTGGCGGGCGCCTACCTGGCATTGGCGCTATCGCTGTTCGAGCGCCTGCGCGACGGCACGCTGTTTGCGCTGCTGGCCGACACGGGCCGCATGGCCCTGTCGAACTACCTGCTGCAGTCGGCCATCTGCGCCGTGCTGTTCCTCGCGTATGGCGCGCGGCTGATGGGCAGCGTGTCGCCGCTCGGTGCGCTGACGCTGGCCGCCATCATCTTTTGCGCGCAGCTGCCACTGAGCCGCTGGTGGCTGCGCGGCCATGCGTATGGCCCCGTCGAGTGGCTGCTGCGGGCCCTGACGATCGCCGCGTGGCCGCGCTGGCGGCGCCAGCACGCCACTTACTTGTAGCGGTACAGCGGCTGGCGCAGCTGGATGGGGCGGATGTCGAGGCGCAGCTTCAGCACCGAATACGCTTCCGCCTCGGTCGAGCTGTAGCCGACGCTGTTGACCGTTTTACTGAAGCGGAACTCGAAGCCCAGGTCCGGGTACGGGTCGCGCGGGTTACCGAAGGCGATGCCGATGGCTTCCTGCTGCGCGTTGTCGATCAAATTGCCCATCAGGTCGAGCACGGCGTTGTTGCCGAGGATATCGTTGGTAAACACGGGCTCGCGCATGTCTGGCTGGTTCGGATCGAGCTTGTTGTCGGCCTTGTCCGGCGACGGCGTAAACACGCGCGTGACGAGGTTGAATTTATCGCCCCGGTCCAGGTAGCTGATGGCGGCATTGCTGATATTGAAATTTTTCACGCCACGGTCGCTGATGGCGCCCGACAGGTCGATCAGCAAGGCGCCGCTGTAGCCGATGACTTCCACGTCGCGCATGGCGTCGACCACCATGGCGCTGTTTTCATCGATGCCCAGTCCCAGGTGATAGCCTTTTTTCAGCATCACGGGGATCATGCGCGCAAAGCGCCCGCGCACCAGCAAATGCTGGTCTACGAAGACATCGCTGCCGATGAAGCCGAGGCCAGGCGCGATCTCGCGGCCGTCCGTCACGCCCATCTTGAGCATGTCGAGCACGGGCTTGGCGTCGTAAAACATGGTGGTGCTCATGATGGCGGCGCCGGCGCTGGAACCGGCGATCACGCCGCCGTTGCGGTAGACCGACCAGATGGCTTCCAGCGCGGCCGTGCGGCTGCCGTCCGGACGCAGCAAGGCTTGCGTGATGCGTCCCTGGTCGCCGCCGGCAAAATAAATGCCGCTGGCCGACTTGATCTGCGTGACGATGGCCGGGTCTTCGGCCGCCTTGCGGTAATCCCTGTTCGCCAGCTTGACGGCCAGCGGCACGAAAAAGGCGTCGGCGCCGTACTGGTTCAGCTTTTTGATGATGCTTTCGCCCGATTTTTCAGGGTTCATCGCGGCCGAGGCCAGCACGGCGATGCGCGCGCCTGGCCCGCCCGACAACTTGACGATGCGCTGCCAGACTTCGGCATTGTCGGCGCGCAGGCCGCCACCGATGATGACGAGCGTGCCCTGCGGCGCACTGCCGATGGCGCTGCCGCCCGGCGCCGCCACGGCATGGATGCTGCACAATGCCAGCGCGAACAGCAGCGCGGCGCGGAAGGTGTGATACAGGCTTGCGGATGATTTCATGGTGCCTTTCGAATACAAGGAAAGTGGCGCGCACTGGTTGATACAGGCACGCGCCCTTGCTGCCAATACTGCTGCTTGCAACCCAAATGCATCAAACTGCAATACTACTTGCTGCATATGACAGCGCTGTTGCGGTATCTCCGGGTTTCTATGTAAAACTGCTTACTTGAAGCTGTAATTGGCGCTCGCATAAAAGCGCCGGCCGCGCGGATCCGTGTAGCTCGGGTCATAGCCGGACAGGAAAAAATAGGCCTGGTTCGAGTATGGCGGGCTGGTATTGAACAGATTCTGTATGCCCGCGCGCAGCTTGAACTGCTTGCTGACGGCGTACGCGCCCGACATGTCCCACAAGGTGTAGGCCTTGACCCGGTTCGGCTTGACGACGCTGCCATCGTCCGTGTTGATGGCCGAATTCTGGTCATCGTAGCCGCTCGAATACGTGTTCGACAGGCTGGCCGAATACGGGCCATTGTCCCAATCGAGCGTGATCGTATGGCGCCAGCGCTGCACCACGCCTTCCGTGACGAATTTATTGAGGTTGCTGATAAAGACCTCGCCAGGGCTGGTCTGGATTTTTGAATCGAGCACATATGTGCCGCTCAGGTGCGCGCCAAAGCGTCCCCACGCCGTTTTCACGCCATGCAGGTCGGCCGTGATATCGATACCCGCCGCCTTTTGCGCGCCGCGGTTTTCCTTGCGCAGCTCGATGTAGTCGATCAAGCCGTCTTCATCGCGGTGCACCAGATCGCCGTACTTGGCCAGATTGCCGAGGATGATGTCGTCGCCGATTTCGCTGATCAGGTCCGTGCGCTTGATGTTCCAATAGTCGGCACTGAAGGTCCAGTGCTGGCTCGGTTCGAGCACCAGGCCGGCCGTGAACTGGCGGCTGCGCTCCGGTTTCAGCTTGTCGTTGCTGTAGCGGCGCGTATCCCAGTTATCGGCGCAGACGGAATAATCATTGTTCTCGCTCGCGCAATACACGGGATCGGGCAAGGTCGCCGTGCTGCTGTAGGCAGTGGGCCGGTGCAGGTCGGACATCGATGGCGCGCGAAAGCCCTTGCCGGCCGAAGCGCGCAGCAGCACCTGCTTGCTGGGCATGTAGGTCAGGCCGATCTTCGGACTGAGGGCGCCGCCCACCTGCTGGTAATGGTCATAACGGCCCGACAACTGCGCCTGCCACTGCTTGGTCAACGGCAGCAGCAATTCGCTGTAAATCGCTTGCACCTTGCGGCTGTCGCTGGTGGCCACACCGCCTTCGGGCGCCGCGTCGTTGTTGATGTTGTCGCTCATCAGCAACGCCGACGGACGGAACTCGGTGCGCTCGCGGCGCACTTCGCCGCCCACGGCCAGCGCCATGTCGCCGCCGCCCAAGGCCATCAGCGCGCGCGATGCCTTGAAGTCGAGCGCATCCATGGTGCCGCGCGCATGCCGCACTTCGTCATTGACCTGGATGCTGTCGAGCAGCGCCTTGCCCTTCGCGCCCGATGGGCCAAACGGGTTGATGTCGCCGGAGGCGATGCCTTCCAACAGCTTGTCGTACAGGACGTAGCCATGCGTATCGCGGTCCTTCACGACGTTGACGCTGTGATTGAAGCCCACGTCATAATCCCAGCCGCCGAGCGTGCCGCTGGCGCCCACCACGAAGCGCTGGCTCTCGCTGGTCAACTGGCTGGTGCGCATGCCCGCCTCGTTCAGCCGCATGCGCAGTTCCAGTTCGCGCGCAGTCGGATTGCCGTCTTCGTCGACGATGCTATCGAGGCCGGTATTGGCCAGCTGCGGCACCTTGCTGTAATCGAGATAGCCGATCACACGCGCCGACGAGCCCACGTAATAGCTGCGCGAGCGGCTCAGCGCCACTTCCGCGTACAGCTGGTGGTCGTTACTCAGTTTCAGCACGCCGCGCGTGAGCAGGTTCTGCTTGTCCGTCTTCGGATACAGCTCCGTGTCGCCCATGTAGTCATAGGTACAGGCATCAACACCACCCGTTCCCGCCGGCAGGTACAGGTTGGCCGGCGGCGAACAGTTCGGGATCGACGGATTGATCTGGCGATTGGTAATCGGCTGGCCATTGAGCAGGAAGCCATTCTCTTGCAAATAGTCGCGCTGCTCCCCCGACAGGCGGATATTCGCCGGGCTGGTAAAACTCGACAGCAAATGCCCGAGGCGCTGCGGCACCTGCAGGTTCGGAATGAACTTGCGCTGCGAGGAACTGAGGCGGTCCGTTTTTTGCAGGTCGACCACAGCGAAGATATTGTAGCCATCCGTGGCCAGGTCGCCCGTGCCTGCCGTGATGCTGGCCGTGCGCTTGCCCGCGCCCCCTTCATCGGTGCGGCTGCCGTAGACGTTCAGCTCCACGCCCTGGTAATCCTTGCGCGTAATAAAATTGATGACGCCGCCGATGGCGTCCGTGCCGTACAGGGCCGAGGCGCCGTCGAGCAGCACTTCCACGCGCTGCAGGGCGGCGGCGGGAATGTTATTCAGGTCCACGCCCGCGTCGTCGCCGGGCGAGGCAAAGTTGGCCATGCGCCGTCCATTGAGCAGCACCAGGGTCGACGACGTGCCCACGCCGCGCAGGTTGGCGCTGTTGAAGCCGCGCTGGTCGCCGCCGATATTGATGCTGGCGCCATCGGTCAGACCGCCCACGTTGGCCGACACGCGCGCCATCAGCTCGGCCGCCGTCGTCACGCCCGCCTTTTCGATCTCGGCGCGCGTGATGACCTGCACCGGCAGCGCCGTCTCCGATTCCAGGCGCTTGATGGCCGAACCCGTGATCTCCACGCGCTGCATTTTTTTCGGTGCAGGCTCTTCATCCCGCACCAGCTCCTGTTTCTGCTCTTGCGCCTGCGCGCCGCCAGCCAGCATGCCCAGCGCCGCCGACACGCTCAGGGCGCCCAGCGCGAGGCGCACGCCTTGCGCCAGCGCCGACTCGCGCGGCAAGGAGCCACCGTCCTGTCTTTTCATCTGCATTGCCACTCTCCCCAATAATGATGCCTGTTTTTTATAATGATTTTGCGACTGCCTTGCGTTGCTTTGAAGCTGTTTTCCGGGAGCCCTGCACGCCATGCTCGCCGCCGTACAGATAGGCGGCGATGACGTCGCTCAGGCGGGCCGCTTTTTCCACGTTCTTTTTGTTCGATACCATCAGCGCCACGGCCAGCGCCTCGATCATGGCCAGCGCCGTGCTGGCGCTGCTGGGCAGGACGGGATGGGTGCTTTGCGCATACAGCGCGTGGTCGGCCAGTTCGGCCAGCGGTGAGGCGGGAGAATCGGTGAGCGCCACGATGCAGGCGCCGCGGTCGCGCGCGAAGCTGGCCAGGCCGATGCAGTCGAGCGTGTAGCGGGGGAACGAGATCACCACCAGCACGTCGTGCGCCGTCAGGTTGACCAGATGGCCGGCCGCCACTTCCGAGCCGCCGATGCCCACCACTTCCACCACATGCGGGCAAAACGGCTGCAGATGCTGCACCAGCATGCCGGCCAGGTTGGCCGACAGGCCGAAACCCATCACATACACGACCCTGGCGCGCGTCAGGCGGCGCACCACGGCCTGCATGGCGTGCGGCGACAGGGCATCGGACGTGGCGGCGATGTTCGCGGCCGCATATTCCAGGCTTTGCGTGACAGGCGAGGTGGCGCGCGCGCGCCGCTCTATGGTGCGGCGCAGTTTGTCGACCGGCTGCAACAGCGATTGCAGGGTTTCGGCCATGGCGCCGCGCATGGCCGAATAATTCTTCTGGCCGATGTCGCGCGCGAAGCGGCTGATGGTAGCGGTCGATACCTGGCAGCTGTCGGCCAGTTCCTCGATGCCCAGCGCCGTCACCCGCATCTGGTTGCGCAGCAGGTAGTCGGCGATCTGCCGCTGCGAAGCCGAGCCGCCGGCCAGCACGTGCATCAGCGCCTGCCCGAGCGGCGATTGCGCGAAGGCGGCGTCGGGCGACGCCAGCGCGGTGGCAAGTGGCTTGGGGGCGCTGCGTCTGGCAGGACTGGCGGATGCTCTCATATCACTGGCGGCCTGTATTCTTGGGGACTGCGGATCACTGGCGGAAGGCGAAATCGGGTCGCTGGAACTTACTGTACTCATATCAAAAAGAAAACTCAACAAATATTTGTAAAAGGATTTTCATTGATTTACTTCGTGAAAATATTGCTACATAATCGACCGGAATCCATCAACCATGCACCTTTTCGGGGCACCCACCATGCAAGTACACCAGCATCCCATCTCCACCGCGCACGCCAGCGTAGCGTGCCAATTGAGCAGTTTCCACTTCGGCGCCGCGGCCGCCACCAGCCGCAGCGGCAAAAAGGTGTACATCCAGGCGGCGCTGCACGCGGACGAGGTGCCGGGCATGCTGGTGTCGCAATTTTTACGCCGCGAACTGCTGGCGCTGGAAGCGGCCGGCAAGATCCACGGCGAAATCATCCTGGTGCCGGCCGCCAACCCGATCGGCCTGGCGCAAGCCATTCATGGCGCGCCGTTCGGCCGCTTCGACCTGACCACCGGCATCAACTTCAACCGCGCCTACCGCCACGTGGCCGATGAACTGAAAACCACGCTCGACGGCCTGCTGGGACAGGATGCGCAGGCCAACGTGGCCCTGATACGCGAGCATGCGCGCGCCGCCGTCGCCGCCTGGCGGCCGGGCACGGATGCGGAGACCTTGAAGAAAACCCTGCTGGGCATGGCTATCGACGCCGACATCGTGCTCGACCTGCATTGCGATAACGAGGCGGCCCTGCACATCTACACGGGCACGCCGCTGGCGGCGCAGATCGCGCCCCTGTCCGCACTGCTGGGCGCGCGCGCCGTGCTGCTGGAACTGGCGGCCGGCGAAGAGCCGTTCGACGAAGCCTGCAGCCGCTTGTGGTGGGACCTCGATGCGCACTTCGGCGGACGCTATCCGATTCCCGCCGCCTGCCTGTCGACCACCGTCGAGTTGCGCGGCGAAGTGGAAGTGAGCTACGCCCTGGCCGAACGCGACGCCGCCGCCCTGCTGCGTTTTCTCGCCATCGAGGGCGTGCTGGAAATCGACGGCGCCGGCGACGACCTGCCCGCGCCGCAATGTGAGCCGACGCCGCTGGCCGGCGTGGAACCGATCCTCGCGCCGCATCACGGCGTGCTGGTCTACCTGCGCGAAATGGGCGAGGTGCTGGCCGCCGGCGACGCCGTGGCCGACCTGATCGACCCCGTCAGCGGCGAGACGACGACCTTGCGCTGCACCGTCGCAGGCGTCTTTTTTGCGCGCAGCGCCCACCGCCACGTTTTGCGCGGCATGAACGTCGGCAAGGTCGCAGGCGCCGTCGCCTTCCGCGGCGGCAGCCTGCTGAGCCAATAAGTGACACCCATGAGAAAATTCAAGCTCCCCAATACCTTCGTCCTGCTGTGCGGCATTCTGGCCATGATCGCCCTGGCGACGTGGCTGGTGCCAGGCGGGAAATTCGACACCCAACTGGTCAATGGCAAACAGCTGATCATCCCCGGCACGTTTCATTACGTCGACAACAAGCCGCAGGGACTCGCCGCGCTGATGATGGCGCCCATCAAGGGCTTCGTCGACGCCAGCCTGATCATCGGCTTCGTGCTGATCGTCGGCGGCGCCTTCGCCGTGCTGCAAAAAACGGAAGCCTTCGATTCGCTGATCAAGGCCATCGCCAAGGCGCACACCAGTTCGCGCTTCGTGCGCGCCGCCATCATCCCCGTGTTCTTCACCATGTTTTCGCTGGGCGGCGCCACCTTCGGCATGAACGAGGAAGCGATTCCCTTCATCCTGATCTTCGTGCCGCTGGCCCTGGCCCTGGGCTATGACACCATTACGGGCGTGTCGATTCCCTTCATCGGCTCGCAAGTGGGCTTTTCCGCCGCCTTTTTGAACCCGTTCAACGTCGGCATCGCTCAGGGTATCGCCGGCGTGCCGATCTTTTCCGGCATCGGCTACCGCCTGATCGTGTGGGCCATCGCCACGGCGGTCAGCATCGTGTTCTTGATGTGGTACGCGGCGCGCATCAAGCGCCATCCGGAAAAAAGCCCGACCTACCTGCTCGACATCGAAAAGCGCAGCGAGCACACACTGGACCTGAGCAGCTTTGCCGGCATGACGCGCACGCATCGCGCGGTGCTGTGGATTTTCATGGCGACCCTGCTGACGATGGTCGTCGGCGTCGTCAAATACGACTGGTTCATCGATGAAATCGCCGCCCTGTTCCTGGTGATGGCCATCGTCGTCGGCCTGGTCGGCCGGCTCGACATGGACAGCCTGGTGGCGTCGTTCGTGCAGGGCGCGCGCGACATGGTCAGCGTGGCGCTCGTCATCGCGCTGGCGCGCGGCACCATGATCCTGGCGCGCGACGCGCAGATCATCGACACCATGCTGCATGCATTGACGCCCCTGGTGGCGTCGTCGAGCCCCGTCTTCGCCGCGCAAAAGATGTTCTTCATGCAGTCAGTGATCAACTTCTTCATCCATTCCGGCAGCGGCCAGGCGGCGCTGACCATGCCGATCATGGCGCCGCTGGCCGACCTGGTGGGCGTGACGCGCCAGACCGCCATCCTGGCCTTCCAGTTCGGCGAATTCACCACGCCGATGATCCCCACATCCGGCATCACCGTCGGCGTGCTGGCACTGGCGCGCGTGCCCTGGATTACGTGGGCCAAGTGGATGATTCCGCTGCAGCTGATTTACCTGGTGCTGGCGCTGCTGCTATTGATTCCGCCGTGCCTGATGCACTGGCAGTAAAACGGAACACGCCATTGAGCGATGCCGATGGCAGGCTGAAAAATGCTGAGGATGGCGGGAAGCTCGCGTTCCGCCTGGGCTGAAAAGGAAACGGGGGCGCCGCCCGTTCCGATTGCCGCTGATGCTGTACTGCTTGCTGCCGGTGCGATGTGGTGACTACGGATGCTGCTGATTCTGCCTCGATTGCACTGCCGCGCTTACAGGGCGGCTTTTTCTTCCGCGCTCAGGCGCTTGGCGCTGACGTACACGGTGTGCATGGTGACTTGCCCGGCGCTGGCGGCGATGGCGGCGATCGGTGCCGGCGCGGCGCGGAACTTCGGCACGGCGGCGGTGGCCAGGCTGGTGGCGGCGGCGATGGCGATGATGGCGACGAAGATGGCTTCCATGTTTTTAGCGATGTTCATGATGATGTCCTTTGAGTGGCTGGTTGTGTGCTGCGATGATTGAACTGTAGGCCGATCCCCCCTGAACCGCCATCGGATTGCGACCAAACGCACGATTCGCGGGACAGAATACAAACAGCCGGGATGGAACGTACAACGTACCCGCGCCGTGGCATTTGACGCTTGCCAGCCCCATTCCTGGCCATTTCAGCGCCCTGCAAGCCCCTAAAAGCCCTACCGCCGGCCAACCTTGTTTATAATCGCCCTACACTAAAGGACTTCTTTCATGACTGATCAATTCTCCAAAAAGGGCGAAGCCTGGTCGGCCCGGTTTTCCGAACCGGTCTCGGACCTCGTCAAGCGCTACACAGCTTCTGTATTTTTTGACAAGCGCCTGGCGCTGTTCGACATCGAAGGTTCGCTGGCTCATGCGGAAATGCTGCATGCGCAAGCCATCATCAGCCCGGCCGACTACGCGGAAATCCAGCGCGGCATGGCGCAAATCTCGCAGGAAATCGCCGCCGGCCAGTTCGAATGGCTGCTGGACCTGGAAGACGTCCACCTGAATATTGAAAAACGCCTGACCGAACTGGTAGGCGATGCGGGCAAGCGCCTGCACACGGGCCGCTCGCGCAACGACCAGGTAGCGACAGATATCCGGCTGTACGTGCGTTCCGCCATCGACGACATCACCGCCCTGCTGGCGACGTTCCGCAGTGCGCTGACGGACCTGGCCGAGCAGCATGCCGACACCATCATGCCGGGCTTTACCCACATGCAGGTGGCCCAGCCGATCACCTTCGGCCACCACATGCTGGCGTATGTCGAAATGTTCGGCCGCGACGCCGAGCGCATGGCCGACTGCCGCAAGCGCGTCAACCGCCTGCCGCTGGGCGCCGCCGCGCTGGCCGGCACCACCTTCCCCATCGACCGCCTGCGCGTGGCAAAAACGCTGGGCTTTGACGACGTCTGCCACAACTCGCTCGACGCCGTCTCGGACCGCGACTTCGCCATCGAGTTCTGCGCCGCCTCGGCAGTCTTGATGATGCACGTGTCGCGCATGGCCGAAGAACTGGTGATCTGGATGAGCCCTCGCATTGGCTTCATCGACATCGCCGACCGCTTCTGCACCGGCTCGTCGATCATGCCGCAAAAGAAAAACCCGGACGTGCCAGAACTGGCGCGTGGCAAGACGGGCCGCGTCTACGGCCACCTGACTGGCCTCTTGACCCTGATGAAGGGCCAGCCGTTGGCCTACAACAAGGACAACCAGGAAGACAAGGAACCGCTGTTCGACACCGTCGACACCGTTATCGACACCCTGCGCATCTTCGCCGACATGGCTGGCGGCATCACGGTGAAACCGGAAGCGATGCGCGCGGCGGCCCTGCAGGGCTACGCCACCGCGACCGACCTGGCCGACTATCTGGTCAAGAAGGGCTTGCCGTTCCGCGACGCCCATGAAGCCGTGGCCCTGGCCGTGCGCGCCTGCGTCGACGCCGGCTGCGACCTGGCCGACCTGTCGCTGGAGCAGTTGCGCGCGTTTTCCCCGTTGACGGACGACGACGTGTTTGCCGTGCTGACCCTGGAAGGCTCCGTTGCCGCGCGCGACCACGTGGGCGGCACCGCGCCACGCCAGGTCCGCGCCGCGATCGCCCGCGTGCGTACACAGCTGGAAAAATAAGCAGCGACTACTCTGCCTGACGCCCCGCTGCAGCAATGTGGCGGGGCGTTTCTCATGGCTATGTCACCGTCAGGTGTGGAAACGCTCCCAGCGTTGCCTTCAATAATGTTTCTGGCGAACGGATGCGCCCGGCATCTAGTATCCAGCGCCAGCCCAGGTAGTTCGGCAGGTAGCGCGTCGCGACACCGTGAAAGTGACCCAGCCATTGCCGCAGTCGGCTGTGATAGGCGTTGACGTTCTGCACATGGGCGGCACCCTGCACGCGGATGCCGGCGCGCAAGTTAACGGCCTGATGACTGATGCCCGATTCTCGAGCGAAGGCCCGGTAGGCGGCATGGCCGTCGGTGACCAGCAAGATGTCCTTGTCGATGACGGGCAACAGGCAATGATGCAGCTTCGCTTTCGTCAACGCGCCTTTACCCGTAACGAAATCGAGGGTTTGTCCTGTGCGGTCGCGCGCTACCAGGATGCAGACCTGTTCATTGGAAATGCCACGCTTGTGGGCATGGCCACCCCGGCAGCGGGCCGGACGCGTCAGATGCCGCGATCCCTTTTCCGATTCCAGCACATACAATTCGTCCGCTTCGGCAATACCATGCAGGCAATGGGGCCGGTCTGTCTTTGCCAGCGATAAAAAACGGTGACGCCAGCGGAACGTGGTGTTGCGGTGTACGCCCAGCTGTAACGCCGCCTTGCGCACGGAGTCGGATGCCAGAAGGCAATCGGCGTAGTCGAGCCACAACGATTTATGCCGCAATCGGGCCAGCGGCGTACCGGTGAGCGCATTGAAGGTGCGGCCACATGGCACACAACGATAACGCTGCAGTCCGTGTGCATGACCGTGCCGGTGCGCATGATTGCTGTTGCAGGCGGGGCAGGCCAATCGCGGCTGGGCCACATTTTCCAGCAGCGCGACGGTCGCGTCGTGTAGCGCGCTGCCCCGCAGCAGGGCAATGCCTGCCTGTCGCTGGCGGCGGTTCAGGGCGGCGAACTGGGCGATAAAGGTTTTCCACTGGCTTGGCTGCATGGAAGGCTCCCGTTTGTCTGCGATGTACAGTCAGACAGCAGGGGCACAGGAAGATTCCTGGGACTTCCCCTACTTAGCGGGGACAGAGCCTTTTTCATTGCGCGACGATTTTCGACAGCACGGAAAAGGCGGCCCCCGTCTGCGACGCCTCCAGCAGCAAGGTCAGTTCCGTATAGGTGCAGATGATGTTGATCAGGTTGATGCGCTCCCAGGCCAGGCGCTTGAGGATGGCGTGATACACGCCCGGCGTATAGCAGGTTTCGGGCGCCAGGTGCAGGGTCACGGCCGTCACCCGCTCCAGGCGCGCCAGTTCCTGCTCGCCGCCAAAGACCTCGTCCACCAGCGCATGCAGCGAACGGCTGCAGATCACCATCACCTCGTTGACGCCGCGCGTGACGGTGATGAAAGTGCCGCGCTGGGGTGCGGCCAGCGCCAGCAACTGGCGCTGGCAGTCATAGGTCTGGTCGGAATAGCGGTAGGTAAAAATCATCAATTCACTGCGCGTGGACAGTTCTCCCGCGCGGTGCGCCAGTACGATCTCGCCGCTTTTCTGCTGCGGCATCCGTTCGGCCAGGCGGCGCAGCGCCATCACCACGGCGGCCTGCCCCACCGGTTTCCATAAGTCGCTCTGCAATTGCGGCTGCAGCTGGCGCGCCAGTTCCGACAGGTTCAGCAAGCCGCGGCCCAATCCCTCGCTGAGAAAGGCCGATTCCATCACGATCTGTTCCACTTTGGTCGCTATCGAAAGCATAGTTCGTCAGGCCGGTGATTCCGGTGCACGCACCAGGAGCCGGCAACCCTTCCTGAAAAAAGGATGCACTGCGCCAGCGGCCGCGCCGGGCGGCGCGGTCGGACTCACTGAAAAGCCCCCCTCGCGGGGGAAGAGCCGGCTGGCGGCGGCTAGGAAGGCGGATGCAGCATGAATGCCGCTCCAGAGGGGAAATGGCTGAAACCAACAGCAGAAAACAGAACTGACGTCATGTGAAACTCCCGATTTTTTTCCCGATGCGCTGTATCTGGACGCGGTCATTGCCGCGTGCGCTTTTTTTGTCGTCGCCTGGTCCACTGGGGACAATGCGAAGAGCTAGTGTAGATCGCAACATTTAGAAAATGCAACAGTGTTTTTCCAACAGAGCGCGCCATTAGGGGAAGTAGTCCAAAACAAAAGTTGCAGCTTGTGGTAGATCAAACTTTCCGATGATGCAGCGTCGATAAATGTTCAATTCTTAACAAAAATTCGCTTGGTGACCCATTTCTTGAATTTTTTGACATGGCGATCTCGACAAGTTTAGTGTCCCCCTACCCGGCGTCACGCCACCACAAAACGGCAGGCTATCCGCCTGCCAGGCACGCCGGGGTGGCCATCAGGCATCGCGGCCAGCTCATTCACCATTTCCTTAACCGATACCATGGAGCAGAAATGAATTTACGTTTGACGATAGTTGCCGCATCCATCGCCGCCCTGCCGCTGATGGCCACCACGGCGGACGCCGCCACGCCGCTGCCACAGACCCTGATGGCTGCCCCGGTGACCCTGGCCTCTCCACAAGAGAACGCCGGCCTGGTCAACAAGCTGGCCGCGCAGGCACGCAGCCGCGGCTTGAATACCGAGCATGGCTTTGCCGTCGGCGCCCAGCATCCGGGCGTCAGCGGCACGCGCGTGAGCCGCGTGCAGCACACCTACAAGGGCTTGCCCGTCTTCGGCTCCGAGACGGTCGTCGTCAGCAACAACGCCGGCGACATCGTCAGCGAATCCGTGTCGGACCGCGCGTCCGGCCTCGGTAGCGGCGGCGTCAATTCCGTCACCCGCAGCGCCACCACCGATATCGACACCACGCCGGCCGTCAGCGCCGCCGCCGCCATCGCCGCCGCCGTGAAAAGCATCGGCGTGCAGGCCGTCGACCACGTGCCGCCGCATGCGCAGCTGCTGATCTACCCTGTCATGAAAACCGTGCGCATAGCCGGCGCCGAGAACAAGTCGGAAGCCGCGCTGAACGCCCTCGACGTGCAGGACGTGGTCGACCACTACGAGCTGGCCTACCTGGTGCAAACGCGCATGATCAGCGGTAGCAAACCGGTCTACTACGACACCGTCGTCAGCGCCAAGGATGGCCGCATCCTGCGTCAATGGAAAGCCCTGAAAACCGTGGCCGGCATCGGCAACAGCCAGTACAACGGCCAGGTACCGCTCAACACCACGCTCACGGGCAGCACCTACACCATGAAGGACCCGAGCCGCGGCACGGGCGGCAGCTTCGGCGGCATGGCCATCACGAATGCCAACCACGGCACCACCTCGGGCAGCGTGTACAGCAGCACCAGCAACACCTGGGGCGACGGCCAGCAATACATCAATGGCGGCAGCACCACCAACGCCAACGGCCAGACGGCGGCCGTAAACGCGATGTGGGGTCTGATGAACACCTACGACACGCACAAGAACGTGCTGGGCTGGTCCAGCCTGGACGGCAACAACACGGCCACCCACATCGCCGCCCACGTTAACACGGCCTATGACAACGCCTATTACGACAGCAGCTGCAAGTGCATGTACATCGGCGACGGCGGCAGCTCGTTCAACAACCTCGGCTCCATCGACGTGATCGGCCACGAAATGGGCCACGGCATCACGGACGCCACCTCGGGCCTGATCTACTCGCAAGAGTCGGGCGGCTTGAACGAATCGAGCTCGGACATCGCCGGTGAAATGGTGGAAGCGTATGCGCGCGCCGGCGGCACGGGCACGACGATCCCCAACACGGGCAACGATTGGATGACCGGCAAGGAAATCGCCAAGAATGGCCAGCCGCTGCGCTGGCTGTACAAGCCAAGCAAGGATGGCAGCAGCCCGAATGCGTGGAGCAGCACCATCAAGAACCTCGACGTCCACTACAGCAGCGGCCCGAATAACCGCATGTTCTACTTCCTGTCGCAAGGTTCGAACTCCACGTCCAGCAGCGACTACTACAGCTCCTACCTGAACAAAAGCCCGCTGGCCATGACCGGTATCGGCAGCGACAAGGCTTACCGCATCTGGTTCAAGGCCGCCACCACCAAGTTCACCTCGTCGACCAACTACGCCGACGCGCGCAACAAAGTGCTGCAGGCAGCAGAGGAACTGTATGGCGTGGGCAGCGCCGAATCGATCGCCGTCAAACGCGCGTATGCGGCCATCAACGTGGGCGCCGACGTCGATGAATCGACGACGGGCGGCGCGGTGACCATCACCAGCCAGCCAGCCAGCATCACCGTCGCACCGGGCGCCACCGCCTCGTTCGCCGTGGGCGCGGGCGGCGGCACGGCGCCGTACACCTACAAGTGGTACCGCAACGGCGCCGTGATCAGCGGCGCCACGTCGCCTGCCTACAGCTTCACGACCGTGGCGGCCGACAGCGGCGCCGTGTTCAAGGCCACGGTGACGGATTCGTCCTCGCCTGCCGTGACGGCCACGTCGAACAACGCCACGCTGACGGTGGGCACGAGCAGCGCCACCGAGCGCGTGACGAACGGCGGCTTCGAGTCCGGCGCCACGGGCTGGAGCGGCACCACGGGCGCCATCGGCACCTTCACGGGCCAAACCGCGTACGAAGGCACGAAGTACGCCTGGTTGGGCGGCAATGGCGCCACGGCCAGCGAATCGCTGACGCAAAGCGTGGCCATTCCGGCCGCCGCCACCTCGGCCAGCTTGACCTTCGCGCTGCATATCGACACGGCTGAAACAGGCAATACCGTGTACGACAAGCTGGTCGTCACCGTGAAGAACAGCGCCGGCACGGTGCTGGGCACCCTGGCCTCGTACTCGAACGTGAACAAGGCGGCCGGCTACCAGATCCGTACGTTCGACCTGATCGCCTACAAGGGCCAGACCGTGCAGATCTCGTTTGCCGCGACCGAGGACGCATCGCTGCAAACCTCGTTCGTGATCGACAAGGTCAGCTTGGTTACCCAGTAAACGGCTGAGGGCTGAACATGCGGGCAAGCCATCGATGCAAGGCTTGCCCGCACGGCACGATTGATTTCCTGGCAATTCCAGTCTACCCTGAGGCAGTGATTGCCTCTTGCCTGCTGCCGGTACCCGCGACGAATTGAACTTTTTTTGGATTGTTCCTGACCGATGCCTACTTCGACCTTGTCCGCACGCGCTTTCCCCTTTTCACATCACCCCATTTTCACGCCCCAGGCCCTCGCCATGCTCGCCTGAGCCGACGATGCAGTTCCACCTCCAGGTGCAGGGCCCGGCGGGCAGCCAGGCGCTGGCCATCGACGCCGCCAGCGAGGCCGAGGCGATCCGCGCGGCCGTGCGCGGCGGCTGGCGCGTGCTGGCCGTCGACGCAGGCGCCGCGCCGGACGCGGGTGCCGCGCCGCGTCCCGGCAAACAGGGCCTGCCCCTGCTGCAATTCAGCCAGGAGCTGCTGGCCCTGCTCGAAGCGGGCCTGAACCTGGGTGAGGCCATGGCCACCCTGCACAACAAGGAAACGCGCGCGGGCGCCAGGGCCACGCTGGCCGCCATCGTGCTCACCCTGCAGCAGGGACAGAGCTTTTCCGACACCCTGGCCGATTTTCCCGACATCTTCCCCGACATTTACATCGCCACCGTGCACGCGGCCGAACGCTCGGGCAACCTGCCCGAGGCGCTGGCCCGCTTCGTCGGCTACCAGCTGCAGTTCGACGCCATCCGCAAAAAACTCATTTCCGCCGCCATCTACCCGTGCATGCTGCTCGTCGTCGGCGGCCTGGTGACCCTGTTCCTGCTCGGCTACGTGGTGCCAAAATTCAGCGTCGTCTACGAAAGTTCGGGCCGCGAGATTCCGTGGATGTCGCAAATGCTGCTCGGCTTTGGCCAGACCCTGGCCGCGCATCCGCTGCTGTGCGCCGGCGCGCTGGCCGCCGTGGTGGCCGCCGTGGTCTTCGGCATCGCCAACCGCGCCATGCGCATGGCGCTGGTGCTGCGCCTCTTGCGCCTGCCCGTGCTGGCCGCGAAGGCGGCGGAATTTCGCCTGGCGCGCTTCTACCGTGCCCTCAGCCTGCTGCTGCACGCCGGCATCCCCCTGCACAAGGCGCTGGCCATGGTGGCGCCCATGCTGCTGCCGGCGCAGCAGGAGCAGCTGGCGCAGGCGCGCCGCGCGGTGCAGGAAGGCATGCCGTTTTCCACCGCGCTGGAACACGCCGGCATGGCCACGCCGGTGGCGCAATCGCTGCTGAAAGTGGGCGAGAACACGGGCCGCCTGGGCGACATGCTGGAACGTTCGGCCAAGTTCCACGACGAGGAATTCGCCCGCTGGGTGGACTGGGCGTCGCGCCTGCTCGAACCGCTGTTGATGACCATCATCGGCGTCGTCATCGGCGGCGTGGTGGTGCTGATGTACATGCCGATCTTTGAACTGGCGGGGAGCTTATCGTGACGGTTTTTACCATGTGGTGCATGACATGAACGCGCGCGACGAAGAACGGGCCGTGCTCGATGCGGCCATGCTGCGCCGGGCCCACGCCAGCGCACTGGAACAGGGCCGCCCGCAAATGACCGTGCTGCAGGAAACGGCGGCCCTGCCGCCTGAAGTCTTTTTGCGCCAGCTGGCCGCCCTGTTCCGCTACCCGGCCTGGACGATGGCCGAACTGCAGGCGGCCTTGCCCGCCTTCGGCCTGCTGCCCTACACGGATTGCGCCCAGCGCGACTGCATGCTGCTGCAACCTGGCGTTCCCGGCGCGCCGCCCGTGCTCGTCATCGGCAACCCGTTTGCCGAAGACTTGCTGCAGTGGGCCGACTTCGCCTTGTCCACGCCCTTCACGGTGGCGCTGGCGCACCCGGACGACCTTGCCGCCTATCTGCTGCAGCAGGAAAGCGTGCAGCAGGCGATGCAGGAAATGCAGCATGGTGATGATGTACCGGGCCTGGACCAAAGCATCGAGGATATCTCGCTGATCCGCATCAGCGAGGACAGCAGCCCGGTGGTGAAACTGGTGAACTCCACCATCTACGACGCCCTGAAATTCCAGGCCAGCGACATTCACCTCGAATGCGACGTGGCCAGCCTGGTCATCAAATACCGCGTCGACGGCGTGCTGGTACAGGCGGGCCAGGTGCAGGGATTACAAATGGCCGAACAGATCATCTCGCGCATCAAGGTGATGGCCGATCTCGACATCGCCGAGCGCCGCATCCCGCAGGATGGCCGTTTCAAGGTGCGCGTGAAAGGGGCGGAGATCGATTTCCGTGTCTCCATCATGCCCAATATCTTTGGCGAAGATGCCGTGCTGCGCCTGCTGGACCGGCGCGCGCTGACGGAGGCGGCGCAGGCGCTGCGCCTGGAAAGCCTGGGCCTGAACGAGGACGCCATTGAGCAGATCCGACGCCTGGCCGCCAAGCCACACGGCATGCTGCTGGTGACGGGGCCCACGGGTTCCGGCAAGACCACCACCCTGTACGCGGCCATCACGGAAATCAATACGGGGCGCGACAAGATCGTCACCATCGAAGACCCTGTCGAATACCGCTTGCCGCGCGTGCTGCAGATCCCCGTCAACGAAAAGAAGGGACTGACGTTCGCGCGCGGCCTGCGCTCCATCCTGCGCCACGATCCCGACAAAATCATGATCGGCGAAATCCGCGACGATGAAACGGCGCAGATCGCCGTGCAGGCCGCGCTCACGGGCCACCTGGTGTTTACCACCGTGCACGCGAATAACGTCTTCGACGTGGTCGGGCGCTTCCTGCACATGGGCGTCGACGCCTACAGCTTTGCGGCGGCCCTGAACGGCATCGTGGCGCAGCGCCTGCTGCGCCTCAATTGCGCCCACTGCGCCATCGACGCCAGCGCCGAGGTGCTGGCCGATGCGCAGCAATTGCGCGACAGCGGCCTGGCCCTGCACCAGGTGCAGGACTGGCAATTCATGGCCGGCAAGGGCTGCGGCCATTGCCGCGGCACCGGCTACAAGGGCCGCAAGGCCGTCGCCGAAGTGCTGATGCTCAGCGACGCGATGCGCGAAATGATCTGCACGCGCGCGCCCCTGAGCCAGATGAAGGAAGAAGCGGCGCGCAACGGTTTCCGCCTGGCGCGCGAAGCGGGCCTGGACCTGGTGCGGCGCGGCGAAACCACTTTAGCGGAGCTCAATCGTGTCACTTATTGAACGCCTTACCCGCACCACCGTCTGCCTGCACCTGGCGCCGCACGGATTGCACGGCGTGCTGCGCCGCGCCGGCCGTCCCGTGCCCGACAGCGCCTTCCACCTGCCCATTGCGAACCCCGACGCCAGTTGGGAAGTGGCGCTGGCCGCCCTGCGCGGCTGGCTCGAACAGGATGGCGGCAAAAAACTGCCGCTGGCCGTCAGCCTGGCCAGCCGCTGGTGCGCCATGCTGATGGTGCCGTGGAGCGGCGCCCTGCTCGATGCGGCCAGCGCGCAGCGCTTCCTGCACAGCCAGTTCGCCGCCGTCTACGGCGATGGCGCGCGCGCCTGGCGCCTGGCTGCCGACGATGCGCCCTATGGCAAGCCGCGCCTGGCCTGCGGCATCGATGCGGCCCTGCTGCAAGGCGTGCAGGATGCCGCGGCCGCGCATGGCCGGCGCTGCCTGTCCATCGAACCCATCGTCGGACCGGCCTGGCGCAGCATCGCCGGCGGCAAACCTGCCGCCTTCGCCCTGGTGGAAGCGGGACGACTGCTGCTGGCAACGACGGTCGCCGGGCGCATCACGGCCTTGCACAGCCAGTCTTGCGACGCCGCCTGGGGCGATGAACTGGACCGGGCGTGGCGGCGCTGGAACTTGCGCGCGCCGCAGCTGGACGCCATCGAACAGGTGGCGCTGCTCGACCTGAGCGGCGTGCCGCAGGCGAACGTGCCGGAGCGCTTCGTGTCCATCGCCGTGGCCAGCGGCGCCCACCTGATGCGGGAGGCCGCATGGGCCTGAGCCGCCTGGAATTCCTGCCGCCCGGCGCGGTGCAAACCTTCAAGGGCTGGCGCCTGGCCCTGTGCCTGGCGGGCGGCCTGATGCTGCTGCCGGCCGCCGGATATTGGCTGGTGCAGGCGCAGGAAACGCGGCGCCTGGAAACGCAACTGGCGCAGCTGCAGCCAGCGCGACCCGTGCGCGCGCCCCTGTCGGCGAGCCAGCAACGCGAACGCGACCTCGAACTGAAACAGGTGGCCGCCGCCGTGCGCCAGCTCAATCTGCCCGTCACGCGCCTGGTCAAGACGGTGCAGGCGCCGCGCGACGTGCGCGTGGCCTTGCTGGGACTGGACCTGAACGCGCAGCAGGGACAGGATGGCGCCAGCGTCCTGAAAATCGCCGCCGAAGCGGAGATGCCGCAGGACATGCTCAACTACCTGGCCTTCCTGAACCAGCAGCCCATGTTCAGTTCCGTGTACTTGCTCAAACATGAGATGAATGCGAACGCCCCCGAACATCCTTACCGTTTTCAGCTGGAGGCGCAATGGCGGCAATAAAACCCGTATTCAAAGCCGGCACGCCCGTAGCCCGTCCACGCCTGCAACTGCGCATGCCGCCGCGCCTGGCGTGGGAAGTGCAGCGGTTGGGGCGCACCCTGGGCTGGCCCAGCGCGCTCGGTGCGGCCTGCCTGGCGCTGGCCGCTTTCGCCATGCAGCAGGGCGATGCGCTGGCAGAACGCCAGCGGCAACTGGCGGCGCAACTGGCCTCGGCGGCCAGACAATCGGCACTGCCGCAGGCAACAATCACGCTCGATGCGGATGCCGACAGCCTGGCCGCCTTTCACGCCTACCTGCCCGCGCATGACAGCATTCCCGACCAGTTGAAAGCTTTGCTGGAAGTGGCGCAAAAGAGCGGCGTCACCCTGGCCAAGGCCGACTACAAGCCGCAGGAAGACGGCAATACGGCCTTCCTGCGCTACCAGATCACCCTGCCCGTACGCGCTGAATACGCGCAGCTGCAAACCTTTATCGTCGACGCCCTGCAGGCGCTGCCCACCCTGACCCTGGACTCCGTGCTCTTCAAGCGCGAGCAGATCGAGGCGGGCGAGATCGACGCGCGCATCCAGTTCATCCTGCTGGTGAAAAAAGCGGAGGCGCGCCGATGAAAAAAGCCGTATTGGCAGGCGCCGCCGTGGCGACCTTGCTGGCCGCCCTCTTCGCCCCCGAGGATGAAGGCAGCATCGTGGGACCGGCCACTGCCACCACGCGCCAGGTGGAGCGGGTGGCGGTCGCGCCGCTCGCCGCAGCCACCATTCCGCAAACCCATCGCGCGCTGGCCATCGAACCGCGCCGGGCGCTGGAAGACGAGGAAGCAGCCACCCTGTTCGCCAAGCAAAGCTGGCAGCCGGAGACGCCGAAAAAAATCATGCTCGACCAGCAGGCAGCCCAGGCCGCGCTGCCCGCGGCCCGCGTGGATGCAAACGCGCCGCCACCGCTGCCCTTTCAATTCCTCGGCCGCTTCGTCGACGAAGGCAAGGCGGCCTACTTCCTGCAAGCGGGTGAACGCAACGTGGTGGCGCGCCCAGGCGACACGCTCGAAGAACGTTACCGCTTCGACGGCGTGGTGCAGGGCGCCCTGCAATTTACCTATCTGCCGCTCAACCTGAAACAGACACTCGCCGTAGGGGACCTCAATTGAAACGACGCGCCGCACGTATGTCTCGTAATCTCATCACCCTGCTGCCGGTGCTGTCCCTGCTGGCCGCCTGCGCCGGCAACCAGGCCTACAACGATGGCCAGGCCATGCTCGGCGCGGGCCGCACGGAACAGGGCCTGGCCCTGCTGGAACAGGCGGCGCAAGCCGAGCCGACCAACGCCAAATACCGCATCGCCGTTACCAACGGCAGGATGCGCGCGCTGAACAAGCTGAATGGCGCTGCGGAAGCGCTGCGCCAGCAGGGTAACTTGGCCGGCGCGCAAGCGCTGTACCAGCAGGCCTTGGCGCTGGACGCCAGCAACGACGTGGCGCAGCGGGGCCTGGCCGGCGTGGCGCAGGATGAACGGCACCGCAAGCTGGTGCAGGAAGCGCAGGCCAGCTACCAGCGCGGCGGCGAGGTGAATATCGCGCAGGCGCAGGAAGCCTTGCGCCAGGTGCTGCAGGAGCGCCCCGCACAGCGCGAGGCCCTGGCCCTGAAAAGCCGCATCGGCGAATCGCAGTCGAAAAGCCTGCCGGCCGGCGGCAAGCTGGCGGCCGCCTACCGCAAACCCGTGACCCTCGAATTTCGCGATGCGCCGCTGCGTTCGGTGTTCGACTTCATCAGCAAGGTCTCTGGCCTGAACTTCGTCTTCGACAAGGAAGTCGATCCCGCGCTGCGCGCCACGATCTCCGTGCGCGACACCAGCATCGAAGAAGCGATCGCCATGCTGCTGGGCGCCAACCAGCTGGAGCAAAGCGTCACCAGCGACAAGTCGATCACGATCTACCCGAACACGCCGCAAAAGGTGAAGGATTACCAGCAGCTCGTCGTGCGCACTTTTTTTCTCGCCAATGCCGACGTCAAGACGGTGGCGTTTTCCATCAAGACCCTGCTCAAGGCCAAGGACGTCGTCACGGATGAACGCCTGGGCATCATCATGCTGCGCGATACGCCGGAAATGGTGCGCATGGCCGAGCGCATCATCAATGTGCAAGACCTGGCCGACCCGGAAGTGATGCTGGAGGTCGAGGTGCTGGAAGTCAAGCGCACGCGCCTGATGGAGCTGGGCGTGCGCTGGCCGGACCAGGCCAGCCTGACACTGGCCGGTGCTGCAGGCATTACGGGCGGCCTGGGCGGCCTGAAGGTGGCGGACCTGCACCGCATCAATGGCGACAATATCAACCTGGGTATCGGCGGCGTCACCCTGAACGCCAACAAGACGGACAGCGACAGCAATATCCTGGCCAATCCGCGCATCCGCGTGCGCAACAAGGAAAAAGCCAAGATCCTCATCGGCGACCGCGTGCCCGTCATCACCGTCACGACGAATAACGGCGTCAGTTCCGACAGCGTCAACTACATCGACGTGGGCCTGAAACTCGACGTGGAACCGAACGTCTACCTGGACGACGAAGTGGCCATCAAGATCAACCTGGAAGTGTCGAACGTCGTCAAGGAAGTCATCAGCAAGACGGGCACGCAGGCTTACCAGATCGGCACGCGCAGCGCCTCGACGGTCCTGCGCCTGAAGGATGGCGAGACGCAGGTGCTGGCTGGCCTGATCAGCGACGAAGACCGGGGCACGGCCAACAAGGTGCCGGGCGTGGGCGAACTGCCCGTGCTGAACCGTTTGTTCGGCAGCCAGAAGGACGACGCCATGCGCAGCGAGATCGTGCTGTCGATCACACCGCGCCTGCTGCGCAGCATCCGCCGTCCGGACCTGACGACAGCCGAATTCAACTCGGGCACCGAGGCCTCCGTGGGTGGCCGCGCCAGCGTGGGCGGCTCCCCCGAGGTCATCGCCGCGCCGGAGCAATCCGCGCCGCGCAGCGGCTCGCCCATGACGGGCGGCGACGAAGCACCCGCCGCCGGCGAAAAATCAGGCAAGGGTGGCCAGTGAGGTGGCCAGTGAAACCAAGGGGATTTACCTTCATCGAGCTGATGATCACCCTGGCCATCATGGCGACCCTGGCCACGGTGGCCGTGCCGATGGCGCAGGTGGCCTTGCAACGGTCCAAGGAACAGCAATTGCGCAGCGCCCTGATCGAAATGCGCGAAGCGATCGACGCCTACAAGCGCGCTTCGGACAATGGCCGCATCAAGCTGTCGCTGGGCGCATCCGGCTATCCGAAAAAACTCGAGGAACTGGTCGAGGGCGTGCCCGACCAGCGCAGCCCGTCCAAGCAAAACATCTATTTCCTTCGCCGCCTGCCGCGCGACCCGTTCCAGCCCAGGGAAGAAGGCAGCGCCGCCGACAGCTGGAGCAAGCGCGCCTATGCCTCGCCGCCCGACAATCCCAGCGAAGGCGAGGACGTGTTCGACGTCGCCTCGCGCTCGACCAAGGTGGGCCTGAACGGCGTGCCGCTCAATCAATGGTGAACCCGATGCCAGCCTCTTCTCCTCGCCGCGGCTTTACCCTGGTCGAACTGCTGGTGGTGCTGGCGATCATCTCGCTGCTGCTGACGATCGCCATTCCCCGCTATTTCGGCTCGGTGGAAAAATCGAAGGAGGTCGCGCTGAAGGAAAACCTGCAGGTGCTCAGGAGCGGCCTGGATAAATACTATGCCGACAAGGGCGAGTATCCGGCCGCGCTGGCCGACCTGGTGACCCACCATTACTTCCGTAGCGTGCCGCTGGACCCCGTCACGGAGTCCGCCAGCACCTGGCAGCTGATCCCTTCGCCGAATGGCGAGATCGGCGGCGTGGCCGACGTGCGCAGCGGCGCCAAGGGCAAGACGCGCGAGGGCATCCCCTTTGAGCAGCTCTGATTTTCGACGCCGCGCACCGGGCTTCGCGTATATCTGGACCCTGATGCTGGTGGCCTTCATGGGTGTGGGTCTGGTGCTGGCCAGCGAATTGCATGCCACGGCTGCGCGGCGCGACAAGGAGCGCGAGCTGCTGTTCATCGGCCATGAATTTCGCAATGCGCTGGGCCGCTACTACGACAGCACGCCGGGCGATGGGCGGCCCCGCTATCCATTGACCCTGCAGGAATTGCTGCGCGACCCGCGCTTTGCCAACGCCCGGCGGCACTTGCGCCGCCTGTATGCGGATCCCGTCACGGGCAAGGCGGAATGGGGGCTGCTGCGTCAGGAGGGACGCATCGTCGGCATCCATTCGCTGTCGCCGCAGTTGCCCATCAAGCAGGACAATTTTCTCGATGAAGACGCCAGCCTGCGCCGCAAGCAACGCTATACGGACTGGCACTTCACCTATCCGCACGACCTGGTGCTGGCACCGCCCGATGCGGCCGGCGGCGCGCCTGGGCTCAAGCCGAAAGGCGCGAACTGATATCATGCCCGCATTCCATATTCAGCATCGAGCAAAGGAGCAGGCATGAGCATAGGTGGCACTTCCATCGAACAAGCATTGGCATCGCTGTCGGACATGACGGGCGGCATGGTCGCCATCGGCAAGGACGAACATGCGCAACGCATCGCCAGGGCGCAAGCGTTCATGCGCCAGCATGGCATCGCCGCCATCTACCTGAACGCGGGCGCCAACCTCACTTATTTCACGGGCACCAAATGGTATGCCAGTGAACGCATGGTGGGCGCCATCCTGCCAGCCAGCGGCGACATCGAATACATCGCCCCCGCGTTCGAGGAAAGCACCTTGCAAGGATTCATGCTCATCGAAGGCAAGGTCAATTGCTGGGAAGAGCATGAAAGCCCGTACCAGCTGTTCGTCGACGTGCTGGCGCGCATGGGGATCACCCAGGACGCGGCTGCGGCCCCGCGCGTGGGCATCTGCGAAAGCGCCGCCTACTTCATCTACGACGGCATCAAGCCGCTGGCCCCCGGCTATGCGCTGGAAAACGCGCGCGCCGTCACCGCGTACTGCCGCAGCCGCAAGTCGCCGGCGGAAATCGCCCTGATGCAGCGCGTGATGGACATGACCCTGGCCGTGCACGTGGCCACGGCCAGCATGCTGGTCGAAGGCATCACGACGGTGGAAGTGGAAGAATTCATCCAGCGCGCGCACCGCAAGGTGGGCGCACCCCGCTCGTATTTCTGCATCGTGCTGTTCGGCGAAGCGACCGCGTATCCGCATGGCGTCAATTACGTGCAAACCCTGAAGGCGGGCGACACGGTGCTGATCGACACGGGTTGCCAGGTGATGAACTACATCTCCGACATCACGCGCACCTATGTGTTTGGCGACATCAGCGAGCGCCAGCGCAGCGTGTGGAACAGCGAAAAGGCCGCGCAAGCCGCCGCGTTCGCGGCCGCCCGGCTCGGTGTACCCTGCGGCAACGTCGACCGCGCCGCGCGCGTCTCGCTGGAAGCCGACGGCTTTGGCCCCGGCTACAAATTACCAGGCCTGCCGCACCGCACGGGCCACGGCATCGGCCTTGATATCCACGAGTGGCCTTACCTGGTGGGCAATGACACGACGCCGCTCGACGTGGGCATGTGCTTCTCGAACGAACCGATGATCTGCATCCCCGGCGAATTCGGCATCCGCCACGAAGACCATTTCTACATGACGGAGAATGGTCCGCGCTGGTTCACGCAGCCGGCGCACAGCATCGACGATCCGTTCGGGCTGCGGGCTTAAGCCGGGTGTTGGATTACGCTGCGCTAATCCAAGCTACGTCTTCGTCAACGCCAACCGGCGTGGCACGGGCATGCTGGATAAACCACCCTGCGCCAGCTTGAACACGGCCAGCGCCGTGCCCAGTTGCACGGCTTGCTCCTGCAGCGATTCGGCGGCCGCCGACGCTTCTTCCACCAGCGCGGAATTTTGCTGCGTCATCTGGTCCATGCTGCCGATGGCCACGCCGATATCGCCGATGCCGGCACTTTGCGCCTGGCTCGCCGCGCTGATCTCGGCCATGATGTCGGCCACCTTTTTCACGGAGTCGACGATCTGGCCCATGGTCAGCCCCGCCTCGTCGACCAGCTTCGAACCCACGTTGACCTTGGCCACCGAATCGCCGATCAATTGCTTGATTTCGCGCGCCGCAGCCGCGCTGCGCTGCGCCAGGTTGCGCACTTCGGACGCCACCACGGCAAAGCCCCGTCCCTGTTCACCGGCGCGAGCCGCTTCCACGGCCGCATTCAAGGCCAGGATATTCGTCTGGAAGGCGATGCCGTCGATGACGCCGATGATGTCGACGATGCGTTTTGATGAATCGTTGATCTCGCCCATGGTGGTAACCACCTGGCTGACCACTTGCCCGCCCTTCACGGCAACCGACGATGCCGACACCACCAGTTCGTGCGCCTGGCCCGCGTTGGCGGCGTTGTCGCGCACGGTGGAGGTCAGGCTGTCCATGCTGCGCGCCGTCTGATCCAGGCTGCCCGCCTGCGATTCCGTGCGTGCGGCCAGGTCCGCATTGCCCTGGGCGATTTCGGCGCTGGCCACCTGAATGGTTTCGGCGGACGCCTTGATACCGGACACCATGCCGGCCAGCCGGCCACGCATCTCTTTCAATGCCGCCAGCAGGCTGGCCTGGTCGCCCGCCTCGGTGGCGATCTCCATCGAGAGGTCGCCATCGGCCACGGCGCGCGCAATCTGGCGCGCGTATTCGGGTTCACCACCGAGCTGCTGCCAGATGGCGCGCACGACGAAATGCGACACGGCCACCAGGCAGACGATGACGGCCAGCGCCACGGCGATGCTGGTATTGAGCGCATTGCGCACATTGGCCGCGCTGCGTTCGATGCCCTGCTTGAACTGCAATTGCGCCTGTTCGTTGGTCTTGGCCAGGTCCGTGTTGAGCACCGCCAGCGCGCCCTGCATGCGCGCCACGGTCGCTTGCGGGTCGCCCTCCTCCATTTCCAGCATGATGCGCGCCGCGCTCAGGGCCGGCGCGTAATAGGCATCGAATTCCTTTGCCAGGCGCTGGCCCTGCTCGCGCTGGCCGGGGATCGCCGCAAAGGCGGCCAGTTTTTCGCGCAGCTTGACTGCCTGGCCGCCAACTTGCGCAATGCGCTCCTTGTCGCCTTCGCTGACGGCGTCGCGCAGGGCGTCGCCGACGGCCGCCACGTCCAGGGTCAGCGACTTGGCCATGTCGAGCACGGGATAGTCGGCGCTTTCGGTGGCGTGGATGGAATTGAGCGTGGCCGTGGACAGATAGGCGCTGACGGCCAGCCCCAGCCCGAAAATCACGGCCGAGACGACAGGCAGCGCCCATATCTTGCGTTTGATGCTCATTGCTGTCTCCTGATGTATGTGTACCGGGCCGCCGCATGGCGCGCGGCCCGGGCCGGCTTTATGGCGCCGTCAGCACCACTTTGACGCTGGCGTCGACGGCACTTTTTTCGATATAGCCGATGGCTTTCGGATCGGCGGCCACGGCCTTCTTCACGTCGGCGCTATTGGCCACTTCCTTCGGCAAGGTCGCCTTGCCCGTGAAGACCAGCTTGGACCACAGGGCCTTCGCTTGCGACGGCTCCTTGTCCGCCACCTTCTTGTAGAACTCGGCGCGCACGGGCGCACTTTCCGGCTGGTCAATCGGCGTCATGGCCGTCGATTTACCGAGGAAAAACTGCGCCACCTGTTCATTCGTCATGGCGCCGGCGGCGCTCTTCGGATTGACCACCACGACCACTTCGGCCATGGCGGGAACAGCGGTCGACAAGGCCAGCAAGGCAGCCACATTCAAGATCAATGGTTTCATGCGGCGCTCCTTAGAAAACGAAATCGATGGCGGCGGCAGCCACCGTGACGGGGCCATGGAAACCCGGCTTGGCTTGCACGAACAGGCCAGGGCCGTTCTTCGGTTTGATGCGGTCGATCTGCACTTTCAGCGCGGCCGAACGGTGGAAGTCCCAGCGCACGCCGATGCTGTCCGTCGATTGCTCGAGCTGGTTGCGCGCATAAGCGAGCGTGTCGACGCCCGCCGACAGGGCGCGCAGGGTCGGCGTGCAAGCGGCCGGATAGCCGGCCGGGCAGGATGCGGGCACCGTGTTGTTCACGCGGCCATCGGCCTTCAGGCTGGCGTGGCTGTAGTACGGCAAAAAGGCGCCGATGCGGTAGCCGCCCATCACGTACCACGAGGTGCTGTCGCTGACATAGCTGTCCGTCTTGCGCTTCGCATATTCCGACTGCACCAGCACGTTGTTCCAGTCCAGGCCCAGGCCGACGGACGTGAACGACGCCTTCTTGTCCTTCACTTCCAGCGCATCGGCCAGGGCGCCCAGCTGGGCGATCCTGTAGCCGCCGCCTGCCGCGCGCAAGCTGCCCATCAGGGTATTCAGGCTGGGCGAATCGTTGATCGTCAGCTTGGTCTCGGCACGGCCGAAGCGCACGGTGACGGGGCCATGTTCGGCCACGACGTTGAGGGCCACGATGGACTTGCCTTCCACCTGCACGGTCGAAGCGGGGCCCGTGGCCAGGGTGGCCTTGGTGCGGCCCAGCGCCAGCTGCGTGGTGATGCTGGTGTCGCCCGCGCTGAACTGGTAAGTGCCGTCGATGCCGTCAATACTGTTCAGGGGAACCTGCGAATACATTTCGCCGGGCGGGCGCAGCATGGTGTTGGCATAGCCGACGTTGCGGTAATCGGAAATCATGAAGACGGGCAGGCCCATGCGGCCAACGCGCACGCTGAAGCTGTCCGATACCTTGGCCTTGGCAAAGGCCCATGCCAGTTCGGCGCCGAAATCATCCTCGCCATCCTTGCGTGCCAGGCCCTGCACGGTGGCCGACAGCCACGGGTTGACGGTGACATTGGCTTGCAGTCCCAGGTTGGAATCGACGCCCGTGCGGGCTGTCTTGCTGGCGCCAGCCGCCTGGTTCGGGCGCGCGAACTGGGCGTTGTCGGTATCGGCCATGGTCAGGGCGGCCGTGCCGTAACCGCTGATCTTGACGGCGGGGCCAGTGGCCTCTTCGGCGTAGGCATGGCTGATGGCCAAGGGCATGGCCATCAGGAAAATCAGGACGTGTTTATTCATAGTAATTAAATACCCGTAGCGGTGAACGTGGAATGGGACTCGCGGTCGATGGCTCACCGGCCGTAAAAGGCCGGGTCCGTTTTTTTCGCGCCGCCATCGCGTCGAGGAGCGTGCATGGCGGCGTGACCAGTGAGTAAAACCATGCTACAGAGAAAAGGTTTTACGTTGGAAAGTTTTCTTGAGGCAATGAGTGAATTCGCCCCTTTTCACGAAAAAAGCACGCGTTCTAGAGGGGTTTATCTAAATAGCACGCCGTGCAAAACCACACTTTCGCTATATTTTTCATACACTTATGGATAATTCAAGACGAAAAGAAATCGAATAAAAAAAGCGCCGCCCGCGCGAAGATCGCGGGCGGCGCCGGCCGATGCGGTGCTACAGCAATGCTTATTCGCGCTTCGACACCAGGGTCAGGATGTCGTAGCTGGCCACCAGTTCCTCGTTCTGGTTCGTCACCTGCACGTCCCACGCGACCACGCCCTGGCCCACGCCAAACACATCCTTGCGGTTGCGGTCGACCTTGCGCTTGCAGGTCAGGCGGGCGCGGATGGTGTCGCCGATGGCGACGGGCGCGACGAAGCGCAGGTTGTCCAGGCCATAGTTGGCCAGCACGGGACCGACGCCAGGCGAGACGAACAGGCCGGCGGCGGCCGACAGCACGAAGTAGCCGTGGGCGATGCGCTTGCCGAACTGCGATTCCTTGGCCGCGATTTCGTCGAAGTGCATGTAGAAGAAGTCGCCCGAGATGCCGCCGAAGGCGACGATGTCCGCCTCGCTGACGGTGCGGCGGTGCGTCAGCAGCGAGTCGCCCGTCTTCAAGTCCTCGAAGTGCTTGCGGAACGGGTGGATCGGGCTTTCATTGACGTCCGCGCCGCGCACATATTCGCCGGTGATGGCCGCCAGCATGGTCGGCGAACCTTGCACGGCCGCCCGTTGCAGGTAGTGGCGCACGGCGCGCACGCCGCCCAGCTCTTCGCCGCCGCCCGCGCGGCCAGGGCCGCCGTGCTTCAGTTGCGGCAGGGGCGAGCCATGGCCCGTCGAATCGACGGAGGCCACACGTTCGAGCACGTGCACGCGGCCATGCGTGGCCGCCACTTGCGGCACCACGCGCGCGGCGATCTTCGGATCGCGCGTCACCAGGGTGCTCACCAGGCTGCCCTTGCCGCGTGCGGCCAGGGCCAGCGCTTCATCGATATCGTGGTAGCCCATCATGGTGCTGACGGGGCCAAACGCTTCCACGTCATGCACGGCGTCGTTGCCGAAGGCGTCGCGGCACAGCAGCAAGGTCGGCGAGAAGAAGCTGCCATCCAGGGCGCCATCACCCAGGGGACTAAAACCGTCGGCCGCGCCGAACACCACCTCGTTACCCTGCGACAGGGTGGCGACCCGTTCCGCCACGTCGTTCTGCTGTTCTTTTGATGCCAGCGCGCCCATGCGCACGCCTTCGATGGACGGGTCGCCCACCACCACCTTGGCCAGGCGCTCGCGCAGGCGCGTGCCGACGGCGTCCATCAGGTGCTCGGGCACGATGATGCGGCGGATCGCCGTGCACTTCTGGCCCGACTTGCCCGTCATCTCGCGCACGACTTCCTTGACGAACAGGTCGAATTCCACGTCGTCTGGCGTGACGTCCGGCGCCAGGATGGCGCAGTTGAGGGAATCGGCTTCGCCGTTGAACGGCACGGACTGGGCGATCAGGTTGGAATTGGTGCGCAACTTGGCGGCCGTGGCGGCCGATCCCGTGAATGTCACGAA
The DNA here is from genome assembly GCF_013372745.1 of Janthinobacterium sp. BJB401. Taxonomy (NCBI): domain Bacteria; kingdom Pseudomonadati; phylum Pseudomonadota; class Betaproteobacteria; order Burkholderiales; family Oxalobacteraceae; genus Janthinobacterium; species Janthinobacterium sp. BJB401. The sequence continues at coordinate 11,567 of NZ_JABXFH010000001.1, read as the reverse complement.
ATCCTGGCCATTCAGGCGGTCCAGCAAGTCGCCCGTGGAACCGATCACCAGTTGCAGGCTGCCAGCCGGCAGCAAGCCCGATTCATGCATCATGCGCACGACGGCCTGCGTCAGATAGCTCGTCGCCGTGGCCGGCTTGGCGATGCAGGGCATGGCCGCCAGGAAGCTGGGCGCGAATTTTTCCAGCAAGCCCCAGATGGGGAAATTGAAGGCGTTGATGTGCACGGCCAGGCCGCCGCGCGGCACCAGGATGTGCGTGCCGGCGAAGCCGCCCTTCTTGCCCAGCGCGATGGCCGGGCCTTCGTGCAGCACGTTCGACGACGGCAGCTCGTTGCTGCCCATGCTGGCGTAGGCGAACAGGGTGCCCGTGCCGCCTTCGATATCGACCCAGCTGTCGGCGCGCGTGGCGCCCGACAAATGCGAGATCGCATACAGCTCTTCCTTGCGCTCGACCAGGTACAGGGCCAGCGCCTTCAGGCGCGCGGCGCGCTGCTGGAAGTCGAGCGCCATCAGGCCCGGCACGCCCGTCTTGCGCGCATACGTGACGGCTTCGTCGAAGTCGATCTTTTCCGCATGCGTGTGATAGATGACGCGGTTGTTCAAGGCGCTGTGCAGGGGCACGGCGGCGCTTTCGCCCAGCCAGCGGCCGGCGATCAGGCTTTGCAGGGTGGATATTTGAGCCATTTTTTTCTCCATAAATGATGTTGGCGGTGGCGTCGGATTACGCGGGGCTTGGCCCCGCTAATCCGACCTACGCCCATATTGCTTACTGCGCCGCAGCGTTCTTGTGCAAATGCAGCGGCAAGGCCGATTCGAAATTCAGGCGCTGGCGGTTCGCCTCGACTTCCGTCAGGGCTTCCACTTCGCGCATCGTCTGCATCGAGCGCACGGCCAGTTCGTGGTACTGGCCCGTGCCCGAGCTTTTCCATTTGATTTCATCGTCGGTCAGCGCGCGGATGATCTTGGCGGGCGTGCCCACCACCATGCTGCGCGGCGCGACGATCATGCCCGCCTTGACGAAACTCATGGCCGCGACGATGGATTCCTCGCCGATCACGGCGTTATCCATCACCACGGCGTTCATGCCGACAAGCGCATTGCGGCCGATGCGGCAGCCATGCAGCACGGCGCCATGGCCGATATGGCCGTCGACTTCGACCACCGTGTCGCAGCCGGGGAAGCCATGCATGACGCAGGTATCCTGCAGGTTGGCACCCTCTTCCAGGATCAACCTGCCGAAGTCGCCGCGGATCGAGGCCAGCGGCCCGATATAGCAGCGCGGGCCGACGATCACGTCGCCGATCAGCACTGCCGACGGGTGCACATAGGCGCTGGGGTGGACGACGGGGGTGACGCCGTTGATTTCGTAGACTTTGACCATAAAAACTCCTATATGCCTTGAGATAAAGCGTGCTTTCAGCCCAAGACCTCAACTGCCGGGGTCGGCCCCTCAGGGTCCGACCCCAGTCTTTGCCCTTCGGGTTACATACCCAGGTACGCGCTCTGTACCTGCTCGTTATGCAGCAATTCGGGACCGGGACCGGACAAGGTGATGGCACCCGTCTCGATCACGTAACCGACATCGGCGATCGACAGGGCCGCATGCGCGTTCTGCTCGACGAGGAAGATGGTGATGCCCTGGTCGCGCAGTTCGGCCACGATGCGGAAGATCTCCGCGATCAAGAGCGGCGCCAGGCCCATGCTCGGCTCATCGAGCAGCAGCAGTTGCGGACGGCCCATCAGCGCGCGCGCCATGGCCAGCATTTGCTGCTGTCCACCAGATAAGGTCCCGGCCAGCAGCAAGCGCTTTTCCTTCAGGATCGGGAACAGGCCATACATGCGCTCCATGTCGCCCGCCACGTCCTGTGCGGGACGTGTAAACGCGCCCAGGCGCAGATTGTCTTCCACCGTCATGGGGCCGAACACTTGCCGCCCTTCCGGCACCTGGCAAATGCCGGCGCGCACGCGCTTGTCGGCGCTCATGCGGCTGACGTCCTGGCCGGCGAAGGCAATGCTGCCGGCACTGATCGGCTGCACGCCGGAGATGGCACGCAGCAGGGTCGTCTTGCCGGCGCCATTCGCGCCCACCAGCGCCACCAGCTGGCCCTGGCGCACCTGCAGGTCGATGCCGTGCAGGGCCTGGATGCGGCCGTAATGGCTGGTCAATCCCTGGATGTCGAGCACCAGCGGTGTCTGAGGTTTTTCCATCTTCATCATGCCGCCACTCCCAGATACGCCGCCACCACGTCGGGATTCGCGCGCACTTCGGCGGCAGTCCCTTCGGCCAGCTTCTTGCCATAGTCGAGCACCAGGATATGGTCCGACAGATTCATCACCAGTTTCATGTCATGCTCGACCAGCACCACCGTCACGCCCGATTGCGCCACCTTGCGGATCAAGGTTTCGATCTCGCCCGTCTCCGTGTGATTCAGACCGGCCGCCGGCTCATCGAGCAGCAGCACTTTCGGCTTGGCCGCCAGCGCGCGGGCGATTTCCAGGCGTTTCAAGGCGCCATACGACATCTGCCCCGCCTCGTCATCGATATGCCGGCCTACGCCGACAAACTCCATCAAGCCCGCCGCCTCGTCGCGGCAGGCCGCATCCGCGCGACGCACGGACGGCAAACGCAGCATGGAGGCGAACAGGTTCTGGTTCAGGCGCAAATGCGCGCCCACCATCACATTGTCGATGGCCGTCATGTTCATACACACTTGCAGATTCTGGAAGGTGCGGCTCATGCCGCGTCGCGCCAGCGCATCGGGTGACATGGCGGCCACGTTCTCGCCATTGAGCAGGATCTCGCCCTTGCTCGGCGTGTACACGCCCGTGATCAGGTTGAACAAGGTCGTCTTGCCGGCGCCGTTCGGTCCGATCACGGAGTGGATATTGCCTTCCTTGACGGTAAAGCTCACGTCCTGCACCGCATGCACGCCGCCAAAGCTCTTGCTCAGATTGTTAATCGTCAGCATCTCACACCTCCTGTGCAGATTGAGGCGGCGCCTTTGGCGTAGCGGAACGCTTGCGCGAACGGCTGGCCAGGCTCGGCACCAGGCCTTTCGGCATAAAGATCATGGTGGCCATCAGGATCACGCCAAACACCACCGTTTCCCAGCCTTCAAAACTGGACAGCAGTTGCGGCAAGATCGTCAGCAGGGCCGCGCCAATGATGGAACCGAAAATCGACGCCATGCCGCCCACCACCACCATCGTCACCAGCTCGATCGAGTGGAAGAAGCCGGCCAGGTTGGGCGTGATGAAACCGATGTAATGGGCGCTGATGCTGCCGGCGATGCTGGCAATGACGGCCGACAGTACGAACACGCGCACCTTGAAGCGGGTCGTATCGACGCCGACCACGCGGGCCGCCACTTCCGAACCGTGAATCGCCTGCAGCGCGCGGCCGACGGGCGAGTCGATCAGATTCAACGCCAGCCATGTGACCAGCAGCAGCAATACGGCGCACACCAGGTACCACGATTTTTCACCGGCGATTTCCAGCCCGGCGACGCTGAAGGCGGAGACGCCGATGCCGTCCGGGCCACCCGTCCACTGCGTCTCGTTGTTGATGACGATGGAAATGATGATACCCAGGCCCAGAGTGGCCATGGCCAGGGTATGGCCTTTGAGCTTCAGCACGGGACGCGCCAGCAGCAGCGCCAGCAGGCCAGTCGCGACGGCGCCGGCGGCCAGCGCGGCCAGCGGCGGCCAGTTGTAGTGCGTGGTCAGCACGGCCGACGCATACGCGCCCAGGCCATAGAAACCCGCGTGACCCAGGCTGATCTGGCCCGTGTAGCCCATCAACAGGTTCAGGCCGATGACGACGATGGCGTTCAGGGCGATGCGGATCGCCACGTCATAGTAGAACGCATTCGTGAGGAACAGGGGCAGGATGGCCAGCACGAGTGCCAGCACCAGCAAACCACCGTGGCGCGAGCGGGAGAAGAAGGTCGTCATACACGCTCCGAATTTTTAGCGCCAAACAAGCCTTGCGGCAGGAAGAACAGGATCAGCAGAATCAGCACGAAAGGGACAGCGTCTTTATAAGCCGACGAGATGTAGCCGGCCGTCATGGCTTCGGCGATGCCGAGGATCAGGCCACCGGCAATCGCACCCGCGCCGCCACCGAGGCCACCCAATACGGCGGCGACGAAGCCTTTCAGGCCCAGCATGATGCCCGCGTCGTACGAGGTGTACGTGATCGGCGCGACGAGAATGCCGCCGGCGGCGCCCAGCAGGGCCGACAAGCCGAACGAGAACAGCAGCACCTTGCGCGTGTTGATGCCCACCAGTTGCGCAGCCAGCTTGTTGTGCGACGTGGCCAGCATGGCCTTGCCCATCAGGGTGCGGCCAAAGAACCAGCCCAGCACCAGCACGATGACGACCGTCACGCCCAGCACCCACAGGCTTTGCGGCAGCAGGCTGGCGCCCAAAAATTCGATCGGCGCGTCGCCGGAAAAGGCCGGCAGCGAGTGCGTATCCTTGCCCAGCCAGATTTGCACCAGGCCGCGCAGCACCAGCGAGGCGCCGATGGTGATGATCAACAGGGTGATGACCTGTGCATTTTGCGCCGGTTCGATCACGGTTTTTTCCATCAACAGGCCCACCAGGCCCGTGGCGATGACGGCCAGGATGATGGCCAGCGGCAGCGGCACGCCGGCGGCCGACATCACGGCGGCCAGCATCCCGCCCAGCATGATGAATTCGCCCTGGGCGAAATTGATCACGCCGCTGGTGTTGTAGATGATGGTAAAGCCCAGCGCCGCCAGCGCATAGGCGGAACCGACCGTCATACCGGAATACAGAAATTGTAGAAATTGAGCGACTTCCATGGTGTCTCCATTATGTTCGGCTATGCGCGGGCCCCCTTCAAGGGCAGCCCGCGCAGGTACTTCTGGCTTACCTTGTTTCGAACATCACTTCGACAATTGCCATTCGCCGTTCTTCACTTCCACCATGCGGAACGCCGACAGGTCCAGGCCCATGTGGTCTTTGGCCGACATGTTGAACACGCCCGTCGTCCCCACAAAACCCTTGGTCGATTCCAGCGCCGCGCGCACTTTTTCACGGTCCGTGCCGCCGGCACGCTTGATGGCGTCGACCGACAGGTTCAGGGCGTCGAGCGCATAGCCGCCAAAGGTCGACGGGTCGATCTTGTAGCGGTCTTTATACGTCTTGTCGTAGCCGACGACGATGGCCTTTTGCGCATCGCTGTCCGGCAGCATGGCGCCGATCAAGAGGGCCGGCGTTGGCAGGCGCACCCCTTCGGCGGCCTTGCCCGACAGTTTCAAATACTCGTCCGACGCCACGCCATGCGACTGGTACAGCGGCAGCGCGGCCATGCCCAGCTGGCCATAGTTCTTGGTCACGACCGCCGGGCCCTGGCCCAGGCCGAAGACGAAGACGGCTTGCACGCCAGCCGTATTTTTGATGCGCGTCAGCTGCGCCGTGATGTCCGTGTCTTTCGGACCGTAGGTTTCATCAGCCACCAGGGTGATGCCGTATTTCGAGGCGACGATTTGCGATTCCTTGCGGCCCGAGGCGCCAAAGCCGCTCGTTTCCGACAGCAGGCCCACCTTGCTGATGCCGCGCTTCTTCATGTCCTCGAACACCTTCTCGGCCGCCATGCGGTCCGTATGCGGCGTCTTGAAGACCCATTTCTTGACCGGGTCGATGATGACCACGGCGCCGGCCAGCGAGATGAACGGCATGCTGGCGCGATCCACCAGCGGCGCCATCGCCATCGTCGCACCGGTGGTGGTGCCGCCGATCAGCACGTCGACCTTGTCCGACTCGATTAAGCGCTTGGTAAAACCGTTCGCCTTGGCCGCATCGCTGCCGTCGTCGTAATGCACGAGTTCCAGCTTGCGTCCCAGCACGCCGCCGGCCGCATTGATCTTCTCGATATACAGTTGCAGGGTTTTCAGTTCAGGGTCGCCCAGGAAGGCGGCAGGCCCCGTGACGGACAGCACGGAACCGATCTTGATGTTATCGGCCGCATACGCGCCTGCTGCGGACATGGCCAGCAAGCCGGCGATCAGGGTTTTCTTGAAGATATTGGCAATCATTGTGGTCTCCACCAGGTTGGCACTACGGTCAATTATGCTTGGCGCTTTTTTACCAGCCTGCGCCTTTTATTTTTACTTTGTTATACGCGTTCAATTACTACAGCAATACCCTGCCCCACGCCGATGCACATGGTGCACAGCGCATAGCGCCCGCCAGTCCGTTCCAGCTGGTTCAGGGCCGCCATCACCAGGCGCGCACCCGATGCGCCCAGCGGATGGCCGATGGCGATCGCGCCGCCATTCGGATTCACGTGGGCCGCGTCGTCGGCCAGCCCCAGGTCGCGTGTGACGGCCAGTGCCTGCGCCGCAAATGCCTCATTGAGTTCGATGACGTCCATCTGTTCGATGGTGAGTCCCGTTTGCGCCAGTACCTTGCGCGACGCCGGCGATGGGCCAAAGCCCATGATGCGCGGCGCCAGGCCGGCCGTGGCCATGCCCAGTACTTTTGCGCGCGGCGTCAGCTTGTATTTGTCGACGGCGGCGGCGGACGCCAGCAGGATGGCGCAGGCGCCATCGTTCAAGCCCGAGGCATTGCCGGCCGTGACAGTGCCGTCCGCTTTCACAACACCCTTGAGCTTTGCCAGCATCTCGATCGAGGTGTCCCGACGCGGATGTTCGTCACTGGTGACCATCTTCGGATCACCCTTTTTTTGCGGCACGGCGACGGACACGATTTCGCGCTCGAACACGCCGGCCGCGTGGGCCGCGGCCCAGCGCTGCTGGCTGCGCAAGGCCAGCGCATCCTGGTCGGCGCGGCTGATGCCAAATTCCACGGCCACGTTTTCCGCCGTTTCCGGCATGGTGTCGATGCCGTACTGCGTTTTCATCTTGCTGTTGACGAAGCGCCAGCCCAGGGTGGTGTCTTCGATTTTCGCCGCGCGCGAAAACGCACTGTCGGCCTTGCCCATCACGAAAGGCGCGCGCGTCATGCTTTCCACGCCGCCGGCGATGATCAGTTCCGCCTCGCCCGCCTTGATGGAGCGGGCGGCCATGCCCACGGCGTCCAGGCTCGATCCGCACAGGCGGTTGATGGTATTGGCCGGCACTGCCGCCGGCAAGCCGGCCAGCAGCGCGGCCATGCGACCCACGTTGCGGTTGTCTTCGCCCGCCTGGTTGGCGCAGCCGTAAAATACGTCGTCGATGGCGGACCAGTCGACGGACGGGTTGCGGGCGATCAGCGCGGCGATCGGCAGCGCGCCCAGGTCGTCCGCGCGCACGCTGGACAGCGCACCGCCGTAGCGGCCGAAGGGTGTGCGTACGGCGTCACAGATAAAGGCTTCGTTCATGTTGGGTTCCTTGTTCGGGCGGGCTATCAGGAGAAAATCTTCGGGCGCTGGTCGACCACGCGGCGGGCCTTGCCCGTCAAGGTGCGTTCGATGCCGGCGGCGGCCACCAGACGCACGCGCGTGCTCACGCCCACGTGTGTCTTGATGCGGTGTTCCAGCTCGCGCGCCAGCGCGTCCGTTTCGCTGGCCGAGATGGTGGCGGTCAGGTCGATGCGCAGCTCGGCGATCACTTCCAGTTTGTCGAGGTGGCCGTCGCGCGTCACCACCAGCTGGTATTGCGGCGCCAGACGCGGCATTTTGAGGATCAGCTCTTCGATCTGCGTGGGGAAGACGTTCACGCCGCGGATGATCAGCATGTCGTCGGAACGGCCAGTGATCTTGCCGATGCGGCGCATCGAGCGCGAGGTCGGCGGCAGCAAGCGGGTCAGGTCGCGCGTGCGGTAACGGATGATGGGCAGCGCCTCTTTCGACAGCGAGGTAAACACCAGTTCGCCCTCTTCGCCGTCCGGCAGCACTTCGCCCGTTTCCGGGTCGATGATCTCCGGATAAAAATGGTCTTCCCAGATGACGGGGCCGTCCTTGCTTTCAATGCATTCGGATGCCACGCCAGGCCCCATCACTTCGGACAGGCCGTAGATATCGACGGCGTCGATACCGGCGCGCGCCTCGATTTCAGAACGCATGGCGTCCGTCCACGGTTCGGCGCCGAAGATACCCACCTTCAGCGACGATTCGGCCGGGTCCAGACCCTGGCGCGTGAATTCCTCGATGATGTTGAGCATGTACGATGGCGTGACCATGATGATGGACGGCTTGAAATCCTGGATCAATTGCACCTGCTTTTCCGTCTGCCCGCCCGACATCGGGATGACCGTGCAGCCCAAACGCTCGGCGCCGTAGTGCGCGCCCAGGCCGCCCGTGAACAGGCCGTAGCCGTAGGAGATATGCACCATGTCGCCCGCGCGGCCACCGCCGGCGCGGATCGAGCGCGCCACCACGTTGGCCCAGGTGTCGATGTCGTTCTGCGTGTAGCCGACCACCGTGGCCTTGCCCGTGGTGCCGCTGGACGCGTGGATGCGCACCACTTGCTCGCGCGGCACGGCGAACAGGCCGAACGGATAATTATCGCGCAAGACTTTTTTATCGGTGAACGGGAATTTGGCCAGGTCGGACAGGGATTTGAGGTCGTCCGGATGCACGCCCACTTCGTCAAAAGCGGCGCGGTAATGGGGCACGTTGTCATACGCGTGCTTGAGCGTCCACTTCATGCGTTCGAGCTGCAGCGCCTGCAGTTCATCCTTGCTGGCGCGCTCGATCGGCTCAAGGTCATTTGGGGAAGGCGTACGTTGGACCATCATTGTCTCCTGTTTAATTCTTTAACTGTTCAATCGGTACTGGCAGTTCAAGCCTGCTCTTGTCACTTCAATTGCTGATAACTTCACCGGCCACGCGGATCGACTTGCCGCGGAAGAGCGCGATGGCGCGCCCTTCCTGGTTGCTGACCTTGACGTCGTAGACGCCGCTCTTGCCCGCCAGCGCCTGTTCGACGGCATGCGCCGTCAGCACGTCGCCTTCACGGCCCGGCGCCAGGTAATCGATGGTGCAGCCGGCGCCCACGGTGTTCATGTTGTAGCTATTGCAGGCAAAGGCGAAGGCGCTGTCGGCCAAGGCGAAGATGAAGCCGCCGTGGCAGGTCTGGTGGCCATTGAGCATGTCGGCGCGCACCGTCATCGTCATGCGCGCATGGCCGGGGCCCACTGCGGCCAGGGCGATACCCATGGCGGCGGTGGCGTTGTCACGCGACAGCATGGAGGCGGCGGCCGCTTCAGCCAGCGCTTGTGCAGTGATGTTGTGGTCTTCATTCGGCATGAAAGCGATCTCCATTGGCAAGTTTGCGGCGCAGCAGCGGCGAGACCCGGTAGCGGTCTTCGCCATAGCCCAGCGCCAGGTGCTGCAATACGGTGACGATGTGCTGGACGCCGACGGCATCGGCCCAGGCCAGCGGCCCGCGCGGATAATTGACACCCTTCTGCATGGCGATATCGACGGCGGCCACCGTGCACACGCCCTGGTTGACGGCGTCGGCCGCCTCGTTGGCCAGCATGGCGACGGTGCGCATGACGGCCAGGCCAGGCACGTCGTCCAGGCGAGTGACGATGAAACCGGCCGCCTGGAACAGGCCGACGACGGCCGCGTAGGCGGCGTCGCTGCACTGGTCCGCACGGGCCACGGCGATGCGCTTGGCGCCAGCATAATCGAGCGCCAGGTCGAACAGCACCGTATCCGGATGCTGGTTGTCGTGCGCGCGCTGGGTGGCGCTGCGCCCATCGGTGAGGTAAATCGCGGCGCCATGGCAATGCAGGGCTGGCGCCTCGTCGTGCGCCTGGCCTTCCTGCGTCACACGGCGGCTGACGGTGATGCCCACCTGCTCGAGCCGCTGCACCAGGCTGCGGATGATGCCACTGTGGCCACGGCCATCGCCGCCGATGGCGGCTGACAGGGCGACGAATTCCGGGGTCGCTTGCGCGCTTTCCGCCTGCGCCACGGGGGCAACGGCGCCTTCGCCATACGGGTAAAAGCCGCGGCCCGATTTGCGGCCGAGGAAACCGGCGTTGACCATTTCGTGCTGCAGCACGGACGGCGTGAAGCGCGGGTCGTTGAAATAAGCGCCGAACACGGATTGCGTGACGGAGAAATTCACATCGTGGCCGATCAGGTCCATCAGCTCGAATGGGCCCATGCGGAAACCGCCCGCTTCACGCAGCACGGCATCGATGGTGGCGGCATCGCCCGCCTGTTCGTTCAGCAAGCGCCAACCTTCCGCGTAAAACGGACGGGCGACACGGTTGACGATGAAGCCCGGCGTCGATTTCGCATGCACGGGGTTCTTGCCCCAGGCGATCGACGTATCGTAGACGGTGGCGGCCACTTGTTCGCTGGTGGCCAGGCCACTGATCACTTCAACCAGCGCCATCAGGGGCACGGGATTAAAGAAATGCATGCCGACCAGGCGTTCCGGGCGGCGCAGTTTGGCGGCAATCGCCGTGACGGAAATCGACGACGTGTTCGTCGCCAGGATGCAGTCGTCGGCCACCAGTGATTCCAGTTCCGCGAACAGGCCGCGCTTGACGTCGAGGTTTTCCACGATGGCTTCCACCACCAGGGCGCAATCGCTCACATCGGCCAGGCTGCCCGCCGCCTGCAGGCGCGCCGTGGCGGCCGTGGCTTCATCGGCCGTCATGCGGCCCTTGTCGGCCAGCTTCGCGTACATCTTGCCGATGTCGAGCAAAGCCTTGCTGACGGCTTCCGCGCGGGTGTCATACAGTTTGACTCTGTAGCCGGCCGCCGCGGCCACCTGCGCGATACCGGCCCCCATGGCGCCACTGCCGATGACGGCGACGATACTGTTGTTGTCCAAAGCTGCCATATCAGTGTCCCTTGAATTGCGGTGCGCGCTTTTCCATGAAGGCGGCCACGCCTTCGCGGTAATCGTCGCTGTGTCCGAGATCGCTCATCATGCGCGCTTCCAGCGCCAGCTGCTGCGGCAGGGTGTTGGCGCCACTGAGAGCCAGCGCCTGCTTGGTGAACGCCAGACCCTTGGTCGGCGCCGTGGAAAAGTGTACGGCCAGCTTGCGCGTTTCCTGCACCAGTTCAGCATCCTCGACGCATTTCCAGATCAAGCCCCAGTCTTCCGCCTTTTCCGCCGTCAGTTTTTCGCCAAGCATGGCCAGGCCCATGGCGCGCGCCGAACCGATCAGGCGTGGCAGGAAGAAGGTGCCACCCGTGTCCGGGATCAGGCCCAGCTTGCAAAACACTTCGACGAAGCTGGCCGACTTGCCGGCGATGACGATGTCGCAGGCCAGCGCCAGGTTGGCGCCCGCGCCGGCGGCCACGCCGTTGACGGCGCAAATCACGGGCATGGGCAAGGCTTTCAAGGCCAGCACCAGCGGTGCGTAGTTTTTTTCCACCGACTCGCCCAGGTCCACGCCCTTCGAGCCGGGTTCCACGGCGCGGTCGGACAAATCCTGGCCCGCGCAAAAACCGCGGCCCGCGCCCGTCAGCACGAACACGCGCACGGAACTATCGGCGTTGACTTTCGCAATCGCGTCGCGCACTTCCTCGTGCATGGCTTGCGTGAAGCTATTGAGCTTGTCGGGACGGTTCAGGGTCAGGGTGGCGATACCCTGTTCGATGGTGAAGAGGATGTTTTGGTAGG